>JBFWOE010000063.1:0-16597 GCA_050250695.1 Burkholderiales bacterium
AACCACCCTTAATGCGAACGCAGGCTACTGTATTGATTATGAGTCAGCTGGATTTCCTTCGATCAAAGCAATCCAGTCCATGAGAGAATATTACGAGGCGCAAGGATGGATGTTTCTGCCGGTCGGGAGACCAAAATTTTTCAGAGCAATTATCGATCAATCGAGCATCATCAAATGTCATGCAACCATGATATTTACTTATTCCACATTATTGAACTTCGTAAGAAATTTTGCATTTATCTTCACTTGTCTTTCATGTATGACACTTGGCCTTGGCACATCTCTAGCGGCCCTACCAGCATGGGAAAGTGGCTTTGAACGCGGGTTTCCCGGCGGCGAATGGCTCAACTTTGACAACGGATCATATTCTCCTTCTGGCAGCATGCCAGCAAACCGCTCTTCAGCATGGACCATTGTGAATCGAAACTCTGGTGAGCCGGTACATTCAGGTTCTTACGCCTATAAGGGTTGGATAGTAGCAGCCTCACAACACAATCATCGCGCCTACCCTGGAATCACCATTAATCTGGCTACACCACTAATCAACACCTTCATGGTTTATCTGGATATCGATCACGAGAAAATGTCTCCAACCGACTGGATTCATTTGGGCACTTGGGGCAATTATGACACTGAAACAAAAACTGGCAATTGGGCATTACATACCATGTCGATCCGCAACAGAAAACTTGAATTTGCACATGCTAAGCCGTTTTTCGGGGAATATATTAATTTGGGCGCACAACCCGATTTCCCACTTAAAAAATGGGTACGCCTCACGGTCTATATTATTTATAACGGAACAACAGGCTTTGTTCAAACTTGGCAGGATGGCCAACCCATGTTGCGTGGACGTATCCCTCAACTTCTCAAGCAACCCGGTACCACATTACGTACCGCACACTGGGGTATGTATGCTTCTGGATCAGTAACGCAAGGCATACAGTACAACGATGATATCCGAATATGCAGATTGAATGCTCCGTTAACGGACTTCGTAACCGAACCGCGCTGCCCCAATTGATATCATTAAATTTGTTACACGGATTTCATTCTTCGAATGCAGCGTCTGTTCCGCACACTAAACTCATCAGGCTTTACCACCGCAAGATTTACCAATGCTTTACCAACTTCTTTTCCGTCGCGTGACCATTTGGGTTCCAACCCTTGCAGGTTTATGCGCGGGTCTTGCCATAATCGCCACCGTAATAGTCGGCATGCTCTACCATATTCATTCTTTCCTTGCAGTCGATGAGCCTTCTGATGCCTTATTGCTGGTCATCGAAGGATGGATCACACCGAATGAACTTGATCAAGCCGTCACCAGGTTCCGCGGCGGGGGATACACCGGCGTCATTACCACTGGTGGCGCCGTTCCTGACGATCTCTCCCGCAGCACGCGCACGAGCTATGCCGCGCTGGCACGGGACTATCTGCTCCAGCGCGGTCTGCCCGAATCTGCGGTCACTGCAGTACCAGCACCGGAATCGGCGCAGGATCGCACCTACCTCAGCGCTGTCATGGTTCGAGACCATCTGTCCCGGTCAGGACAGGCAATCGATGCCATCGACGTGTATTCCTCCGGCGTGCACAGCCGACGCACCCATGCACTCTATCGCATGGCTTTCGGCCCGCAGGTTCGCGTCGGCATCCTGTCCGCGCAACCGGTTACTTACGACCCGGACCACTGGTGGCGGACCAGCGTCGGCGCCAAAACAGTGCTGTCAGAGTGGATCAGCTGGATCTGGACGGTATTGTTCTTTCATCCGGCACCGCCGGGCTCGCACGAAGAAAAATGGGGACCAGCAAGCCAGTCGCGCTAGCTCCCCGGTTAGTCGTGCATCTTAAAATAATTAATGTAATCAATATCTTATATTGATTTCGCGCTTGCCGGGGATCAGACCTGGCACAGCATCAGCTCGATCCGAACTCCCCGCAGGGTTCAGCGCACCAGCTGGTTGATCTCGATCACCGGCAACAGGATTGCCAGCACGATCAGCAGCACGATGCCGCCCATCATCAGGATCATCGCCGGCTCGAGCACCGTCAGGAACACCGCCAGCCGGCGTTCCAGCGACTGGGTCTCGAGCTGCGCGGCACGTTCCAGCATCTGCTCCAGCCGGCCGCTCGCTTCCCCGCTGGCGATCAGGTGGATCAGCAGCGGCGGGAATGCCCGGGTTGCAGCCAGCGCGCGGGACAGGGTCGCCCCCTCGCGCACCCTGTCGACGGTCTGCTCAACGGCCTCGCGTAATGCAAGATTGCCCATGACCCGCGCACCCGAGTCGAGTGCCGCGAGCAGCGGCACGCCGCCGCCGACAAGTATCGCCAGCGTGCTGGCGAAGCGCGAGGTATTGACGCTGCGGACCAGCGTGCCCAGCCACGGCAGCCGCAGCACGATGCCGTCCCGGCGCCGGCGCAGACTTGCATGGCGCAGCGCAGCCCGGGTCACCACCCAGCCGCCAATGACGATGGCCGCCAGCCAGGGCCAGGCGACGGCGAGGAATTCGCTGAGCCCGATCAGTCCGCGGGTGAGCAGCGGCAGCGTCTGCCGCGATTGCTGGAACACCTGCACCACTTGGGGCACCACGTAGATCAGCAGCCCGGTCACGATCAGCACCGCAACCATGCTCACCAGCACCGGGTAGAGCAGCGCCAGAGTAGTTTTCTGCTGCAGCGCCTGGCGTGCATCGAGATAGTCCGCCAGGTGCTGCAACACCACGGGCAGCGCGCCGGAATCCTCGCCGCCCCGCACCAGGCCGCGGTAGAAATCCGGAAAACTCCGTGGATAGCTCCCGAGCGCCGCCGCCAGCGACAGCCCGGCCATGATTTCGGCCTTGACCCCGGCCAGCGTCTCCCGCGTGACCGCAGCGCCGGTCTGCTCGATCATCGCTGTCAGCGCCTGCTCGACGGTCAGCCCGGATTCGAGCAGGGTCGCCAGCTGGCGGGTCAGCAGGCTCAATTCAGCGGCCGCAATGCGCGGCGCCCACGGTCGCTGCGCCTGCGCGGCACCGATCGGCTCCACGCTGGCCGGCAACAGGCCCTGCGCCCTCAGCAGCCCCCGCACCTGCCGCGGCGTGTCGGCCTGGAGTACGCCGCTCACCGCACGTCCGGCGGCGTCCAGCGCCTGGTAGCGGAACGCGGCCATCGTCACCGCTACTCGCGCGTCACGCGCACGACTTCTTCCAGGCTGGTCACGCCCTGCGCGGCCCAGCGCAGGCCGTCATCGCGCATGGAGCGCATGCCCCGCCCGGTCACATGCTGGCGCAGCTGCTGCTCGGCGACCCGGTCATGGATCAGCCGCCGCAGGCTGTCATCCACGGCAACCAGTTCGTAGATGCCGGTGCGTCCGCGATAACCCGTCTGGTTGCAGGCCTCGCAGCCCTGCGCTGTGAAATACGTTCCCGGTCCGGTGGTGAATCCCAGCGCCTGCAGCGACCCCGGTTCCGGGCTGAAGGGTCTGCGGCAGGCCGGGCACAGGCAGCGTACCAGGCGCTGCGCGCCCACGCCGATCAGGCTGGAGGCCAGCAGGAACGGCTCCACCCCCATGTCGACCAGGCGTGTCACCGCGCTGACCGCGTCGTTGGTGTGCAGCGTCGCGAATACCAGGTGACCGGTCAGGCTCGCCTGCACGGCAATCTGCGCGGTCTCCAGGTCACGGATCTCGCCGATCATCACCACGTCAGGGTCCTGGCGCAGGATGGTGCGCAGGGCGCGGGCAAAACTCATGTCGATGCGCGGGTTGACCTGGGTCTGGCTGATACCGTCGAGGTCGTACTCGATCGGGTCCTCGACGGTCATGATGTTGAGCGCTTTCGCATCGAGCCGCGACAGTGCCGCATAGAGCGTCGTCGTCTTGCCCGATCCGGTCGGCCCGGTGATCAGCACGATGCCATGGGGTTCGCGGATCAGCCTGTCCATCTGCGCCAGGGTGTCGGCATCCATGCCCAGCTTCGGCAGGTCGAGCCGCCCCGCCTGCTTGTCGAGCAGGCGCAGCACCACGCGCTCGCCGTGGCCGGTGGGTATGGTCGATACCCGTACATCGATCGGTTTGCCGGCCACCCGCAGTGCAATGCGTCCGTCCTGCGGCAGGCGCTTCTCGGCAATGTCGAGCTGGGCCATGATTTTCACGCGCGAGACGATCGCGGCATGGAGTGCGCGTGCCGGTTCGAGCAGGTCGCGCAGCATGCCGTCGATGCGCAGCCGCACCACCGAGCGCGTCTCGAAGGGTTCGATGTGGATGTCGGAGGCGCCTTCGCGCAGCGCCTGGGTGAACAGCGCGTTGATCAGCCGGATCAGCGGCGCATCGTGCTGGCTGTCGAGCAGATCCTCGATCCGCGGGATGTCCTGCAGCAGCCGCGACAGGTCGGAATCCTGCGCGAGATCGTCGGCCAGTGCCGCCGCACCAGATGCGGCACCGTTGTAGTTTGCGGCGAGCAGCTCGTCAAAAGCGGCAGCAGCGATGGGGCGTGCCTTGAGGGGAACACCGAGGACCCGCCGCAATTCAGCCAACGCAACCGCCTGCGCACCCTCCCGCACCGCCACGACCGCCATGTCCCCGTCACGGCCGGTGACGACCACGCCGTTGGCTTTGGCAAAAGCATAGGAAATGGCGGCGGTTTTTGACATTTGAACTGTTCGGGTTAAAAAACCTTAACGCAAAGACGCAAAGAGAACCGAAAGCCGAAAAGAAAAACCAAACCTGCTCAACCCCTTGCTTGCCTGCCTTGCCTTTCTTTGCGCCTCTCTTTTTCCTTTGCGTCTTTGCGTTAAGGTTTTTAAGGTTGTCCTTTGGGTTGACGAATTTATCGCACCGCCTCATCCGCCGGCTGCCGTGGCGGCAGGGTGGGTGCATCCATGGACGGCAACGGCGGGCGTTCGGGTGGCGCTGCCTTGCGCTGTTCGCCCAGTATGTAGTCGTAACGGTCTGTGGTCAGCGGATCGGCGCTCGGGGCATCACGCAGCAGCCGCGGGCGCAGGAATACCATCAGGTTGGTCTTGCTGCGTGCGCGGGTGTTGTAGGTGAACAGTGCGCCGAGCAGCGGCAGATCGCCGAAGAACGGGACTTTCTCGACGCCGTCCCTGACCGAATCCTGGATCAATCCGCCGATGACGATGATCTGGCCATCGTCGACCAGCACCGTGGATTCGACGGCACGCTTGTTGGTGGTGACGCCCGCGGGATTGACCGTCGTCTGGTCGACGCTGGAGACTTCCTGGTAAATCTGCAGCCGTACCGTGCCACCCTCCGAGATCTGCGGTTTCACGCGCAGCGTG
Organism: Burkholderiales bacterium; assembly: GCA_050250695.1. Taxonomy (GTDB): domain Bacteria; phylum Pseudomonadota; class Gammaproteobacteria; order Burkholderiales; family SG8-41. Next base: position 5,275 of record JBFWOE010000063.1, read on the forward strand.
AGGCCGACGTCGCGCCGCTCGATGGTCTGGAAGGGCGTGGGCGTGGTCGCGGCTCCGGTGAGCGCGTATTGCCCGGTGATGAACGGCACGTTCTGGCCGATGATGATGCGCGCCTCCTCGTTGTCCAGGGTCAGCAGCGTCGGCGTGGAGAGGATGTTGGTGTTGTTGTCGGTTTCGAGTGCACGCACCAGCACCCCGAGGTTGACGATTTCGCCTACGCCCGGGATGGTCACCCGGCCATCGACCACGCCGATGTTGAGTCCGCGGCTCGCAGTGGCGGGGTTGACCGAAGCGCCGATGATGTTCTGGCCGGCGCCGCCGAAATTGGTGCCGCCGAAACCCTGTACATCACTGCGTCCCAGCCCGCTCAGGCTCTGCCACTGGATGCCGAATTCAGCCGCCTTCTCGGCGCTGATCTCGGCAATCAGCGCCTCGACATAGACCTGCGCGCGTCGCACGTCGAGCTTGTCGAGCGCGGCGCGCAGGCTGTTGTAGATCGCGTCGGGCGCATTGATGATCACCGAATTGGTGGCGGGATCGGCCTGTATCATGCCCGGGGTCCGGGCTGCCGACGGCAGCCCCTGCGACAAGGGACTGGTGGCGGGGCTCGAACCGTTCGCGGCGTTTGCACCGGCCGGCACTGGCGCATTGGCTGGACGCGGAGGGGACGTGCTTTGTCCCGCCGGCGCCGATTCACCGAGGTAGATCGCCCGCAAGGTCTCCGCGACGCGGGTCGCCTCGGCGTTCTTCAGGTAGACGACGTGGATGTTGCCCGCGGCGCTGGTCGGTGAATCCAGCATGGTCACTAGCGCCCGCAACTGGCTCAGGCGCGAAGGGTTCTCCGAGCGGGCGATGATGCTGTTGGAGCGGGCATCCGGGATGATTGCCAGGCGCTGGCTGGGGTCCGCAGCCGGGGCAGAGTCGGGAAACAGCCTGGCGGCGCTTTGTGCGACGTCGATCGCCGAGGCATGGCGCAGCGGAATCACCACGGCATCGATGCCGCCCGGCTGGTCAATGGCCTGGATGATGCGTTCGATGCGCTCCAGGTTGCCGGCATAGTCGGTGATCACAAGAGTGTTGGTGCCTACGGAGGCGGTGATGCTGTTGTTGGGCGCAATCAGCGGGCGCAGGACCGGCACCAGCTGCGCGGCGGATTCATGGCGCAGGGTGAAGACCTGCGTCTGGATTACGTCGCCGGAAGCCCGCGGACGCCTGTCCGGCGTGACCAGACGACCGGTGTGCAGCTTTGCGTCGGCCTCGGGAACGATCTTGATCAGGCCGCGGTCCTCCACTGCGGCATAGCCCTGCAGGCGCAGCGCCGAGAGAAACACGTCGTAGACCAGCGCCTTGGAAATCGGACGCGAGGACACGATGTTCACCGTGCCCTTGACCCGCGGATCGAGCAGGAAATTCCTGCCGGTGATTTCACTGATCACTTTCACCACGCCCTCGATTTCGGCGTTGACGAAATTCAGCGTCAGCGTTTCAGCTCCGGCAGCGGCCGGTGGTTTTGCCGGCGGAGGTGGTTCTGCAGCCGCTGCGGACAACACCCCAGCGGTGAACAGCAGGCCGGACAGCAGGCAGGCATTCAGGCGGATTCGCATGGCGGGAGACTGATTCTAGCGGGCGCCGGTTTTTTTCGGCCAGGCGAGCGTCTCGCGGGCGCCGTTGCGCTCAAGAACGACGTGATCGGCATGGACTTCGAGCAGGCGGACACCCGGATACAGGTCCCCGCCTTCACGCACCGCCGCCGTCTTTCCGTTCTCGAGCCGGAACACGGCATGGCCGTCCCGCTCTGCCGATGCCGCGGCGACTCCAAGCAGGGTGAAGGCGCCTGCCGTCGACCGCGCCGCAACCGGACCGGTCTGCGCCGCCCCGAACAGGCCCTGCGCCACGCGGGTATCGGTCGCCTCGACGACGGCCGGCGCACGCGCCACGGGGCGCGGCGCCAGCCATTGCCAGGTCCAGTACGCCAGCACCCAGCCCAGCAGCGCCACGGTCGACAGGGTTGCAAGGGATACGATCACGGTCTGGGCAGAGCCCGATCGCCCGATGAAAATCTCCGACATGCGTCCTCGCGTTCAGTGCCGCTGATTGATCTTTGTTGTCGGAACGGCCTGCATTCGATCCATCCATTCCGTCCCCTGCACCCGCCGCGGACCGGCGGGCTGGCTGACTCCGGAGCCCCGCATCTCTGCCGGGGCAAGGCTGATGATATGCTATATTTTTCCCCGCGTGAACAATCGACAACCCTAAAAAATCAAATCGTTAGCGGGGTACCATGCAAGTGATCGGCCGATGGCGTGGTTTCACGCTGCTCGAAGTGATGGTGGTGGTCGTGATCCTTGGCATACTCGCGGCGCTGGTGGTACCAAAGATCATCAGCCGGCCGGATGAAGCGCGGGTCATCGCCGCGAAACAGGACATCGCCAGCCTGCTGCAGGCACTGAAGCTGTACCGGCTCGACAACCAGCGTTATCCCAGCACCGAGCAGGGTCTGCAGGCGCTGGTCAGCAAACCCGCAACCAGCCCTGTCCCGCCCAACTGGAAGGCCGGCGGTTATATCGAACGACTCGCCCGGGATCCCTGGGGCAATCCGTACCAGTTCCTGAATCCCGGCGTGCATGCCGAAATCGATGTCTTCAGTTACGGCGCCGACGGCGCACCCGGCGGTGAAGGTCATGATGCCGATATCGGTTCATGGGCGCTTTAGACACATGGGCTTCACGCCGGGCACCGATGCTTGACTGTTTCGCAGCATCACGCAATACCGTGTCGCCGGCAGCCCTCAGCGGCTATACGCTGATCGAGATGCTGGTGGTGATGATGATCCTGGGCCTGTTGATCGGACTGATCAGCAGTGTTGTCCGGATGGATGGGCGTGACCCCTTGCAGACCGAAGCAGAACGACTGGCGCAGCTGCTCAATCTGGCTGCCGCGGAGTCACGTCTGACCGGAAGAAACATCCGCTGGACTGCCGAGGACAGTGGCTACCGCTTCTGGCGCCGCCAGCAGGATCAGTGGATGGAACTTCGCGACAATGACATCCTGCGTCCGCGCAAGCTGCCCGAGGGCATCGTGTTCGCCGGTTTCCGCATCGAAAACCGGATGCAGTCCGCGACCCCGCGCCTTGACTTCATGCCCCATGGCCTGCCTCTCGCCTATCAGATCGGGATCGTCTCCGGCAGCCGCCAGGTGGTCATCACCGCCCTGCCCTTTGGTGAAGCGCAGGCTTTGGACTCTTCGGTATTGCCCGATGTCACGACACTGCACTAGGCCATACGGGTTTACCCTGATCGAGGTCCTGGTGGCGCTGGCCATCATCTCGGTGGCGCTGACTGCGGCCTTGCGCGCCGCGGGCCAGAGCGCAACCTCGAGCGCAGAACTACGCGACCGCCTGCTCGCCGGCTGGGTCGCCGAGAACCGCCTGGCCGAACATCGCGCCCGCGAGACCTGGCTGCCGCTGGGCATACGCCGCGGCAGCGAACGCCAGGCCGGCATTGAATATGCCTGGCGCGAAGAGGTCACTGCGACCCCCAACCCGGCATTCCGCCGCGTGGATGTTTTTGTACAAGGCATCCACCGGGATTCCCATGTGCTCGCGCATCTGGCCGGTTTCGTCGTGCTGCCGCCACGTCCCACCCAATGAGCAGACCAGACGCATCCCGGGGATTTACCCTGGTCGAGCTGCTGGCCGCGCTGCTGATCCTGTCGCTGCTCGGGTTGATGTCTTACCGCGGCCTGGGTACGGTCCTCGATACCCGCGCGCATGTACAGCAGGAAGCCGGGAAGTGGCGCAGCCTGTCCACGTTCTTCGACCGCTTCGGCCGCGATGCCGCGCTCGCAGCACCGCGCCCCGCGCGCGGCGTCAGCGGCACTGCCGTACCGTGGCGCGGCATGCCCCCGGGAACAACGGGTCCGCAGATCGAATTCACCCGGTTCAGCTCGGGACAGCAGCTCGACCTGCCGCGCCGCCTTGCTTATACCCTCAACGCCGAAGGCCAAATCGAGTTGTGGCTGTGGCCGGCCCCTGACGCCTTGAACCTGGATCCTCCGGCGCGCCATGTGATGCTGTCCGGCGTCGCCCGGTTCGACGTGCAGTACCTCGGCAACGGCCCAGAATGGACCACGGCATGGCCTGCAGGCGGCGGCGCGGAACTACCGAAAGCCGTGCGACTGCGCCTCGTGCTCGCCAGCGGCGAGGAAATCGTACGCGTGTTTGCACTGGCCTCATGAGTCCGCACCCGCCTTTCCGCCGGCAATGTGGCGTAGCCGTGGTTCTTGCCATGAGCGTTGTCGCGCTGGCTGCGATGGCGGCAACAGCGCTGCTCGGCACGCAAAGCCTGTGGGCCCGTCATGCCGAACTGGCCGCAGACCGCACCCAGGCCCTCCTCGTCGTCCAGGCCGGACTGGACTGGAGCCGTGCCGTGCTCAGCGATGATCACCGCACCAGCAATGTCGATCATCTCGGAGAACCCTGGGCGCTGCGGCTGCCGCCCCTGCCCCTGGAAAACGGCAGCCTCGCGGGCCATCTGGAAGATCAGAATGGCCGCTTCAACCTCAACAACCTGCTGCGTGATGGCAAGGTCAATCCGGCACAGCTCGCGCATTACCGGCGCCTGCTCGATCTGCTCGGGCTGCCTGCCACCCTGGCCGAGCCGCTGGTGGACTGGCTGGATGCCGACGGCGAGACCTACGGCAGGGACGGTGCCGAAGACGCGGCCTACCTCGCCACGACGCCGGCCTCACTGGCAGGCAACCGGCCGCTCACCGATCCCGACGAGCTCGCGCTGGTGCGCGGCTACGACGAGACGGTACGCGCGCGGCTGCTCCCGCATGTCACGGCCCTGCCCGGATTTGCACCGGTCAATGTCAATACCGCATCGCCGGAAGTGCTGGCCGCGGTGGTCGACGGGCTGAGCCTCTCCGCCGCCCGTGCCGTGGTCGCACAACGCGATCGTGCACATGCACGTGACCGGGCCGAGTTTCGCCGCTGGCTGCCAGCAGGCGCCGAGGCACGCGATGAAGACATCACCGTCACCAGCAACTATTTCATGGCACGCGTCCGCGTCGTCATCGGCAACGCCGAAGCCAGTGGCGCTGCACTGCTCGCGCGCCGGAGTGCCGGCTGGCCGGCGATCCTCTGGCGCAAGTCCTCATGAGCCTGCTGCGCCTTTATGCCGCAGCCGACGCGGCAACCGCCCATTGCGCATGGTCCTTGGTCGATGACGCAGGCGCAACGCTATCCGGTGCAGGCCCCCTGTCCGAACTGCCCCGTCATGCCGGTAAGGTGCAACTGGTACTGCCTGCCGCAACCGTCATGATCTCCCGCGTCCGATTGCCTGCGGGCGCCGCGATGCATCGCGCGGGATCGACGCTGGCCTTTGCAATTGAGGAACAGCTCGCCACCGAGCCTGATGACTGCATGGTGCTCCGCCTCGGCCGGACCGGGGATGAGGATGTAGTCGCCGCGGTCGACAAGGCGGAGCTGCAGCGCTGGCGCGAGGCCCTCGATGCCGCCGGCATTCGCTCCTATGACGTACTCTGCGAAACGCTGATGCTGCCCATGCAGGGCGACGACTGGAGCCTCGCCTGGGATGGTCGTGAAGGCCATCTACGCAGCGGAATGCTCGAGGGCGCGGCCACTGATGGCGGTGATCGCAGCAACCCGCCACTGTCCCTGCAACTGCTGCTTGACGATGCCCGGTCACGCGGAGCCGCACCCGCCGCGATCAGGGTCTATCCCGCGACACCCGGCTCTGCCCCCGATCTCGGGGCCTGGCAGCAGGCACTCGGCGTCCCCCTGCAGGCGATGGCTCCGTGGAACTGGCGCAATGCCGGCGCAGACGCAGGCGCTGTATTTTTGCGCGAGCGCAGGCGTTGGCAGGGCCTGACCGGATTGTCGGGGCGATTGCGTCCCGCGGCATGGCTCCTCGGCATCGCGCTCTCACTCCATGCCGCCGCACTGGTCAGCGACTGGATGTTGCTTGCCGGCGAACAACGCGCCCTGCGCCAGGGCATGGAAGCACGTTTTCGCACCCTGTTCCCGGAAGCGGTCTCAGTCGTGGATCCGGCACTACAGATGCGCCGCAAGCTGGCCGAAGCACGCCATGCGGCAGGATTGTCGGACAACGGCGATTTCCTGCCTCTGATCGATGCCGCTGCCGCGGCCTTGAGCAACCTGCAGCACGGCAGCCTGCGCGTGCTCTCCTACGAAACGGGGCGCCTGACCTTTGAACTGGGGGCAACGGATGCGACGGTCGCCAACCGGGTACTGGCCCGCCTGCGGCAGACCGGACTGCGGGTCGACGCCACTGTTCCCGGAACACAGCCCGGCCGCAACACGATCATCATCACGGTGCGGCCGTCATGAAACGGCTGCTGGATGCATACCGCGCAGCGCCGGCAATCCACCGGCGCATCGTCCTCACCGTCCTCGTCCTGGCCGGCGCCCTGCTCTACGGCTGGCTGTTGCTGGCGGCCGGCGAAGCGCGCAACCGCCTGCAGACGACGGTGGACAGGCTGCAGGGACAGGCGATGCAGCTGGAGCGGGATGCCGCGGAATACACGAAACTGCGGGCAACGCCTACGGTGCGACTTGCACAGGCCGATCTGCGGACACTCGTGCAGTCACACGCGGACCAGGCCGGCCTGTCGGCGGCCCTGGTCAAGATCGATGCGCTGGACAAACACCGGGTGCAGCTGGCTTTCGGCGCCGTGGCATTTGCCGACTGGCTGGAGTGGATCCGTACCCTCAACGGCCAGCAGGCGCAGCTCGAATCCTGCCGGATCGAAGCCCTGTCCACACCCGGCCTGGTCAGCATCACCGCCCAGTTGAACCGGGCATCGGCGCCGTAATGGAGGATCGGGAAAGCAACAGAACCGGCCGGATACTGCCATGGCTCGTCGGACTCGCCGCCTTTGCGGGAGGACTGCTTGTCCATTTTCCGGCCACCCTGCTGGATGCGCGGCTGGACCGGTCCACCGGGGGCGTGGCCCGACTGGCCGAAGCCCGGGGAACGGCATGGTCCGGGACCGGCTACATTGAAGTACGCGACCGGAATCTGCAGTTCGGCCACGCCTATCCGCTGGCCTGGCGCTTCCAGCCGCTGTCGCTGCTGCGGGGGCAACTCGGCTTCGAAGTCGCGCTGGGCCGCGACAGGCTGCCGGTACCACTGACGCTGGACTGGTCAGGCGTTGAACTGGCCGATGTCCGGATGCTGCTGCCCGCAGCCGCCATCGGCCTGGCCGTACCGCAGTTGTCACCCCTGGAACTGCGCGGTGAGCTGACACTGCATATCGAGCGGCTCAGGATCAGCGGCCATCGCGTCACCGGCAACGCAAGCCTGGACTGGCGCCGCGCCGGATCAACGTTGACGAGGGTTTTCCCGCTGGGGGATTACCGTTGGGACATCCGCAGCAACGGCAGCGGATTCAAAGTCGCCATGCAGACGCTGCAGGGTCCGCTGCAGCTCGAAGGCAAGGGTGCATGGCCTGCCGGCGCCCCGCCTGTTTTCCAAGGCCAGGCGCGGGTGCCGTTACCGCTGCAACCGCAGTTGGCCCCGTTGCTGCGGCTGATTGCCATCGAGCGCGGTGCAGGTGCTTTCGAGATCAGTATTCGCTGAAAGCAAACCGGCAGGGGCAAGCCCTGCCGGAAGAATCATCAGGGCCTTGCCGATCAGAATCGCACGACCAAACCGGCGGTATACATGTCGACACCGCCGACATTCCCGGCAGAATCCTTGATCTGGTAGCGCTCGATCTCGCCGCGCAGGCCGATATCGCGGGTCAGTTCATACTGCAGTCCCAGGCCCACCTTGGCGCTGACATCATCATTGCCGGCATTCGGGTTGGCAACCGCCACCCCCCCGGTACCTGCGAGGCTATCCCGCACCGAAATGTAAACCAGACCGACGCGGCCGATGGCCGACAGCCTGTTGGCGACAGGCAGATAGCCCACCATGTCGAGATTGGCGCCCTGGCGCCGCATTTTGCCGCTGAGGATACCTGCGGGCGCAGTGGTCGTGGCGCTGTAGGTGAAACGTCCGAGATCGGCATAGCCACCTTCGAGCGCGAAGCTGGGGTGGAAGCGATAGCCGGCAAACAATTTGCCGCCGGTGTGGGATTCGTCAGTGGCCAGGGCTCCGACGGCAAAGCCGGCGTTGGTCAGTTCGCTCCGGATCCTCCCCGCATTGATGTCCGCGCGGGAAGCGCCGATGCTGCCCCCCAGATACCAAGGGGTCTCTGCTGCCATGACGGAAGAACCACCCAGCCCCATCCAGGCACTCAGTCCACATGTCACCATGATTCTGGTTATTTTCATCGCCTTCTCCGGATTTGATATCAGCTATCAATCGATTCAACGGGTTAAACGGTATTGTTATAGTATCCTATCTGATGATGAGCTGAATATCATTGTTTTTTAAACATTAAATTTCAAGGCTGTTGCCAAAGTGCGACACCGTGATCGATTTGGCTGGCTTGCAAACGTCACCCCATCAAGTGCCGCAAAGTCGAGACAGTTGATATCTCCCATGTTATTGATTTTTAAGGTTTGTTAAAGTAGTCGCAGTCACAGGAGCGGCAGTAACTTGCCGCTGCGCAATAAAATGCGACAATCGGCTGGCGACTGACCGTCGGCAGCCTGCACGTTGCTTCTGCTAGAGGCATTTCCGAAAGCTTGGAATCGAATCTATGTTCACTAACCGTATAGCCTGGGTGATCGCCGCCCTGATGCTGTCAGCCAGCGCCGCCGCCATCGTGTTGCGCCCGGACCAGAAAGTCGCTGACCTGTCCGGCATTTCGCTGGAAACCATGATCCCCCGGCAGTTTGGCGACTGGCGCGAAGAGCCCCAGCGCAATCTGCAGGTGGTCAATCCGCAGACTCAGGCCCTGCTCGACAAGCTCTACAGCCAGCTGCTGACCCGGGTGTACATCCATAAGGACGGTTATCGCATCATGCTCTCTATGGCCTATGGCTCCGACCAGCGCGGCGCCCTGCAGGCGCACAAGCCCGAAGTCTGCTATCCAGCGCAGGGGTTTACGCTGCACAGCAGCAAACCGGGGCCTTTGGCGACTCCCTTTGGCGAAATCCCGGCACAGCGGATGTACACCACGCTCGGTTCTCGCCAGGAACCGGTGACGTACTGGTTTACCGTCGGCGACACGGCAGTGCAGAACAAGCTGCAGAAACGGCTCGTCGACCTGCGCTACGGACTCACCGGCCAGATCCCCGACGGCATGCTGTTCCGCGTTTCCTCGATCGACGGCGACCAGGCCCGGGCACACCAACTGCAGGATCAGTTCGTCAATCAGTTGCTGCAGGCCATTTCCCCGGCTGACCGCAAACGGCTGAGCGGTCTCGGCAATCCCTGATCGTTCACCTTTTTCATACATCGACAACATATACAGGGCAGCATCCGGCACTCATCCGCTCGCGTCGATCACGCCTGTCGGACCGAAAACATGGAAAAAAGCAAGAACATCACCAGCCACACCAGCAAGGTCTCGATCCGCGAACGTGCGATCCTGCAGGCACAGAACGCCGTCACGGTGTGGCTGACCGGGCTTTCCGCTTCGGGAAAATCCACGCTGGCTTACGAGCTGGAACGCCGGCTGCACGACCTCGGACATGCGAGTTATGTGCTCGACGGCGACAACATCCGGCACGGCCTGTGCGGCGACCTTGGTTTCTCCCCGGAAAACCGCAAGGAGAACATCCGCCGAATTGCTGAAGTGGCCCGCCTGTTCAATGAGGCCGGGATAGTCGCCATCACCGCCTTCATTTCCCCCTACCGGGACGACCGCGTCATTGCGCGGAAAATCCTGGGATCGGATCGCTTCATCGAGACCCACGTGGCAGCAGATCTTGCGGTTTGCGAACAACGCGACCCGCGCGGACTGTACCGGAAAGCTCGCGCGGGGGTCATTTCAGAATTCACCGGGATTTCGGCTCCCTACGAAGCCCCGGAGTCCCCTGAAATCCGCCTTGATACCGGCTCGCTTTCCATCGAACAGAGCTTGGCACGGCTGCTGGATGTGATATTGCCGCGCCTGCGCGACGGCCACGCGCAGCCGCGGATCCAGTCATCAGCTGTCGAAAACGCAAAATGATCCTGGTCACCGGCGGCACCGGTTACATCGGCTCACATACCGTGGTTGAGCTGATGGCTGATGACCGCGACCTCTTCATCATCGACAACCTGTCCAATAGCAAGGCCTCCGTGCTGGATCGCATCGAAGGCATCACCGGCCGCCGCCCCGGGTTTGCCGGCATCGATCTGCGTGATCGCCGGGCCCTGCGTTCCGTTTTTTCAACTCATAGCTTCGATGCTGTAATCCATTTCGCGGGCCTGAAAGCCGTGGGCGAATCGATGGCCATGCCGCTGGCCTACTATGACAACAACGTAACAGGCAGCGTGGTGCTGCTCGAATGCATGGCCGAAGCCGGCGTCAAAACCATTGTCTTCTCATCATCGGCCACCGTTTACGGAGAACCTGCAACGGTTCCGATCCGTGAGGATTTCCCGCTGTCCGCGAGAAACCCCTACGGTCGCACCAAGCTGATGATCGAAGACATCCTGCGCGACGTTGCGGTTGCCGACGCTTCCTGGCGCATCGCCTTGCTGCGCTACTTCAATCCCGTGGGCGCCCATCCCTCGGGATTGATCGGGGAGGATCCGAACGGGATACCGAACAACCTGATGCCCTATATCGCGCAGGTGGCCGCAGGCCGGCTCAAAGAACTTTCGGTATACGGAGATGATTATCCGACGCAGGACGGCACCGGGGTGCGCGACTATATCCATGTGCTTGACCTCGCACGCGGCCACCTCGCAGCACTCGATGCACTCGGGAAACGCCCGGGTGTGCTGACTGCCAACCTCGGCACCGGCCGCGGTTATAGCGTGCTTGAAATGGTACGGGCATTTACCAGGGCATGCGGCAGGCAGGTTCCCTACCGCATCGTCACGCGCCGCCCCGGAGACATCGCGAAATGTTACGCCGACCCGGGGTATGCACGGGAGGTTCTCGGCTGGAAGGCCCGGCTCGACCTGGAAGCCATGTGCGCAGACACCTGGCGCTGGCAGCAAAGCGCAGAACAGGGATTGCATCGTGGCAATACCTGAAAAAATGCGGACATATCGCTCGGAGGACCATGTTTTTTGCTACTACCCGTACCCGGACGCTGCTGCAACTTGTCCGGAAACGGATCATGAATCGAACAGGGAGAAGCTGAATTGAAAGTCACAATCATCGGCAGTGGCTACGTCGGGCTGGTTACCGGCGCCTGTCTCGCCGAGGTGGGTAATGAGGTGGTGTG
>JBFWOE010000064.1:0-16539 GCA_050250695.1 Burkholderiales bacterium
CGATGATGCCGATGAAGAACACCAGGAACGCCATGATGGTCAGCCGGTAGCCGATGCGTTCCAGTGCGAAGGCCGCCACCGAACACGCGACCAGGATGATCACGGCGCGCGTGGCTTCCGGCCATTTGATGTTGCGCAGCGGCTGCGAACCACCGCCGAACGCGATCACCAGAAGTCCGATGACCCCGAGCGCGACCGCCAGCAGCAGCGGCACATAGCCCGGCCCGGGATCAGCCAGCGTGCCGACCGGAAATTTGCGGTTCAGCCACCCGATGTAGAGGGCGAGCAGGAACAGCAGCAACCCTGAAAACCGGTCGCTTTTTATGCCTTGCCGCGCCGATTGCGACTGCGCTTCTGCGGGATCCGCCATGCCGGTTTATTTCCCGACCTTGCCGACGACTTTCACTGCAGCGGCCAGGCGCTTGGCATCGGCATCCCAGTACTTGGCAAATTCAGGCGCATCGAGGTAACGGATCGGCGAATTGAGCTTGGCCATCTGCGCCTTGAAATCGGGATCGGCCACACCCTTGCGCACCGCGTCGCGCAGCACCTTGGTCACCGCCTCAGGTGTCCCGTGCGGCACGAACAGGCCGGCCCAGATGTAATACACGACGTCCACTCCGGATTCCTTGAAGGTCGGCACAGCCGGATAGTTGGGATGGCGCTCGGCGCCCCAGCTGACGATGGTGCGCAGCTTGCCCGCCTTGACATGGCCATGGATCGCTGCCGGGCCGCCCGCGGTCATGGTGACGTGGCCGCCCAGCAGCTGGGTCAGGGCCGGGCCGCCGCCGGTGGTCGGCACGTGGCGCATCTTGATTTTTGCAGCATGCATGAACATTTCCATCGGCATGTGCAGCGCGCCGTAGACGCCGGAGGACGAGAACGACAGTTCGCCCGGCTGCTTCTTCGCCAGCGCGATCACGTCCTTGGCGGTTTTCACCGGCAGCGACGGATGCACGACCAGGATCAGCGGATCTGCAGAAATCAGCGCGATCGGTGCGAGCTGGTCCAGCGTGTAGGCCGACTTTCGGTTGAACAGCTTGTCGGCCTCCGGAATCACTGAGATGCTGGAAAGTCCCATCAGCATCGTGTAACCGTCGGGTTTGGCATTGGCCACCGCGGCGTTGCCCACCGCGCCGCCGGCGCCGGGCCGGTTGGTGATGGTCACCGGCTGCTTCAGGTACTTCTCCATGATCGCCGCCGTCGGCCGGCCCGTGGTGTCGGCCACCCCGCCCGGCGGGAACGGCTCGATCATGGTCAGCCCCCGGTTCGGAAAATCCTGGGCCTGCACGCCCACGGCAGCCAACGCTGCGAATACCGCCAGTACGATGCGTTTCATGATGTCATCTCCTCCGTTATTGATCTGAAATTCAGTTTGCCGCAACCACCCTGTTCGTCAACCGGCCCACACCCGCGATCTCGCAAGTCACCTCGTCACCGGGCTGAAGATACCCCTTCGCAGTCACCACGTCGCGGCGCATCGGTTTTTTTCCGCCGAGTTCCTCGTCAGTGCCCCAGGCCGTGCCGCCGGGCGTGCCCGTGGAAATCACCGTGCCGGGTCGCAGCGTGACGAAGGTCGAAAAAAACTCCACCAGCTGCGCGCAGGTCCAGATCATCTTCTCCGTCGAATTGCTCTGCCGCAGCTCGCCGTTGACCTTGGTCGTCAGCGCCAGCTGCTGCGGATCCGCAATTTCATCGGCGGTGACGATGGCCGGCCCGATCGGCGCGCAGGTGTCGAAATTCTTTCCCGGCCCCAGATTGTAGACCGATGAGCCGTCGGGGCGCAGCGTGACCTGGCGGTCGCGCGCGGTGACGTCGTTCATGACGCAATAGCCGTAGACATGTTCCAGTGCCCGTGCTGCCGGGATGTGGCGCCCGGGTTTGCCGATCACGATCAGCAGCTCGGTTTCGTAATCGAGCTTCTGCGTGACCCGTTCATCGCGCACGATGTCGTCTCCGGGACCGATCACGCCAAGCCCTGTCTTCAGGAAAAATTCCGGGTCCTTGCGCGTCACCGCGGGTTTTTCGTCGCGGTGGTCCCAGTAGTTCTCGCCGCTGCACAGGATCAGCGAGGGCTCCAGCGGCGCACGCAATTTCGTTTTCGAAAGCAGCTGGCGCGCGGATTTTCCCGCAGCCGCAAGCGCGGCACTGGCCGCCGCGATGCCTTCGTCGCCGGCGGCAATCAGCCGCGTCATGTCGGAAAACGCAGCAAGCAGCGCGGACGGCGTGCCGACCGGTGCGGCATCAAGCAGGTCGACCACGCCGTCGCCGTCGAGCAGGCCCAGGCGGAGCGCGCCCCCGCGTTCGTACCTGACGAAACGCATCTCAGGCGACCGGATTTTCCAGCGTGCCGATGGGCTCGATGGTGATGGCCACGCGGTCACCCGGCTTCAGGTACTTCGGCGGGTTGAAACCGATGCCGACCCCGGCGCAGGTGCCGGTGGCGATCAGGTCGCCGGGTTCCAGCGTCATCACTTTCGACAGGTCTTCGATCAGCCGCGGAATGTCGAAGATCAGCTGGCTGACATGGGCGTCCTGGCGCAGTTCGCCGTTGACCTTGGTGATCAGCCGCAGCTGGGTGACATCCTTTATTTCGTCGGCGGTGACTATGCAAGGGCCCATCGGGCAGAAACCGTCGGGGCTCTTGCCGAGGAACCACTGCTTGTGGCGGTTCTGCAGCGTGCGCGCGGTGACGTCATTGATGATGGTGTAGCCGTAGACATGTTTATAGGCGCGCTTCTGCGGGATATTGCGCCCGCCCTCGCCCATCACCACCGTCAGTTCGCCCTCGTAATCGACCGAGTTGGTATAGTCGTTGGCGCTGGGGATCGCCTCGCCGGGTCCGATCACCGAGTTCGGCCACTTGGTGAACATGATCGGCACATCGGGAATTGCGTTGGCACCGGCGCTGGCGTCGAAGCCGCTGTTGTGGAATTCCTTGGCATGTTCATGGTAGTTCTTGCCCACGCAGAGGATGTTTTTCGCTGGCCGCGGAAATGGCGCCAGCAGCTTCACGCTTTCGAAAGGGATGCGCCCCTCGCCGCTCTTGACCGCCTTGCGCGCGCGCGACAGGCCGTTCTTGCCCAGCGCGACGAAAGCCGTCATGTCCTTCGGCAGCCGCGTCGACGCCGAAAGGTCGACGATCGTGTTCGATTCCACGTCATGCACGCCCACGCGCGCTCCCTTGCCATCCTCAAAAGTCACCAAACGCATCGTTCTTCAGCTCCTGTGTCAATCCGTTCCTGTTCAACGGTCCTGGCGTGCGCCGGCAACCTTGACCACCCGCGCCCACTTGGCAATGTCCTGGTTCAGGTATTTCCCGAACTCGTCCACCGACATGGACAGCGCCAGCGCGCCCTGCTTGTCCCAGGCCGCCGCGGTCGCAGGGCTGCCGGTGACCCTGGTAATCTCTGCGTTAAGGCGGTCACGAATGGCGCGCGGCGTGCCGGCAGGCGCCATCATGCCCAGCCATATCGGCGATTCGTAGCCGGCGACGCCGGATTCCGCGACCGTGGGCACGTCAGACAGTACTTTCGAGCGCTTCAGCCCGGTGGTGCCCAGCGCGCGCACACGGCCGGCGCGTACGTTGGGGGTCATCGTGGTGATGGCGTCGAACATCATGTCAACCTCGCCGCTCATCGCACTGGTCCGCGCGCCGCCGCTGCTCTTGTGCGGCACGTGCAGGATGTCGACTTTCGCCATCGACTTGAACAGCTCGCCGGCCATGTGGTACGGGGTGCCGTTGCCCGACGATGCATAACTCATCCCGCTGGATTTTTTCCTTGCCAGGGCAATCAGCTCCCTGACCGACCGTGCAGGCACTGACGGATGCACCACCAGCACCAGGTCCGAATAGTTGATCGGCGCCACCGGCTCGAAGTCCTTCATCAGCGCAAACGGCTTTTTCGGAATCAGCGACTCGTTGATGGTGTGGGTGTTGGACATCAGCAGCAGCGTGTAGCCGTCGGGCGCCGACTTGGCGACGACATCGGTACCGATGATCGAACCCGCGCCGGGGCGGTTCTCGACCACGAATGGCTGCCCCAGCGGCTTCAGCATCTGCTGCCCGAGATAACGCGCGTAGATGTCGGCGGGTCCGCCGGCACCGAAAGGCACGATGACACGGATCGGCTTGACCGGATAATTCTGCGCAACCGCGCCTGCGCTCACGAGAATTGCAGACGCGGCAAGGATGCCCAGGGCAAAACGGCGGCAATGCATGGTATTGCTCCTCTCTGAGTTTGATATTTTTTTCACGCCCGCCGGACAGGTGGCTGCCAGGAGCTGATGGTCCGCATATTGTAACCCACGCGTTACGCGCAACCCAAGCGCGTCCACCCTGCTGCCCCGGGGCAATCCGGCGTACACGCGCGGAATATTGTTGACGGGACGGCTGTTCGTCCGCGGCACCCTCGACCATAATGGTTGGCATGCCCTCCCCGACATCACCCGCCGCGTCGCAGCACTGGCTGACACGCATCGTCGCGGTGCGACCGGAGGAGATCCGCGCGCTGCTGTGGTCATTCGCCTATTTCTTTTTCCTGCTCGCAGCTTATTACGTGCTGCGCCCGGTGCGCGACGAAATGGGCATCGCCGGCGGTGTGAAGAACCTGCCCTGGCTGTTCACCGCCACCTTTTTCGTGATGCTGGCCGCGGTGCCGGTGTTCGGCGCAGTGGTCGCGCGTGTACCGCGCCGCAGGTTCATCCCGCTGGTCTACCACTTCTTTGCCGCCAACATCCTGATCTTCTGGCTGCTGCTGACCTTCAAGGTCGCGCTGACCCAGACCGCGCAGGTGTTCTTCGTCTGGATCAGCGTGTTCAACCTGTTCGCGGTGTCGGTGTTCTGGTCGTTCATGGCGGACCTGTATCGATCCGAACAGGGCAAACGCCTGTTCGGCTTCATCGCCGCCGGCGGCTCGGCCGGCGCGCTGCTGGGACCGCTGATCGCGGTCGGCTTCGCCGAATCGATCGGCCGCGCCAACCTGCTGCTGATTGCCGGGGTGCTGCTCGAAGTCGCCGTGTTGTGCGCAATGCGGCTGGAAGCCGCGGCGCCGACGCTGAAGGACGGCAACGCGCTGCCAACCGAAGCCGCGCGCGCCGGGGAAGGGCTCGGCGGCGGCTGGATCTCCGGGCTGATGATGGTGCTGCGTTCGCCCTACCTCGCCGGCATCGCGCTATGGGTGGCGCTGCTGTCGCTGGCCGGTACCTTTCTTTATTTCCAGCAGGCCAACATCGTCGCCGCTCTCAGCGACGATCCGAACAAACGCACGGCGATCTTTGCGCGCATCGACCTCGCGGTGAGCCTGCTCACCATCATCGTACAGTTTGTCGCCACCGGCAGACTGATCCGGCGTTTCGGAGCGGGCCCGGCGGCCGCCTTCCTGCCGCTGGTGTTTGCGGGGGGATTCCTCGCGCTGGCGCTGACGCCGATGTTGTGGGTGGTGATCGCCTTCCAGGCGCTGCAACGCGCGGCAAACTTCGCGATCTCCAATCCGGCGCGCGAAGTATTGTTCACCGTCGTCGAACGCGAAGAGAAGTACAAGGCCAAGTACGTGATCGACAACGTGGTGTTCCGCGGCGGCGACGCCGCCAGCGGCTGGCTGTTCCATGCACTGCGCGGGCTGGGCATGGAACCCTCGACGATTTCACTGGCCACAGTACCGGTGGCCGCGGGCTGGATGCTGCTCGCCCTGCTGCTCGGCCGCGCACATGAACAACGCACTCGGCAGCTTAATCCAACCATATCCACAGAGCCATGATTTATGAATAAAATCAAATACTTGAATTCACGCCGCGACGTATTGAAACTGGCCGCAGGGCTGACTGCGGCCGCAGCGCTGCCCGGACTGTCCTGGGCGCAGGCCGCGGCGAGACCGCTGCTCAGCCGCAGGATTCCGAAAAGCGGCGAACTGCTGCCGGTGATCGGCATCGGCACCGCGATCGTTTTTGACATCGACGACGACGCGGCGCAGCGTGCCGAACGTTCCAAAGTGATCCGCACCCTGCTCGGCGGCGGCGCCAGGCTGATCGACACCGCGCCGTCCTACGGTTCCGCCGAAGCGGTGGTCGGGGACCTGCTCGCGGAAATGAAAGTGCGCGACCAGGTATTCCTCGCCACAAAAGTGCGCTCCAACAACAACGATGCTTTCATCGCGCAGATGAAAGCTTCGCAGCAGCGGCTGCGCACGCCGAAGTTCGACCTGATGCAGCTGCACAACGTCGGCTTCCTCGACCGCGGCATGGTCGCCTCGCAGCTTGCCATCGTGCGCGAATGGAAGCAGCAGGGCCATTTCCGCTACATCGGCGTCACCCACTCGCAGCGCCAGGAAGACGCCAATACGCGGCTGATCGAAATCATGCAGCAGGAAAAGATCGACTTCATCCAGGTCAATTACTCGATGGCGGAACGCAGCGTCGAGGAGCGATTGCTGAAAGTTGCTGCCGATACCGGCACCGCGTTGCTGTGCAACCTGCCCTTCGGCCGCGCCAGCCTGTTCCGCGCGGTGCGCGGCAAACCGGTGCCGGACTGGGCGAAGGATTTTGACGCGACGACCTGGGGCCAGTTCTTCCTGAAGTACCTGCTCGCCGACCCCGCGGTCAACGCCGTGATCCCCGGCACCGACAAGGTCGAATACATGGTCGACAACCTCGATGCCGGGCGCGGACGGTTTCCGGACGCAGCCCAGCGCCGCCGCATGAGGGCGTTCATCGACCAGCTGGGCTGATTCGCGCGCTGCCGCAGCAGGTAGCTGCGCGCCGAATCCCGCGGTTTACGCGCGTTTCACCGGCCGTATCGCCACGCCATCCGCAATGATGCGCTGATTCAGAAGGTTGACGCAGGCCGCGACCACGTTCAGCGAAGGCGTCGCCACCCCCGTCAGCGCGCCGAGTTCGAGCACGACGTTGACTATGGCGTCCATCTCCAGCGGCCGGCCGGCGCGCACGTCCTGCAGCGTTGAAGTCGGAAGTGACACGCGCTTGGCGACGCCGCTGACGATGGCTTCGGGATCGGCATCGAGCCTGGTACCCACCGCCGCCGCCACCGCGATCACTTCGCGCATCAGCGCCGCCGCCAGCGGCCGTGTCCCCGGAAACTCCGCCGCTTCGCGAGCAGTCGACTGGGTGATCGCACCCAGCGAATTCCACACCGCATTGCCCACCAGCTTGGTCCACTTCGCCTTGCGGATGTCTTCAGTGACCTTGCCGTTCCAGCCGGCGCGGGTGGAGATTGCTGCGATTTCCTGAACGCGCGGCGTCACCGTGTTGTCGATTTCACCAATCACCAGCGCATCGGTGTCGGCATCCGGCAGGCGGATGCGACCCGGCTCCACCAGGTCTGCCGGCTTCATTGCCACACCGCCGATGATCTGCCGCGCCTCGAAAGTCCGCGCCAGAACGCCGTCGGGATCCACGGTCTTGAGTTGCGTACCCTTGTATTTCGAGTCCATGCCGTCGAAGTACCACCACGGCAGGCCGTTCTGGGGCAACACGAACACGCCGTCCTTCGTCACCAGCCCTCGCAGGTGTTGGGCCGCATCGGCGATCTGCTGCGATTTCAGGGTGACGAAGATGGTGTCGTACGGCCCCTTTTCCCCGCCCGGCTTGCACACCCGCACCTTGACCGGTTCGGGACGACCGCTTCTCGGACCTTCGAGTTGTATGCCGCGCGAGGACAGCGCGTCGTATTGCGCGCCGCGTGCGACCAGCGTGACGTCTTCACCCGCTGCCGTGAGGATTGCGCCGAGATAACCGCCGATGGCGCCCGCGCCGTAGACCAGTATTTTCATCATCCGTCCCCAGGAAAAGAAAACGGCACGCCGCAGCGCGCCGTTTATAAATAATTGATTTTATTAATTAATTTTTAGTTACCAGACAAGCCAGCGCCGATTCTATCGCGCCATCCGCCAGCGCCGCCAGTTCATCTGCGGTACGGTTCTGGATCGGGTGCGGCACGAACACGATCGCCGGATCGAAACCCAGCGCCTTGCTCTGCACCGCGACGGCATCCCTGAACTCGGTGGTCACGATGGACACGCCCGGCAGGCCCTGCGCATCGAAAGTCATCAGGTCGTGCAGACTGCACGACGTGCATGAACCTCAATCCGAGAGCCCGATCAGCACGACGTCCGCCCCGCTCACCACCTGATCGACGATTTCGCGCGTCGCCACCTTGGCATTGGTCGGCTTGCCGAAGCGTTTCGATTTGATGCCGCGCTCGGTCAGGCGTTTCTCGACCTGATTCAGGAATTCGTCGCTGCGCGTCTTGCCGATGTCGAACAGGCCGACGGTGAGACCGTCAAGCGATGGCGGCGGCGCGCGACGCGCGCGCATCACCGCTTCGGTTTCGGCCGTAGGATCGCGTAACCAGGTATTCATGTTTTGACCTCCTTCGTTACCGGTTGCAGTTCGGTACGGCTGCGCCCCGCCAGCCAGCCCGGCAGGATCGCCGAGAACAGGCCCGCGGAACCGCCGGCGCGCACCACCATCAGTCCGTCCTCATGGAATTTCGGCACCTGTTCTCCGGCGCGGCTCGCCGGGATGCCCTCGCCGACGCCGTCGACGCCGGCCACCAGTCCGGCGCCGGGGCGTATCGTCGCCTCGTACAGCGCGCGTTCGATTTTCGCGCGGTCCCAGCCCGCTTCCTTGTAAATCGCGTAATGCTCGGGCGAGAGCACGACGATGACGCGCGCCGACTGCACCAGTTTCGGATGGCCGATTTTCACCAGCGACTGCGCGAACGATTTGGTCAATGCCTCGGGTGTGCGCGATTTCTGGTCGACGAAGGCTTCCGGGCCATGGCCCTGGAACAGAGTCACCGCAGACGCACCGGGCCGGATGCCGCGCGCCTGCGCCAGCGGCTGCCACGCCGGATCGGATTCGTCCTCGGCGAAACACAGCGTGAATTTGCTCGGTGCACCCAGCGTCGAACGGTCGGCCTCGCCGGGACGCCCGCCTCCAACATTGCGCACGATCAGGTTCAGCGCGCGGCCGATGCTGGCGTTGGCTCGGTTGCCCTGTCCCAGTGCATTGATACCGCTGTTCATGCCGATGCGTTTCGCCACCGGGCCGTTGACAATGATCACCGGTCCCGAAAAATAGGTCGTCGCCAGCACGCCATGCAGCGTGAACACCGGTTCCAGCGCGGCCTCGAGCGCGGCCAGCAGCACCGGCATGTATTCGGGCCTGCAGCCTGCCATCACCGCGTTGATCGCGACTTTCTCGATCGTGCAATCGGCGAGGTTGGGCGGGATTTTGCCGACGATCTCGCCGGGCTTGCGCGGCGTGCCCTTCAACATCGCGATCACCCGTTCGTCGGTCGGCGGCGTCACCGGCAGGCCGTCAGTCCAGCCGCGCTGGAAACAGACTTCGACCGGATCGGCATCCGGGTCGTAGCCGATCCTGCGCGCCGCGAGCCAGGTCGCGCCGCTGTGTTTCGCTTCGAGCCGCTCAGCCACCCCGGGCATGAGTGAAAGCGAACCTCATCCGGGTTTTATTTTCGGATGCTGCGCACCCAGGTCGGTGATGCCGGTCAGGCGCTGCCAGCCTTCGCGGTCCCAGCCGACCACGCGCTCGACCTCGCGGCCGGCTTCAAAACGGACCAGCGTCGGCATGAACTCGATGTTGTTGAGCCAGGAATGGTCGAGTTCGCGGTCATCGACAATCGCGGCCACGCCCGACGGAAATTGCGGGTCGTCCTGCGACACCACCTGGAAATGACGCAGTTCACCCGCCGCGCGCTGCATTTCGCCTTCGATCATCATGCAGGTCGGGCACCCGCGCTTGGAAAACACCACCAGTCCGTCCTGCAGCAATGTAGCCGGCACGCCATGCCCTCCATGTTCCGATACCGCGCCGGTGAAACCCGGCGTCAGGGTGTTACTCTAACTTAATATGTTGCGCCCACAGGCACTTGCCCCTGTTTTGATCGCGGGTTTGCTGCTGCTCGGCGGCTGCGCAGCGCTGGAATGGCACAAGGCCGGCGCCACCGCAGAGCAGCGCGACCGAGACGTTGCCGCCTGCACGGAAAAAGCGCGGGGCGAGGCGCTGCGTCATGCCGGCGCCAGGGAACCGGTGCCGCGCATAATTGTCGACCAGCGGGGTCGCGCGGTGGCGGTGCATGAACCGCACCACGATGCGGAACGTTTCCTGCTCGAACAGGACCTGCTGCGCGCCTGCCTGCGCGAACGCGGTTACGTGCTGCAGGAACGCGCAACTGGTGTACAGTGACCCGGTTCCGTCGCCGATGAAAACACATGACCCA
This sequence comes from Burkholderiales bacterium, assembly GCA_050250695.1. Classification (GTDB taxonomy): domain Bacteria; phylum Pseudomonadota; class Gammaproteobacteria; order Burkholderiales; family SG8-41. The sequence goes on from JBFWOE010000064.1 coordinate 10,262, forward strand.
TTTTTCTCCCGCAAATCCGCGCCGTCGCGATTTCCTGAAGACTGCCGTGACGGCAACCCTGCTCGCCAGCATGACTGATGCATACTCCGCACCCGCCGGCCTGATCACGCGGCCGGTCCCGCGCAGCGGTGAACGCCTGCCGGCGATCGGCCTCGGCACCTACCAGACCTTCGACGTGCCGACCGCGGAATTGCCGAAAACCGAATTGCGCAACACGCTGCGCCGCTTCGTCGAACTCGGCGGCAAGGTCGTCGATTCCTCGCCGATGTACGGCCATGCCGAAGCCGCCGTCGGCACGCTGGCCAGTGCACTCCAACTGCGCAAATCGCTGTTCCTGGCCACCAAGGTCTGGACCAGCGGCCGCGCCGAGGGCATCAGCCAGATGGAGGAATCCGCGCGCCTGCTGCAGTCGCAGACCATGGACCTGATGCAGGTGCACAACCTGCTCGACCTGAAAACCCACCTGCCGGTACTGCGCGAATGGAAAAAATCCGGGCGCATCCGTTATCTCGGCATCACCCACTGGCACGCCGGCATGCACGCCGAGCTTGAACAACTGGTGAAGACCGGCGACTTCGATTTCCTGCAGATCAACTACTCGCTGGACGAACCCGAGGCCGGAAACCGGCTGCTGCCGGCCTGCGCCGATTCGGGCACCGCGACGCTGATCAACCGGCCGTTCTCGCAGGCGGGCCTGTTCGGCAAGGTGCGCGGCAAGCCGCTGCCGCCGTGGTGCGCCGACATCGACTGCACGAGCTGGGCGCAGTTTTTCCTGAAATGGATCATCAGCCACCCGGCCGTGACCTGTGCCATCCCCGGCACCCGGCTGGTGCGCCACATCGAAGACAACATGGCGGCGTGCCGTGGACGCCTGCCCGATGCGGCGACGCGCAAACGCATGGCCGATCATTTCTCCCGGCTGTGATGTCGGCAGCACAGCGCGCCGGTTCGCGCCTGATCCCTGTCATGCTCTGCCTGCTGCTCGCCGGCGGCTGCAGCATGGTGCGCGTCAGCTACGGCCACCTCGACAGCATCGCGTCATGGATGGCGCACGACTATTTCGACCTTGATCCCGCGCAGCGCGACGCTTTCGCCATGCGCTTCGAACGGCTGCACGCCTGGCACCGCCGCGAACAGCTGCCGGAATACGCGCGCTTCATCGCCGAGATCCGGCAGCGCGCCAGCCGCGGACTGAATGCCGAAGACCTGCTGTGGATCGTCGACGGCCTGCGCCAGCGTTATGCGCGGATCGCCGCGCATGGCGCCGCCGACGCCGCTGAACTGCTGGCCACGCTCAGCGACGCGCAGATCGAAACCTTCCGCCGGCAACTCGACAAGGACAACCGGAAGTTCCTGCGCGAACATCGCAGCAACGAGGACGAGACCGCGCGCCGCCGCGCCGCCGAACGCCGCACGCTGGCGCAGCTGCGCGACTGGGTGGGAACGCTGACCGACGCACAGGAAGCGCGGATCGCGACCCTGCTGCAGGAAATGCCACTGACCGACCGCCTGCGCCACGAGGACCGCCTGCGCCGCCAGCGCGAATTCCTCGCCCTGCTCCAATCGCGCCACGAAGAGCGCGGGGTTTTCGCAGCCCGGGTTCGCGACTGGCTGGTGAATTGGGAAAAAAACCGTCCGCCCGGGCTGGCGCGCGCCTTCGAGGAGTCGTGGAAAAAACGCGCCGCGTTTTACGCCGCGGCGGACAGACTGTTCACTCCGGCACAGCGCACCCACCTGGCACGGCGGCTGCAGAACTACTCGGAGGACTTCATCACGCTCGCCGGCGAAGGCCAGGCCGTCGCGCGCAGCGACTGCGCTAAAATCGCCGCCTGCTGAATCCTCACCCTTGCACGCAATGCCCACCTTTGCCGGACACCTGGAATCCAAGCTGCCGCACGTCGGCACCACCATTTTCACGGTGATGTCGCGGCTCGCCGCCGAACACAACGCAATCAACCTGTCGCAGGGGTTCCCCGATTTCGAATGCGCGCCCGAGCTGCGCGCGCTGGTGACGAAATACTTCAACGCCGGTCTCAACCAGTACCCGCCGATGGCCGGCGTGCCGGCGCTGCGCGAAGCGGTGGCGGAAAAAATGGAAATACTCTACGGCGCGCGTTACGACGTGGAGCATGAAGTCACCATCATCCCCGGCGCCACCTACGGCATCTACACCGCGCTGGCGACGCTGATCCGCCCCGGCGACGAAGTGATCCTGTTCGAGCCGACCTACGACAGTTATGCGCCGGCGGTGGAAGTCCACGGCGGCAAGGCGGTCTACGTGCAGATGCGCTACCCCGACTACAGCATCGACTGGGCCGCGGTTGAAGCCGCAATCACGCCGCGCACCAGGGCGCTGGTGCTCAACACGCCCAACAATCCGACGGCGACCGTGCTCTCCGCCGAAGACCTGCGCATGCTCGAAGGCGTGCTGAAGAAAACCGACATCGTGGTCATCAGCGACGAGGTCTACGAACACATCGTCTTTGATGGGTACAGGCATCAAAGCGTCGCCTGCTTTCCGGGCCTGGCCGAACGCAGCTTCTTCGTCTCGTCCTTCGGCAAGACCTACAGCGTCACCGGCTGGAAAATGGGCTACATCGCCGCGCCGCGCGAGCTGATGGCCGAATTCCGCAAGGTGCACCAGTTCAACGCCTTCGTCACCAACGGCCCGCTGCAGCACGTGTTCGCCGAATACATGAAGAACCGCGACGCCTACCTGCAACTGCCGGCGTTCTACCAGAAAAAGCGCGACTTCTTCCTCGACGGACTCAAGGATTCCCGCTTCAAACCCCTGCCTTCGCGCGGCACCTTCTTCCAGAATCTCGCCTACGACGCGATCAGCAACGAGAAAGACACCGACCTCGCAATCCGGCTGACCAGGGAACACGGCGTCGCCGCGATCCCGGTGTCGGTGTTCTACCGCGAGCCGCCGGCACATCGTGTGCTGCGTTTCTGTTTTGCAAAGTCGGAAGAAACCCTGGCCAGGGGTGCGGCGATACTCAGCAAACTGTAGGGTGTGATAAAGGCCGGGCATAGCCCGGCGCGGTCACTTTTCAACGGGAGACCGCTGGATACCCAGCCAAAAAGAAGTCAATCAAATCAAATACCAAAACAAATCGACTGTAAAATTACTCAATATAATCAATTAGTTAACATGAGTTCCGGCGAAGTGCACGATGTCATCCAAATTTAGCACCTAAAATCGGCAAACAATGCACGTCTGCAGGAGTTGACCATGGATTACCAGATCGATTGTCCAATAGGCAAAGGATTCGTACGAATAAGGGTTTACAACTCAATTACTGCCGACCTGGAGCGGAGCTTTGCCAAAGAAGCGATCGAAACTGCCCACCGAGCCGGTCTTCCGGGCTTCTACGCAGATGTGCGCGGAGCCCCAAACATTGCCACCACCCTGGATCAGTACAGGCTCGCATATGAGGACATGACAAATTTCGGTCTGGATAAAAAATCGAAAATCGCCATAGTCCACCTCCAGGACGATCACTCGCACGACTTTATTGAAACCGTCTTCAATAACGCAGGATATAGCTGCAAATTGTTTACGGATGAAGATGAAGCCTGCGGCTGGCTTGGATCCTAGCGCTTGCCTCCCGCCAGAAAGCGCATGCAGACGGCCAAAGTGCCCGCCATGCAAGCACTTTGCCGCTGATACCGAGCACCAACGCCACTACATCACCAGTTCCACCAGGTACGGCCCCGGCGTCTCCAGTCCGCGTCTGAACTGAACCGCCAGTTCATCCAGCGTCGTTGCCCTGCCCCCTGCCACGCCGTAACCCTTCGCAATCGTCACCCAGTCGAGATCGGGATTGCCCAGCGTCAGCATCGCGGTGGCGTTGGCGCCCGGTGCGGCAGCGCCGACGTTGGTGAGTTCGGTCATCAGGATCCTGTAGGAGCGGTTGGCGAAGATCACCACGGTGACGTCGAGGTTCTCGCGCGCCATGGTCCACAGCGCCTGCTGGGTGTACATCGCGCTGCCGTCGCCTTCGAGGGCGACCACTTTCCGGTCCGGTGCGGCAATCGCCGCCCCGGTCGCCGCGGCAAGCCCCCAGCCGATCGAGCCGCCCATGATGTTCATCCAGTCATGCGGCCGCGCGCCCGGCGTCGAGGCGGTGAACATGCGCCCGCTCGTGACGGATTCATCGAGCACGATGGCGTTTTCCGGAATCAGTCCGTTGAACAATTCACCCAGGCCTTCGAGCGTGACCTTGCCGGTGGGCAATGCGCCGTCATGCGCCGTTTTGTTCAGCAGCGGCGGCGTATTGCGGGCGCCCAGCGCATCGGCCAGTGCTTCGAGCGCGTGTTCGAGGTCGGCTTCCGCGCCCGCCACACTGGTCACCGCGCAACTTTCCGGCACCAGCACGCTCGGTTTTCCGGGATAGGCGAAGAAGGACACCGGCGGCTTGGCGCCGACCAGCAGCAGTTGCCGTGTTACCTTAAGCATCGCCAGTGCGTTGTCGACGACGAATGGCAGCTGTTTCACCACCGCACGGCCCGCACCGCGTTCCCAGCGCGCATTGTTGAATTCGGAAATCAGCGTGCATCCGCATTTCGCGGCAATGCGCCCCGCCCACTCCAATGCCTTGCCCCGCAATGCCGCACCACCGAGCAGGATCGCCGCGGTCTGGCCGCTCTTCAGCGCGCGCACGCCATCGGCAATCGCGCGGTCCGCGACGCGCGCCCGCGGCGCGGGTTCTTTCACCAGCGCGGGACCGTCGGCTTCGCCCCAGGCGGTATCGGCGGGCAGGATCAGCGTGGCGATCTGTCCCGGCGCGGTGCGCGCCGCCTCGATCGCCAGCGCACCGTCGGCGGCGATGGTTTTAGAGGAATGGGATGTCTTCACCCAGTCCGACATCGGGCGCGCGACACCTTCGATGTCGGCGGTCAGTGGTGCGTCATGCCTGATGTGGTAACTCGCATGTTCGCCGACGACGTTGACGATGCCCGAGCGCGCCTTCTTCGCGTTGTGCAGGTTCGCCAGTCCGTTGCCGAGTCCCGGTCCGAGATGCAAAAGTGTCGCCGCCGGTTTGCCGGCGACGCGGTAATAACCGTCGGCCGCACCGGTGACCACGCCTTCGAACAGGCCGAGGATGCAGCGCACGCCTTCGACGCGATCGAGCGCGGAGACGAAATGCATTTCCGATGTGCCGGGATTGGCAAAGCAGACATTGACGTCGCCGTTGAGCAGCGTGCGCACCAGGCTTTCTGCGCCATTCATAAAATATCCTTTATAATCAAATATTTATAATTATTCGATGTAGATCGCTGCAAAGCCACGCGGGCCTGATGCAATGTCGCGCAGTGTAACGGCCACGGCCGTGGCGTGGCCAGTCATGCCGCCGCGAATCATCCTGTTCAATCAACACATTCCGGACGCCTTGACGCATCCGCGCATTCATCATTGAATCGGACCTCCCGCAACCGGAGCACAACAACATGCTGATCGTCGACTCGCAAGTACACATCTGGGGCGCCAACACGCCGGAGCGGCCGTGGCCCGCGCGCGCGCATGCGCAGCGCGAGATTCCCCTGGGACACGGGGAACTGCTGCGAGACATGGACGCCGCCGGTGTCGACCGCACGGTGCTGGTTCCGCCGTCGTGGGAAGGCGACCGCAACGACCTCGCGATCGCCGCGGCACAGGCGCATCCCGACCGTTTCGCGATCATGGGCCGCTTCAATCCGGAAGCGCCGGATGCGAAGACCGCGATCAAGACCTGGCTCAAGCAGCCCGGCATGCTCGGCATGCGTTTCGCCTTCCACATCCCCGTGCTGCAGCAGCCGCTGACCGAAGGCAAGTTCGACTGGGTATGGAGCGAGGCCGAAAAACTCGGCATCCGGCTGATGATCCTGGTGCCGCAGAATTTCGTGCACGCCATCGACGCTGTGGCCGCGAAACATCCGGATCTGAAAATCATCATGGACCACATGGCGCTGTCCAGCGGCAAGCCCGAGGACGAGACATTCCGCGATTTCGACAAGCTGCTGCCGATCGCGAAACGCCCCAACGTCGCGGTCAAGGCCAGCGCGCTGCCGTGTTACCTGAAGGAACCCTACCCGTTCAAAAAAATGCAGGTTTACGCCAAACGCGCCTACGAGGCCTTCGGGCCGAAACGGCTGTTCTGGGGCAGCGACTGGTCGCGTTCGCCGGTGCCGTACCGCGAACACATCGACATGTGGCTGAAGGATGCGCCGTGGGTCAAGGAAGCCGACAAGGAATGGATCATGGGCCGCGGCGTGTGCGAATGGCTGGGCTGGAA
>JBFWOE010000065.1:0-16362 GCA_050250695.1 Burkholderiales bacterium
CGCACCCTGGCGCTGGTGATCAGTTCCTGGCCCTTGAGGACCCCGCCCAGCAGCAGGCCGATAATGACCAGCACGATGGCGATCTCGATCAGCGTAAACCCTTGTTGTCGTTTCATTTTTTCTCTCCTAGCCGCGCTCCGGCGGCATCAAGTCCCCAGCAATATGCAAGGTCTGTACCATGCAATTGTTGGAGGTGACCCGCGAATGTTTTCGGGGCATGAGCCCACCCGACAATAGCGCTAAAACATAACATATTGATTTTATTATATATTTTTTTGAGAATAACGAGGCATGCATCACATTTCAGGCACCTGGCGCTAGAAATATCCCCGCATAGTCGATATCGGCCATGTCAGAATTTCGACGATGGCGACTGTTTTCCAGTGTTTTCCAGCGCCTGCAGCCGTTCGGTCAGGAAGTGCAGTTCGGCCGGATCGGTAATTTCGCCGGTGGCCAGCAGGCCGCCGAGCAGGACCTTGGCGCTTTCGGTTTCGCCCATGTCCTCCAGTATGAAAATCCGCATCTGTCGAGCCCAGCCCGATGCGGCGCCGGCATGACGGGTAATGTCCGTGGCGTAACGCAGGGCGAGCGCCGAATCACCGAGCCGGTGTTTGGCCATGATCGCGCAGTGCGCCAGCCAGCGCCATCTTTGATCGGGCATTTCGAGAAACCGGGCATGGACAAAATCGCACATGGCCCGCTGGCGGGCGGGATCGGGTACCTGGCCGTAGAGCTGGGAGGCCATCATCAGCGCATAACCGCTGCGTGGATCCAGTTGCAGTGCGGCTTCCAGCCACCCGGTGACCCGGCCGTAGTCAAGATGGCTGAACGGGATGCTGATGCCGGGCTGGTTGTCGAAAGCCTGCAGGTACAGCACCATCAGCTGCGCAGCGGCAACCGGCTCGCCGAAGCTGGCGGTGCGCAACGTCGCTGGGTCCGGCGCTGCCGGCAGGTCATCGGCACGCGCCATCGGCGGCGGCAGCAGGCCGTGCCAGAGCAATTGCATGGCGAGGGTGGCTGCGAGCAGCAGTCCAACCGCGGGGGGCACCGCGCCCAGGGCGCGTTCATCAGTCAGGCCGGTGGTTCGCAGTCCGGACAATCACAGGCTCCGGCGATAAAAGTCGAACAAGGTTGCCGCAGTCAGCAACATCGTGTAAATGCCGCCCTGCACGAAAATGGCCAGCAGTGCAGGTGCGTCAGGTGAAGCGTTGACCAGCCAGCCGGTTTCGGTCCAGCGATCCAGCGCGGGCATCAGGTAGCCCAACCCTTCGACCAGGGTACTGGTCACCTGGTGTGACAGGGTGTCAGGTGCGGATACCGGGTTTGCGCTCATCAGGCGCAGCGCCGTCATGCTGCGGGCCAGCAGGTAGAACGCGGCGACAAATCCGGCCGCGGGAAGCAGATGGCTGAAGGTGACGATGCAGAACAGCGACAGGGCTACAATGAGCGACAGTTCGACGGCCAGGGACAGGGTCCAAGCCCATGCGGCGGACGCGGTCGAGAGCATCCATACCGGCAGCGAAAAAAGCAATCCGATGAACAGCGCGACCAGCATGAAACCGGCGAGTTTTCCGCAGATATAATGCGATCGGGGCACATCCAGCGCGAGCAGTACTTCAAGTCCCTTGTCGTGGAATTCGCGGCTGATGCTTGCCAGCACGTAGAGGCTGGCCATGAAAACCGCGCACAGCCGCGCTGCAGCGGCATACAGGCCGAGCTGGAAACGGGCCGACTCGGTGACTGCGAGTTCGCGGATGAACAGGCTGGCGCCAAACAGCACGGCAAGCACCAGCAGGGCGGTCAGCGGCAGGCGGGTGCGGATGGCTTCGAGGGCCGTGTAGCGGCCAATCGTCGTAATATGCATGGACGGCATCAATCCGGTATTCAGGACAGTATAGCCACGTCATGACGGAAAAGTCCCCCACTGCCGTGCTTTCGCAGCCGGGCGTCATTACGACTGCCGAGGCACCGCGGCACCTGAACCCGCTGCTTGCCGGCATGCTGCTCACGCTGCATGGTGCCATCGGCTGGGGCATCGAGGACTGGTGGGCGCGCGGCCTGCTGCTGGCTCATTTCGGGATGTTTCTGCTCTGGCAGCCGGTATGGCGCGGGGAGCGCAGGGTATCACCGGCGCTGGCGCTGATGGTGATCGGCCTCGGTGTCATTTTCGCGGTGGCCGGCAACTGGTGGCTGATCGCCACCTGGATTGCGATCCTGTTCGGACTGATCGGCGGCGCCGTGCCGGGAACCGAAGGGCGCCGCGACCGGGTGGTCTCGATCCTCGCCGCGATATACCTGATTTCGATCCTGCTGGTGAGCACGGTGCCGCATTTGTTCGTGAACCACCCGGCGGACGATACGATGAGCCTGATCGTGCGTTATGCGTTGCCGGTATTGCCGCTGATCATCCTGGCGGTGCCGGATGGCCGGCACAGGCAGGGCGCCCCGGTGATCGTCGACCTGTTCTACAGCGTCGTGCTGTTCCTGCTGATCGTGGCGCTGGTGCTGGGCAGCTTTGTCATCCAGCAGGTGTCGCACGGCGGATATCTGCTGGGACTGGCGCAGGCGTTGATGGTGATTGCCCTGCTGCTGGCCGGCATGTCGTGGCTGTGGAATCCGCACGCCGGTTTTACCGGCATCGGCACCCTGATCTCGCGTTACCTGCTGGGTCTGGGCCTGCCGTTCGAGCAGCGGATGCGGTATCTGGCGCAACTGGCGCAGACGGAAACCCGCCCGGAGCAATTCCTGCGCAGCGCGCTTACTTACATGCTGGAGCTGCCCTGGGTCAGCGGATTTGCATGGGTATCGCCGCTGTCGAGCGGCACGATCGGCAAGGAAGGGGCGCACACCGAACAATACGAAACCGACAGCCTGTGCATGACCATATGTGCCGAAAGACCGTTTTCGCCGGCGGTGCTGCTTCACCTCAAGCTGCTGATGCAGATGGTCGGCCATTTCTATGAAACCCTGCGGCTCGAACACGCACGGCAGCAATCGGCCTATACCCAGGCCATCTATGAAACCGGTGCACGGCTGACGCACGACGTCAAAAACCTGCTGCAGTCGCTGCGCTCGATCTGCGCAGCCGCCGAGATGCGCGGCGCCGACGATGGTGCAGCATTCCGGATGCTGGTGCAGCGGCAACTGCCCCACATCACGCAGCGCCTCAGCACCACGCTGGAAAAGCTCAAGTCGCCTGAAGCCACCGTCACCAATGACGTGGATGCCGTTATCTGGATCAGTGCCCTGCGCGCGCGTTATGCCGGGCGTACCGTGGATTTTGCCGACGACGGCGCAATCACGGGTTTGCGCTTACCTGCCGAATTGTTCGACAGCGTAGCCGACACACTGATAGAAAATGCGCTGTACAAGTCAACCCAGGACCGTGCGGTGAAGGTCGTTGCCACCCTGTCGGCCGGACCGAAGCTGACGGTTTGTGATGACGGTCGGGCGATGTCCCCGGCCATGGCGCGGGAAGTGCTCCGTGGGCCGGTGGCCTCGGAAAGCGGGCTCGGCGTCGGACTGTTCCAGGCGGCACGTTTTGCGGAGCAGACCGGTTATCGTCTGTCTCTGGCCGGCAACCGCGATGGCGCGGTTTGTTTCGAACTTGCGCCGGCAGCGGCTTAAGGCAGTTTGCCCGCTGTCACCATGCGGTTGAACAGGGTGTAAAGCGGCAGCCAGATCACCACGTCATCGAACTCGCCAGCGGCAGTGTCCACGCCGGTCCGTGTGCGGCTGACAAAATCCCGGTCGGCATCGGTGTTCTCGAGCTCATCGGCAGTGGAGGCCGCTGCGTAAACCGAGCCGCCGACGTTAGTTCCACCATAGCCGTTTTTGCCGTGCGACAACAGTATCGCCACCGCCGAAGAAGTCAGTGTCGATGTGCATGCCGAGGTTTCGCATACCTGCAGATTGGCGGTGTTGGTCGATAGCGAAAACAAGGACGAGCTCTGCGCGTATTCGCCGCGGACGGCGTAACGTACACGGTTGCCCCAGGCATCCGTTGCTGCGAGCCCCAGGGTCTGCCAGGGCAGGTTTCCATGGGCGATGCCGGAGGAGGTTGTGCACACGCCTGCGCTAATGTCTTCCGTGCCGTCGCCGTTGGTGTCGGGGCAGGGCAGGCGGCCGTTGGCGATGGCGTGCCCCAGCAGCGCGTCGCGCGCTTCCTCGAGCACCCGTGTTGTCTCGGAAATCTGGCGCTGCTCGACCTGGGTTGCCAGCGGTACGAGTATGCTGCCGAGCAGCAGCGTCATGATGAACATGGCGACCGCGAGCTCGAGAAACGAAAAGCCGGACTGGTTTTTCCGCATGTTCAGGGCGCAAGAACAGTGAGGCGATCGTTGCCGGCGACCGGGGTGATGTAGTCACGGTCGCCGTCGCGGTTCTCACCGTCGTCCAGGCACTGGCTGGTCGCAGTACAGGGCCGGGTCTGGCCGTTCGGTATGCCCTGGCGGATAAGCAGCACGCGGTAGTTGTCGGTGCCATTCAGAGTCAGGAAGCTGCCGCTGCCATTGCAATTGACCGAGCCGACTTCAGAACAGGGCGGGGCGACCGCGTAGTGGATCACCCAGTCCCAATAGTTGGGGAAAAACCAGCCGGGCCAGGCCATGGTCCACTGATCTTCGGCCGCACCGTTGCCAGCCTGCAGGCAGGGATTGCTGGAGGTCGGGTAGGGCAGGCGGCCGCCATAGGTCCAGCATGAGTAGTCGTTAGCATAACGGTTGGACAGCGGGTAACGGCCGGTGACCGTGAAATAGTGCTGCAGGCGTTCCTGGGCGACGCGCAGCGCCCGCATTTCCAGCGGCGGGAAAAACGCGCGCGGGGTGATCCAGATCAGTCGGTCATTGAAAGTGGAAGATTCCGCGGAATTTTCGAACAGGGAATTGCCATCCGCATTCCCGGCTTCGAGGAAATTTGCCACATCGAAGGTTGCCGCGTTCCGGTCCTGGGTTCCGATCGGCGCTCCGGGAGCAAATACGACCGCGATGGCGTTTTCGCCGGCCACCGTGAATTCGCCGGAGGTGTCGGAGTTCAGTATTCCCGTGCGGGAGTTGTATTTGAAGACATTTGATACCGTGTACAACAACGGTGCGCCGGTGCCGTCACGCAGTTGGGGTATTCCCAGGGTTTTCCAGGGAAGGTAACCCATGCGCGAGGCAGCGGTATTGCAGGAAGTCGCGGTCTGTCCGGTAGTGTAGTTGGTGGCCGGGCAGGGCAGGTCTCCGAGCCTGGCGGAATCCGGGACGCTGGCCGCATAGGCCATCAGCGCTTCGCGCGCCGTCGCCAGCGACTGCGCTGTGCGTTGTGCCTCGGCAAGTTTGACATTGTTCGTGGCGCCTGCGGAAAGGATCAGGGCAGTGCCGGCAACCCCGATCATGAACACCAGAATCAGGAATGCGGCGCCGCGCTGCGCCCGCAGACGATGACGAGGCGACAAAAATCTGCAGCGATCAGGCATCAACGTTCACCGGGTTGCTGCTTTCGGCCCGGCCTCTCCCGCGTTCTTGCGATCAACGGGGGTAACGGGGGTGCCGGACTGGGTCGATGGCGCGGAGGCCGCCGGAGCACCCAGCGCAGGCTCTGGCTTGGCGGTTACGGACGACTCCCGGTTGGCCGGGGCGGTCGCGTAGGATTCCTCGACGCGTCCCGACAGCAGCTCCGCGCTTTGTCCGACTTTGAGCTGCATCTGCATTGCGCCCTGCGGGGACTGCAGCGTGACTTGCCCGCTGCGGCTCACCCTGCCGACGATGGCTTGCTTGTTGCGGAGTTCCGCCTCGGACAACGGCTGGTTGTTGATCCATACGGTAGCCCTGCCGTCGGCGCGACGGACGATGCCGTTGAATTTGACGATTTCAGGGACAGGCTCGTCCCTGGTCTGGACGGCCACCGCCCTCTGGGAGCGAAGCGCGTCCAGCCGCGCACGTTCTTCGGGCGTGAAAAAAATGCGCCCCATGGGTTCCGCGGCATGGGCCAGCTGGGCCATCAGCAGCACTGCCGTCGCGATCACCGTTTTCATGGTTTGACCCCCGGGGCGGTCACCGGGCTTGCGGTGATCCATGCCAATTCGCAGTTTGCCGTGATGTTCGGCTGGTAACGGATGGTTGCGGTCTGTTCGGTGCGCTGCATCACGCAGCTGTCCAGGTGGAACAATCCCCCGCCCTGTGCGCGCAACACCTCGAAAAAGCGCAACAGGTCGGCTTCGTGCAGCAAACGGAACTCGAGCTTCATCACCGATTGCCGCAGGCTGATCGGCCCCGGGTCGAGTCCCGCTGCATATGGATAGCTTTGCTGGATACCGACCGAGTAATTGATGCCGAAGAGGTCGGTACGCTCGTTGGCGATGCGCAAAGAATCCAGCCAGTTGATGCGCTGCTCGTCGCCGATGACGCCCGCCCGCTGCAGTTGCCGGTACTTGTCGACGTACTGGATGATGATGGCCTTTTCGTCGCCGGATCGCTGCATCCGGGTCTGCGCTTCACGAAGCTGGGTTTGCTGCTGGCGCAGGGAAAACCGAGCCTTCTCGAGCAGATCGTTCGTGTAATAAATGGCCCCGGCTGCGGCAATGAGTACCACAACCAGCAGGATGATCGGGCCGCGCAGCGCCTTGAGTTCCTCGCCGCTCACGATGGTTGCCTCAGGACGACGACCAGCTTGAAATCAGCGGAACCCGACTGCGTGGGGTTCTCGGCGGTATTGCCGGTCAATGCAAGGGTCGGGCTGACATTCAGCGGGAGTTGCACGATGCGCACGGTTTCCACCGCTGGATCCTTGCGCAGGCGCTCCGCGAGTGCGTTGATGGTGGCGATCGCCCGGCGGAAGTCGCCCCTGAAGTCACGAACCTGACCGGCAATCAGCCCGCTTTGCTTGCGTGGGCCGGATGCCGAGGAGACCGCGGTACCGGAGCGTTCCGGCACGGCACCCTGGGTGGTGGAATCCGAACCGGCTGAGACTTCTCCGGGACGATACTGCCATGCGACTTCCAGCAATGCGATTTCAGGAGCGGGTTCCACTGCGCGGCTGATGATCCCCAGGAAGTGTGCGGGAGAGACTGCAGCGCTTTTCAGCCTGTCAGCGAGTTCCGTCGCTTTTTTGAGGTTGTCCGCCGAAGTGGGCGCCGCGGGGAACTCACGAGTGGCTGCCTGGTAGTCGGCGTTTACCTGCGCCGTCCTGCGCGCGGCCTCGCTCCTCAGGTCATCGATGGACATTTGCTGCCACAGGTTGAATCCGCCGCCGGCGATGCCGACGGCCGCAGCAAACGCGCTGGCCGCAAGCAATTGCCGGCGGGCCCGGTAACGCCGGTATCCGGCAGTGACCGCGGGGGATGCCAGATTGTTGCCTTGTGACCGGGCGCCGAGCAGGTGCAGGTAGATGACAGCGGGGCTGATGTCGATCAACCCGTGGTCGAGTTTCAGCCGCGCCGCAATGTCGGTTTTCCCCAGCCGGCTGCAGTGCAGGCTGGGGTTGTCTTCGCTGATGGCGCGTGCGGTGTCGGTGAACTGGTCCGTGTGATCAAGCAGGACCACGGTGACGGGCTCGTCGAGCGTGGCCGCACGCAGCGCGTGCAGGTACAGCCGCGTATTGGAAATTTCATCAATGATCGCCTTGCCGTGTGCGTCACCCGCAGCATCGGTGCGGCTCAGGCGGCTGAGCCGGAAAGCGCCCTCACGGAAGAAAGTAAGCCGTGTGCCGGCAGGGTGTGCTGCGACAAACAGCAGGTTTTTGGGTTTATCCTCGAGGACATCGACCAGGCCGGTGGTGACCGTGGGCAGCAGGTAGATGCCGCCGACCGGCAATCCGCACTCGTTGACCGTCGCCAGCCACGGCGCGACGATATCCGGATTGGTCAGCGCCGCAAAGAGGAAGCGGTCGTCACGCCGCTTGGTGCTGTCCCGGCCGACCAGAGAGGCGGCACTGTATTGCGAGCCGCGGTAATACTGGCGCAGCTTGCGTTCGACCATCTGTGCCCGTTCCGATCCGGATGCATGGGGCAGGGTTTCAAAGCGGTAGTCTTCCTCGATGGCATCTACAATGATGAACGCCGGGATTCCGGTGGATGCGGTGGCATAATTCCTGAATCCGGCCATTCCCCCTTCGTCGTTTCCGAAAACGGTGCAGTCGGCCAGCCGGCCACCTTGCCAGCGGGCGGCTGCGACGCCATTAACGGAGATGCAAAGCAGGAGTTTTTTGGCCATGGCGGATACGCAGGGGGCGCGTCAGGAATGAAAGTTCACCGCGGCTAGAATTTCAGTTTGCCGAGAATATCATAGACGGGGCCCAGCACCGCCCAGATGACGAATGCGATCATGCCGCCGAGGATCAGGGTCAGCGCGGGACCCAGCATTTTCATGCCCTTGTCCACCGAATCCTTGACATCGCGATTGTAGAAGTAGGTGACGTTTGCCAGTGCGACGTCGAGTGCGCCTGTAGCCTCGCCGACGCGCAGCATCCGGATTACCAGCGGTGGGAACAGTCCCAGGTTCTGGAAGGTGTCGGTCAGTCCCTCGCCTGCCGCAACCTGCTGGACTGCACGATTCAGGCCGTCGGCAACGACGCGGTTGCCGACCACGTCCTCGCTGATGCGTATGGCGTCGAGCACGGTGATGCCCGAGCGGTACATCAGCCCGAAGGTGTTGGCGAAGCGCGAGAGGATGATTTTCTGGATGATGGGCCCGATGACCGGCAGCTTAAGTTTTGCGTAATCCCACTGGTACGCCGCCTTGCTGGATCCCCTGATGATGACGATCAGCGCGATGATGGCGATCGTGGGCAGCAGCATGATTGGCAGCCAGTAGTTTTGCGCAATATCGGATGCGGCGAGTAACAGTTTGGTTTGCATGGGTAGCGCCATTCCCATGGATTTGAACAGCTGGGCAATCTGCGGGACCAGGAACACCAGCAGAGCAGCCATCACGCCCAGCACTACCACCAGCGTCAGCGCCGGGTACATCAGCAACCGCCGGGTTTGTGAAATCAGTTCGTCCTGCCAGCGTATCGTGTCGGCAAGATTTTTGAATACCTCGGGCAGTTGCCCGGATTGTTCGCCGGCACGGATCAGGTTCACGAACACGCGGTCGAACACGTCGGGATGCGAAGCCATGCACTGCGACAGCACGTTGCCGGCATCCATGTCTTCCGTCATCACCGTCAGTACTTCGCGGAAACGCGGGGATTCGATGGTGTCACGCATGTCGCGCAGGCCGTCGATGATCGGGATGCCCGAGCGCACCATCTGTTCCATGTCGAAACAGAAGTTGACCAGATCCTGGCGGGTGATGGCCCCGCCGCCGGTCATCGATGAACTCTTGCGTTCTACCTGCCTGCAGGTGATCAGGTCGAGGCCCATGCGGCGCAGCCGCAGTTCGAGATCAACTTCGTTGACCGCGTCTAGTCCGCCGCGCGCCGGCTGTCCCGTTCGGTCTATGGCCTTGTATTCGTAGGAGGGCACGGGTCAGACGTGATGATGGAACGGGGCGGTGGTATCGGACATCGTGTCACGGCTCACTGCCGGAGCCTTCCGGTCAGGTCAACGGTACGGGCGACTTCTGCAAGGCTGGTGCTGCCATCGAGCACCCGTCCTATGCCTTCCTCGGCGAGAGAGCGAAATCCCTTGGACACCGCTTCCGCACGCAGTTCCTTGGCGGTGGCGCGGCGCGCCACCAGTTCGTCCATGTCTGTGTCCATGACCAGTAACTCCATGATCGGGGTGCGGCCACGGTAACCCTTGTTCGAACACTGTTTGCACCCAATGGGGCGGTAGAGGAACGAGGTGGAGTCTCCGGCCATGCCCAGCAGTGCGCGTTCCTCCCGCGAAGGCGCGTAAGCTTCCTTGCAGTGGGTGCACAGCAGGCGCACCAGGCGCTGCGCGATCACGCCGATGATGTTGCCGGCCATGATGTCGGGCTGCACGCCGATGTCGAGCAGCCGGGGAAAGGCGCCCAGCGCCGAGTTGGTGTGCAGGGTCGTGAACACCTGGTGGCCGGTCATTGCTGCGCGGAATGCCATTTCGGCGGTCTCGCGGTCGCGCACCTCGCCGACCAGGATGATGTCCGGGTCCTGGCGCATGATCGAGCGTATGCCGTTGGCGAAATCCATGCGCGCAACTTCGTTCACGGAAGTCTGGCGCATCAGCGTCAGCGGATATTCGACAGGATCCTCCAGCGTCATGATGTTGACGGTTTCGTCGTTGACTTGGGCAAGCAGCGAATAAAGGGTGGTGGTTTTGCCGCTGCCGGTGGGACCGGTAACCACCAGTATGCCCTCGGGGCGTGCCAGCATGGTTTCCAGCTTGGTCATGGTTTCCGGCGACAGGTTCATGCGGTCGAGGTTGACGATCGATTTTTCCCGGTCCAGCACCCGCAGCACGATGTTTTCGCCGTAGATGGTCGGTTGCGTGGACACGCGGAAGTCGACCGGCCGGCCGTTCAGCGTCAGCGAGAGGCGTCCGTCCTGCGGCGCGCGGGTTTCAGCGATGTTCATGTCGCTGACCACCTTCACGCGCACCGTGATGCCGGGCATGTAGGTCTTGTGCAGGCTGCGCACCGTCTCGAGCACTCCGTCGATCCGGTAACGGATGCGCAGGAACGCGTATTCGGGTTCGAAATGGATGTCGGAGGCGCCGCGCTTGACTGCGTCCACCAGGATGGCGTTGACCAATCGCACCATCGGCTGGGTATATTCGTCGCCGCCTGCCTGCAGGCTTTCATAGTCGATTTCACCGGTTTCAATTTCGGTAAGGATGCCGTCAACCGAAAGTTCGTGTCCGTAGAACTGGTCGATGAAGTCGCTGAGCTGGGCCTCCGCGGCGAGCTGGGACTTGATCTCCACCTGCGGGCCGAGCATGGCGCGCAGCTGGTCGAGTGCGATGACGTTGAATATCTGGGTCGTCGCGATGGTCAGGACCTGTTCCACGGCGTCGAACGCAATCGGCAGCACATGGTTGCGGCGGGCGAATTCCTCCGGTATCAGGCCCAGCGCTTCAGGATCGGCCACGACCTGTGTCAGATCTATGGACTCCTGGCCCACAGTCCGCGCCATGATGTCGCGGATTGCGGTCTCGGTGACGAAGCCGAGGCGAACCAGCAGGCGGCCGATGGGGATGTTGCTGTTGCGCTGTTCGGCAAGAACGATCGCCAGCTGATCCTTGGTGATCAGGCCCTGCTGAACCAGCAGTTCGCCCAGCCGCAGCTTTTTCCGTTGTTCGGCCATGGCGGCAGCCTTTGCCCGCTTACTGAGCCGGTGACGCCAGTAGGCGGATGCGTTCCTGCGCCTGGGCCAGATCGAAGCCGGCGCGACCAGCAGCCGTTGCCCGTGCGACGGCGTGCTGGTAGAAGCCGGCGGCAAGCCGCGACTGGCCGACATGCTCCAACCCGACCGCCAGATTGTAGGCATAGTCCGGATTGGCGGGCTCCAGGTTATGGGCGCTGAAATACGCCTGCTGCGCTTCCGCCCAGCGCGACTGGTCGCCGTAGAGGTTGCCCAGCGTGAAATAGAGTGAGGCCAGCGGCTCGCGGGCAATCAGTTGTTTGAGCCGGGCTTCGGCAGAAACCGGATCGGCCTTGCCCATCAACGCGATCAGTCCGGCCTGAGCGTAGGCATTGCGGGGATCGAGATCCAGCACGTTGAAGTAGAGGCGGCTGGCGTCGTCGGCGCGGCCCTCATGCATGGCCACTGCCGCAAGACCGAGTTGCGCATTGACGTTGCGCGGCTCGCTGCGCGCGGCATCGCCGTAGGCCTGGCGCGCGGCTTCGAAGTTTCCGGACTGCAGGGCGGCATAACCCTGGGCGAGGCGCGGATCGAGCTGCGGTTCGGCGGATCCCGGGCTGACCCGTATGCTGTCGCGTGGTGCTGCCGCAGTACGCAGGGCGGGAGCGGCCGGCGGTTTTGCAGCCTGTTGGCGTACCGGCGCCGGTTCGGCGACGGGCGAAGGGGACGCGGGCTCAGCCGGTGCAACCGGGGTTAACACGCTGCTCGTTGCAATCGGCGCCGGCGCTGGCTGCTGGGGCGGTACGGGGGCCTGTCCCAGCGGAGTGGTGGGGGCAGGTGGCGGACGGGAAATGAACAGGCCAGGATTTGTGATCTGCAGATAAATGTATATGGCCAGGGCCACGGCGCATACCGTGGCGATGATGCCGATAACGATGACGGGACGCAGGCGCCGGCCGCCTGGAACTGCTGCAGATTCGGCGCGTGCCGTGGCCTGCATCACGGTGGCCGCCCGGGCCTGGTCGCGCGCCGCCGTCCGTGTACTTGGCCTGTTGGGCTGCAGGGGCTCGGCTCTGGTTTGCGGCGGGGTATCGGCGGGCAGCGGTTCCAGAGTTAGTTCGCGAGCGGCCTTGTTTGCAGGTGCGGCTGCTTCGGCGGCTGCCGTTTCAGCGGGTGCGGCTGCTGGCACGGCTGGCGACGGATTCGCTTCGCCACGATCCTTGGCGGCCTTTTCCAAGGCCTTCATCAGCAGGCTCATGGCGTGGCGGGCTTGGGCGCCGGTCGCGTGTTTTCTGCTTGCGGCAGGAAACGCTGGAAGAATTTCAGCTCATCGCTGTTCAGCGAGGGATTGGGTATCACTGTGGGCCGCAGGAAGATCACCAGTTCGCTCTTGCTGACACGTTCGTCGCGGAAACGGAATAATTCGCCTACGCTACCCGCCTGGTCGGCCCCGGGCAATTGTTCGCGATTGCGCAGGATGTTGTCCTGCATCAGTCCCCCGAGGATGATGGTTTGGCCGTTGCCGATCTGCAATACCGACTCCATTTCCCGGACCTGGATTTCCGGTACCGGATTGGCGACGCAGTTCAGGCGTGCGGCATCGCAAAGGCTGGGATTCGGGTCGTTGCGGAAACGCAGGAAACGGGAAATTGTCGGGCGCACGGTTAACAGCACTCGACCATCGTCGTTAACCTGGGGCGTGACGCCCATGACCACGCCGAGTGCCACGGTTTTGGCGGTGGAATTGAATGTGGTGGAGGCTACGCCCTGGGTGGTATTGGACTGCGCCTGGATCTCGAAATAGACCAGGTTGTCGACGGCTTTCAGCAGCGCGGTCTGGTTGTTCAGCACCATCAGCTTCGGGCTGGACAGGACCCGGGTATCGCCGAATTCCTGCAGCAGCCGCACGGTGGCACTGAAGTTGCCGACGTCCGAATTCGGATTGGTGTAACCGAGCTGGAAAAAATTGGCGCCAAGCTGGGCCATGCCGGTGCCGAACCCGCGCAGCAGTTGCTGGCTGAACGACAGGCCGCCGCTTACCGGCAGCCGGCTCCAGTCGATGCCGCCCTGATAGTTGTCCGACAGGTTGACTTCGACGATGGTGGCTTCGATCAGTACCTGGCGCTGGGCGCCGCGTTCGACCTTGGTCAGGTAGTCCTGCACCAGCTGATGCTGCTTTTCATTGCCGTTGACCGTGATCGTGCCGGCCACCGGATTGACGATCACATCGTCGGGTAACAGGGCGCTTTGCTGCTGACTCAGGGCCGCCGCCGTGCCGGCGAAGAGTCCTACTTGGGCGGAAGTTACCGGCCCGGTCGCACCTTGCCCGGCCCGGCTCGCGGCCTCAAGTTGCTTCACTCGCAGCTCCTGCTCCTGCTTGATCAGTTCCAGGCGATCCTGCCGTGCCTGGGCCGACTGGTTCTGTTTCAGCGACGAATTGAGGATCGAACGTACCGATTGCTCCAGCAGTTTCCAGAAATCGGAATTGGAAGTGGTTGTGACCTCGGTGCTCGAGGTATTGCCCGATGCTGCAGAACCGCTTTGTCCACTCTGGCCGGTGGAGGCAAGTTGTCCCGAGGCCCCGGTTTTCGAAGTGGTATTGCGCTGGATGTTGACGTAGTTGACGACGTAGGTCTTGATGTAGGGCGTGTCCGGCGACACGACGAGGGTGTTGCCCTCCTTCCGGTAGCGCAGATCGACCTGGCTGGAAACGCGCTCAAGTATGGCTTCCAGTGTTTCATTGATGGCATTCAGGCTGACCAGACCCGAGAGGCCGGGGTGGATATCGATGTTCTGTTTGGTATCACGGGCCAGCGCGAGCAGCAGTTCCTTTACCGGCACTTCGTTGACAACCACACTGTAAGTTTGCGGTTTGACCTGTGGTACGGGCGGCGGCACCAAGGGGGAGACACGTGCTGGCGGCGGTATTGACGCCGAAGACACTGCAGTTCTTGGCTCCGGTTTTGGGATATGGCCCTGCGATTGCGGGATTTCCGGGCGGATGCTCGCACAGCCGCCGGCAAGCAGCAGCAGGGCGCAGGCCAAGGCTATCGGGGCTGCGGACATTCGGCTGGCGCGTGGCCTTTCGGACATGTTGTGCATACTCCCCTTGCTTCGCGGGTTTTTGGTTATTGAGCCGTTTGCCGCGGCACCACGATTACGACGTCGGATTTTTCTGCCCCAATTCAGTTCTGATGCCATGAACCGTGCGCAGCAGAGGTTTATAAGCTTTGATGAATGCTGGTAATTGTGCCATCGCCCCGCGCGCAGCGCGCTCGTTGTCAAAGCTGCCCCAAGTCACGGTCAACGACGGTTCACCTTTGGCGACAGTACGATACACAAAAACTCTATTAATTTCAATGGTATTGGCGAGAAATTTGAGGTGTTGGTTCAGCTGTTTTTCGTTGCGTGCCCCGAACAATTGAACGGTGTGGATGCCGGGACCGGAGGCGGCCAGCCATGCGGTTGTGGCGGCGAGCCGATCTTCCAGCAGGGATGGCGGATTTTGCGTGGCGGGCACCGCGGTAGGCGTCGTGTCTGCCGCTGGTGTTTCGGGTGCAGGAGGCGCAACGGTGGTGCTTGGGGCATCTGCCGCGGTCACGGCAGACGGCCCAGGCGTATTTTCATAAGCTCCTGTTTTTAAAGAATTATTTCCATTTTCCGTGGTCGGGATCGTAGCGTTTCCGGGGGTGCCAGCAGCATCGGGGCCGTCGGTGACTGGGGCGATCGGGGCAACAGGGGCGATCGGGGCAACAGGGGCGGCCGGCACTGCTGCGGGTTGCGGTTCGATGCCGAACATGGCGTAGAGCGCAGCGCCCGCGGTCATGCCGAGCACGATCAGCGCGACGCCGTAGGGCCATCGTGATCTGGCAACCGACGGACGGTGCTTCAGTTGCGCGAATTCGCTGTCGCGCACCGCTGCGTCCAGGTGTTTCTGGCGGATGGTGTGCGTATTTTCCGCAAATGCCGCCAGCAGAGTCTTGTCCGCGATCAGGTTGATGCGCCGGGTCAGTCCGCCTGATATCCGTGCGATTTCGCGGATGATTGCGTCGGTAAACAGATCCGGACCACGGTAACCGGCCGCACGCATGCGGAACATCAGATATTCGCGGGTTTCAGCCGCGGTAAGCGGCTCGAGACGAAAACTGTGGGTGATGCGCTCCTTCAACTGCCTGATCTGGTTCTGCCGCAGATTGTCATCGAGTTCCGGCTGGCCGAACAGCACGATCTGCAGCAGCTTGTCCGACTTGGTTTCGAGATTGGAGAGCAGCCGGATTTCCTCGAGCGTGGCGATCGGCATGCCCTGGGATTCCTCGACAAACAGCACCACGCGTTTGCCTTCGGCGTGCCGTTTCAGCAGATGGTCCTGGATCCCGTGCATGACCAGCAGTCGCGGTGCTGCCGGAGTGATCGGCAAATTCAGTTCAAAGGCGATGGCGTGCAGTATCTCCTCGGGGGAGACGCTGGGATTGGCAAGATAGACGGTTTCAACGTGGGCCGGCAGGCGGGTCTGCAGCATGCTGCAGAGCATGGTTTTGCCGCTGCCGACTTCGCCCGTCACCTTGACGATGCCCTCACCCTGGGTGATCGCGTAGATCAGCGCTTCGAGTATCGGCCCGCGATTGCCGCCACCGAAGAAAAAATCGGTGTTGGGCGTGATCTTGAAGGGCGCCTGGCTGAGGCCGAAATGTTCGTGGTACATGGCCTATTTGTCCTCGGCGGATTCGCCGTGCGTCTGCATCCTGCTGTAGAGCGTGGTACGGTGTATTCCCAGGCGTTTTGCGGCCTGCGACAGGTTGCCGTTGGTCAGCGCCAGCGCGGCCTCGACGAAACCGCGTTCCCAGCGTTTCAGTACTTCGTCGAGCTTGAAATCGGGGTCCGCTTCCAGTTGACGCCGTGCGGCGTCGAGCAGCACGCTTTCATCGGACAACGCCGGCATGCCGCCGCCGGGGTCCATGCTTTCGCGGTCGAGTTCAGTCTGCAGCAATGCGGCGGTCACCTTGGTGCCGGCATACTTGGTGCACAGCCTGATTACGATGTTGCGCAACTCGCGCACGTTGCCCGGGAACGGATACTCGCGCCAGGCGCGCAGGGCGTCATCGGCGAGCTCCACCGGTTGTGCGCCGATCTGGGCAGCGTAGAACTGGCGGAAATGGTTCA
>JBFWOE010000066.1:0-16310 GCA_050250695.1 Burkholderiales bacterium
TGCTTCGCGAATTTTTCCACCGGCGAACAGCCGAGGTGGGTGCAAATGCCGACGACGACCAGGTATTCGTCCTTGATCGCGCGCATCGCATTGGCCGCGTAATCCGGCTGCATTTTTTTCTTCGAATCGGGATCGGCGACGTTGCCGTCGTTGGCGCGTATGGTGTCGAGCATTTCCTTGGTGCGGCGGACGATCCACACCGGTTTGCCCTGCCATTCGATGGTTTTGCGTTCGCCGGGAGCGATCGTGCTCAGATCCACTTCCACCGGCGCGCCGGCGGCTTTTGCGCGCTCCGAAGGAAACATGCTCGCCACAAACGGCACCGCGCCCGCGCCCGCGGCCACGCCGCCGGCCACGGTGGAAGCGGCGACCAGGAACTGCCGCTTGCCTTGATCAGTATCCTTCTCGGACATTCCGGAAACTCCCCTGAAAATGCTGTGTCTGCGAAAAACACGGCATTTTACACGCGGCGCGGGGGGAAAGTTAAGCGAAAATTGAAAAACCCCAGTCAATTCAACCGGTTGTGCTGATTGCTGCGGACCGGCGCCATGCGGTCCGCAGCCAGAATTCGTGCGTCCGCGACAGTCAGTTCGCCCGGAGGCCGGCGTCCTTGACCAGTTTTTCCCAGCGCGGCACTTCGGCCTTGATGTAGTTGCGGAACTGCTCGGGATTCTTCATGACCAGATCGAGCCCCCTGAAGTCGAGCGTGGACTGCACCTCGGGCGACGCCATCACCGCGGCGACTTCCTTGTACATGCGCTGGATGATCGGCGCCGGGGTGCCGGCCGGAAACGCGATGCCGAGCCAGCCGCTTGCCTCAAAACCGGGATACCCCTGTTCAGCAATCGTCGGCACGTCCGGCAGCGCACCCGAACGTTTCGGACTGGTGACGCCCAGGCCGCGCAGCCTGCCCGCCTTCACATGCGGCGCACCCGATGAAATGATCCCGACCAGGTGTTCCACCTGCCCGCCAACCGCAGCCGTCGCCGCCAGTCCGCCGCTCTTGTACGGCACACTGATGATCTTGATGCCCGCGGACGTGTTGAACAATTCGAAGGCGAGATGGCCGATGCTGCCGACCCCCGGATTGCCCACGGTCAGTTTGCCGGGCTCGCGTTTCGCGCGATCCACAAAATCCTTGAGCGACCTGGCTCCCTTCGACGGATGCGCGGACAGCAGCGTGACTGCGTCCACCACCTGCGCCACCGGCGCAAAGTCACGCACCGAATCGTACGGCGAACGACCGCGCAGGGCCGGTCCCATGGCCAGCGCGGACACCGCAGCCAGCACCATGGTCTGGCCATCCGGCGTCGCGTTCGCCAGGATTTCGTGCGCGATCATGCCGCCGGCGCCGGGACGGTTGTCGACCACGACCTGCTGGCCCAGGCGCGGCCCGAGATGCGTGGCGACCAGCCTTGCGACCAGGTCGTTGGCGCCGCCGGCACCGAAGCCGACGAGAAAGCGCACGGGGCGGGACGGATAGGCATCCGCAGACCAGGAAGGCAGTGCTGTCGATGCCAGCGCGACGCCCAGCAGCAACTTTCCAGCGATTGAGATTTTCATGCTTTTTCTCCCCGTCAACTTTTATACATAACGGTTGATTACCGTGGCAACCCGCTGAGTCTACTGCCCCGGATTATGGCAGCATAACGCCATTCTAGGAGAAAGCCATGGCTCTGATAACCCTCGCGCAGTCAGAAAAAATCATCGACGCAGTGCTTGCTCGCGCGCGCGAACTGCAGTGCCGCCCGGTATCGGTGGTGATCATGGAGCCGGGCGCAGTGATCAAGGCCTTCAAGAAGGAAGACGGCTCCTCGATGATGCGTTTCGAAATGGCGACCGGGAAGGCTTATGCCGCGCTGGCGCTGGGCCGTTCATCCAGCCTGGTGCGAGTGCGCGCCGAACAGCGCCCGCTGTTCATGGATTTCCTGTTCAAGGCTTCAGAGGACCGGATTTTTGCCGAAGGCGGCGGCATGCTGATCCGCGCGGCGGACGGCGAACTGCTGGGCGCGGTCGGCGTGACTGGCGACACCCAGGAACGCGACGAGGAGCTTGCGGCGCACGGCATCCGCGCCGCGGGCCTCAAAACCGACGAGGATTGCGAGAACCTCGCCCACCACGTGCGGCTGCAGAACTGACTGGCTGGTTTAGTTCGCCGGCGGCGGGTGCGGCACCACGCGCTGCCACGGCGATGCACAGTCCTGCACGTACGGATAATAAGCCTGGCTGTCGGGACAGAAAAACCAGGATGGCGCCGCAGCGCGGGGCGGCACTGCCGCCTGGGGCCGGTCCGGCGGTACCGGATTGCCGTGTTCGTCGTAGAACACCAGCGGTTCGCGGACGATGACCCGCTCGCGCACCACCACCGGCGGCGCATGGTAATAAGGCCGCGGCGAAACCCAGAATGGCGCCAGCAACAGCGGCGCCCCGATGTACACCCCGATGTGCCCGCGATGATGGTGATGGCGCCGGCCACCTGCATCGGCATCAAGACTGGCCGTCGCCATCGCCGCGGCCAGGGCGGCGATCATGGCTGCACGCATATTCCCTCCCGGCAGTTTCCGGAAAATCCAATGTTAGGCCGATGCGGCAGCGCCGGAGTCGTGATTTTGTTACAAAATGTAACCACCCCGCCCTTGCTTCGCTGCAAATCGCGGCCGCTTATGCCGGATTGTCCACGTCGATGAAGCGGTGTGCCAGGCCGAAGCGCTGCGCCAGGTGAGCGCCCAGCGCCTGCACGCCGTAACGCTCGGTGGCGTGGTGGCCGGCGGCGATGTAGGCAACGCCCGACTCACGCGCGATGTGCGCAGTCTGTTCCGAAATTTCCCCGCTCAGGTAGGCATCGACGCCGAGTGCGACGGCCTGCTCGAACATGCCCTGTGCCGCACCGGTGCACCATGCGATGCGCCGCAGCGGTTTTGCCGGGTCGCCGAGGACCAGCGGCGTGCGTCCGAGTATGCGCCCCACATGTTTCCCGAACCTGTCGAGCGTCATTCCATCGCCGGCATCGCCGTGTGCGCCGACATCCTGTTCACCGAAACGCCCGGTCAGCGTCAGGCCCAGTTGACGCGCCAGCGCGGCGTTGTTGCCGACTTCAGGATGCGCGTCCAGCGGCAGGTGGTAGGCAAACAGGTTCAGGTCATGCGTGATCAGGCGGCCGATGCGCGCCCGGCGCATGCCGGTGATGCATGCGTCCTCGCCGCGCCAGAAATAGCCGTGGTGCACGATCAGCGCATCGGCACCGGCTGCAATCGCGGCATCGATCAGCGCCGCAGACGCGGTAACGCCGGTGACAATTCCGGCCACCTGCGCGCGGCCTTCCACCTGCAGGCCGTTTGGGCAATAATCCCGGAAATCAGACACTTGCAGGAAACCGCAAAGATAAGTATCGAGCGCAGTGCGTTCCATGATCCCTTTCGCGCAGTCGTGATCCGGCGAGTACGTAAACCCGCCGCCGAACCCGCCAACATTGTAACCGCCACCACCCGACCGGCCGCACCATGAAAAATCTCTGGCTCATCTTCTGTCAAACCGCAACGATCTGCCTCGCCGCACTGTTCGTGGTCAGCACGCTGCGCCCCGAACTGCTCGGCGGCAGCGGCCCCGCGCAGAATGCGGTGATCACCGTCAAACAGCCCGCGGCGGAAAGCGCCGCCCCGCGCGTCGCGTCGTACAGCGAGGCTGCGCGCAGGGCCATGCCGGCGGTGGTAAACGTGTTCACCTCCAAGGCCGTCAAGGCCCGGCAGCATCCCCTGCGCGACGACCCTCTGTTCCGGTTTTTCTTCGGTGACCAGGGCGAGGCCCAGAACCAGCCCAGCACCAACCTCGGCTCGGGGGTGATCGTCAGCGAATCCGGTTACATCCTGACCAACAGCCACGTCGTTGATGCCGCCGACGGCATCGAAGTCGCCCTCGCCGATACGCGCCGCGTTCCGGCAAGGGTGGTGGGTACCGACCCCGAGTCCGACCTCGCGGTGCTCAAGATCGACCTGCCCAAGCTGCCGGCCATCACTTTCGCCGCACCGGACAGTGCGCGGGTAGGTGACGTGGTGCTCGCAATCGGCAATCCCTTCGGCGTCGGCCAGACGGTTACGCTGGGCATCGTCAGCGCGCTGGGCCGCAGCCATCTCGGCATCAACACCTTTGAAAACTTCATCCAGACCGATGCCGCGATCAATCCCGGCAATTCTGGCGGCGCGCTGGTCGACGCCAGCGGCCACCTGATCGGCATCAACACGGCGATCTACTCAAAAACCCCGGGCGGCGCATCGCTGGGCATCGGCTTCGCGATACCGGCAGGCACGGCAAAATCGGTGATGGAACAGATCATCCAGACGGGCTCCGTGCAACGCGGCTGGATCGGCGTCGGCGTGCAGGACATGACCAAGGAAATCGCCGACTCATTCAAGATGCCGGGAACTCGCGGCGCGCTGATCACCGAAGTGTTCCGCGGCACCCCGGCCGACCGTGCCGGCATGAAGGTGGGCGACATACTGGTTGCCGTCGACGGCAAGCCGATCACCGATTCTGCGACCATGCTCAACCTGATCGCGGCGCTGGTGCCCGGACAGCCGGCAACCTTGCGCGTGGTGCGTGAAACCAGGGATCTGGAGCTGCGGGTGACCGTCGGCAAACGCCCGGCGCAAAAACAGCGCAGGACCGAGTAACCGCTTCAGGATCCGGCGCGTCGGCGCTCCTCGGCTTCGACGCGGTCGAGTTCGGCATCCTGCTCCGCGTCGGATGGCGGCCGGTAATCGCCGCTTTCCGCTCCCGCGCGTTTCGGCACGAAACGCGCAGCCAGCAGTCCGACTTCGAACAGCAGGCACATCGGGATCGCCAGCAGCAGTTGCGACACCACGTCGGGCGGCGTGACGATCGCCGCAATCACGAACGCGATGACGATGAAATAGGAACGGATGCTGCGCAGCTGCTCCAGCGTGACGACGCCCATGCGCGTCAGCATCACCACCACGATCGGCGTCTCGAAGGTCAGGCCGAAAGCCATGAACATGGTCAGCACGAAATTCAGGTAATTCTCGATGTCCGGTGCCACCGAGATGCTTTTCGGCGCAATCTGGTTGATGAAATGGAACACCGTGTTGAACACGAAGAAATAACAGAAGGCGATGCCGATCACGAAAAGCACGGTGCTGGCCACCACCAGCGGCAGCACCAGGCGTTTCTCATGCAGGTAGAGTCCCGGCGCCACGAAGGACCAGGCCTGGTAGAGGAGGTAGGGCAGCGTGATCACGAAGGCCACCATCATCGCCACCTTGATCGGCACCAGGAACGGCGTCACCACGCCGGTGGCGATCATTTTCGATCCCTCGGGCAGTGCACTCATCATCGGTGTTGCCAGCAGGTCGTAGAGTTCGGAGGCAAACGGCACCAGTACCAGCAGCACCAGGCCAAACGCAATCAGGGCGCGCAGCAGGCGGTCGCGCAGCTCGACCAGGTGGGAGATGAAGGTGTCTTCGCTCACGACGGCTTTGCCGGCTTGGCAGGCTCACTGCTGCCTGCACCTGCAGCCTCGGCGGGCGCGGATGCCACGGCCGCCGGGGCTTCAGCGGGTGCAGCCTCGGCCACAACGGATTGCGTTTCGTTGCTGATGCGGTTCATCTCGTCTTCGGCGGAGCGTACTTCCTGGTTGACCGACTCCTCAATGGAACGCGCGGTGTCCTGCATCGACGCCTGGAGCTTGCGCAGGTCGTCGAGCGCCATCTCGCGGCTGATGTCGGATTTGACGTCATTGACATAACGCTGCATGCGGCCGAACAGGTGGCCGACCGTGCGCGCCACCTTGGGCAGGCGTTCCGGGCCGATGACGATCAGCGCCACCACGGCGATGACCATCAGTTCGGAGAAGCCGATGTCAAACATGGGGCGTTACCATGACCGGTGAAGCGTGATATGCGGAGCCGCGCAGCCGGTGCGGAAGACTGCCGCGCGGTGCGTCACCCCCCGCCATTCACGATTTCGTGGTTTCCTTGCGCGCTTCGCCGTCGATGGTCTGGCCGGTGGAAGGCGGGATCTCCCCCTTGGCCTGGTCGGTCTTGCCTTCTTCCGATTTCATGCCGTCCTTGAACCCCTTGACCGCGCCGCCGAGGTCGGAACCGATGTTGCGCAGTTTCTTGGTGCCGAACACCAGCACCACGACCAGCAACACGATCAACCAGTGCCAAATGCTGAACGAACCCATAACACGCTCCTCGTCATCCGTGCCCGTGCACGGGGTTACCGTCTATTTGCGGGACGCCTTTTCGGCGATTCCTGACACGCCTTCGCGTCGCTGCAGCTCGGCGAGCACATCCTCGGGGCCGGCGCCATGCCAGGCCAGCAGCACCAGGGTGTGAAACCACAAGTCGGCCGTTTCCCGGACGACATGAAGTTTATCACCCTCCTTCGAAGCCAGCAGGGTTTCGGCCGCCTCTTCGAGCACCTTGCGCAGGATGGCGTCTTCGCCCCTGGCGAGCAGACCTGCGACGTACGAACCCGCCGCGTCCGCACCCTTGCGCGCGGCGATGGTCTCGCCCAGTTTCAGCAATATGTCCTTGTCGATGGTCGCCATTATTTGCCGTAAATCGCCTTGGGATCCTTCAGCACCGGATCGGTTTCCACCCAGTTTCCGTCGCGCAGTTCATAGAAAAAACAGCTGTGCCGGCCGGTATGGCAGGCGATGCCGCCGACCTGCTCGACTTCGATCAGCACGACATCCTGGTCGCAGTCGAGGCGGATCGCGCGCACTTTCTGCACATGACCCGACTCCTCGCCCTTGTGCCACAGTTTCTTCCGCGAACGCGACCAGTAGTGGGCCTCGCCGCTGGCCGCCGTGCGCTGCAGCGCTTCGCGATTCGCCCATGCCACGGTCAGCACGCGTCCGGAGCCCGTCTCCTGCGTCACCACGGGGATCAGCCCGTCCGTGTTCCAGTGTATGCGGTCCAGCCAGTCGTTCGCCATGTTGTCGTACGATCGCCGCACAAAAGCGCGGCGCAAAATGTAACTATTTGATTTTAATTGTTTTTTTAAAGCGTTACAAGCGGACTTCGATGCCGCGCCTGGCCATGCATTCCTTGGCCTGGCGAACCGTGTACTCACCGTAGTGGAATATGCTCGCCGCCAGGACCGCGTCGGCGCGGCCGATGGTGACACCGTCGGCGAGATGTTCGAGGTTGCCGACGCCACCGCTGGCAATGATCGGGATGTCCAGCGCCGCGGAAAAAGCGCGGGTCAGTTCCAGGTCGAAACCGATCCGGGTGCCGTCGCGATCCATGCTGGTGAGCAGGATTTCGCCGGCGCCCATCGCCTGCATTTTTTTTCCCCACTCGAGCGCGTCGAGTCCCGTCGGTTTGCGCCCGCCATGGGTGTAGACCTCCCAGCGCAGCGGTCCGTCTCCGGCAACGCGTTTGGCGTCCACCGCGACAACGATGCATTGCGCGCCGTAGCGTCCGCTGGCGTCCGCCACCAGTTGCGGATTCTGCACCGCGGAAGTATTGATGCTGACCTTGTCGGCGCCGGCATTGAGCAGCCGCCGCACATCTTCCACCGAGCGCACGCCGCCGCCAACCGTCATCGGGATGAACACCTGGGCCGCCACCGCCT
Source organism: Burkholderiales bacterium (assembly GCA_050250695.1). Classification (GTDB taxonomy): domain Bacteria; phylum Pseudomonadota; class Gammaproteobacteria; order Burkholderiales; family SG8-41. The sequence continues at coordinate 7,600 of JBFWOE010000066.1, forward strand.
CGATGATGTGCAGGATCAGGTCGCGGTCATCGCTGCTGGCGGTGATGTCGAGGAATGTCAGCTCGTCGGCGCCCTGGTCGTCGTAGCGGCGCGCGACTTCGACCGGATCACCGGCATCCTTCAGTTCGACGAAATTGACGCCCTTGACCACGCGGCCGGCGGTGACGTCGAGACAGGGGATGATGCGTTTGGCCAAACCCATAAAACATCAGCCACAGAGGTCACAGAGAACACAGAGAACGGCGCAACAACTGAAATCTCTGTGCACTCTGTGACCTCTGTGGCTCAGCCTTTCTTCGTCAGTTGATCGGCGAGTTTCTGCGCTTCGGCAAATTTCAGCGTACCCTGGTACACCGCACGCCCGGTGATGGCGCCGGTGATGCCTTCGGACTCGACAGCGCAGAGTTTTTTGACATCTTCAAGATCGGTAATGCCGCCGCTGGCGATCACCGGCACGTTGAGCTGCCGCGCCAGCGCCACCGTGGCCTCGATGTTGACCCCGGTCAGCATGCCGTCGCGACCGATATCAGTGTAGATCACCGCCTCGACGCCGTAATCCTCGAATTTTTTCGCCAGATCCGCCACGTCGTGACCGGTCATTTTAGACCAGCCGTCGACGGCCACCTTGCCGTCCTTGGCATCGAGGGCGACGATGATGTGGCCCTGGAACGCGGTGCAGGCTTCCTGCAGGAATCCCGGTGTTTTCACTGCCGCGGTGCCGATAATGATGTAGCTGATGCCGGCGTCGATATAGGTTTCTATGGTGTCGAGGTCGCGGATGCCGCCGCCCAGTTGTATCGGCAGATCGGCGCCCACGGCCCTGACGATGGCCTTGATCGCCGCCTCGTTCTTCGGTTTGCCGGCTGCGGCGCCGTTAAGGTCAACCACATGCAGGCGCCGCGCGCCCTGGTCCAGCCACTGTTTTGCCATGGCGCCCGGATCTTCCGAAAACACCGTGGCGTCATTCATGTCGCCCTGTTTCAGGCGCACGCACTTGCCGTCCTTCAAATCGATGGCGGGAATGATCAACATGGGTTTGGGCGATGAGAGAAAGCGGATCGGGCCGTGAACGGAGGCCGGAAAGATCAGCGACAGGTCAATAAAATCGTGGTGTCGTCTGCGAAATGCAATGTGTTGCCCCAATGATACTACAGGCCCGGCGTTTGCAAGTCTGAATCAGGCCGTCGGATACGCACCGTTTTCGGGCGATCAGCGCACCACCGGCTTCCAAGACACGAAGTTCTGCAGCAGTTGCAGGCCCGCGGTGTGGCTTTTTTCGGGATGGAATTGCACCGCGAACAGGTTGTCCCGTGCCGCCGCGCAGGCAAAACGGAACGGATACGCGCTCCAGCCGGCAACGATGCCTTCGTCCGACGGCTGCGGAAAAAAACTGTGCACGAAATAGAAACGGCTGCGGTCGGGGATGCCGCGCCACAGCGGGTGCGCCGCGCCCTGCTCGACTTCATTCCAGCCCATGTGCGGCACCTTGAGCTTTTCACCACCGGCATCGACCATCAGCGCTGCCGGAAAACGCCGCACCACGCCGGGCAGCAGTCCCAGCCCGGCTGTGTCGCCTTCCTCGCTGCGCTCGAACAGCATCTGCAGGCCGATGCAGATGCCGAGGAAGGGCTTGGTGCGCGCCGCCGCTACGATCGCCCCGTGCAGGCCCCGCGCTTCCATTTCGCGCATGCAGTCGGGCATCGCACCCTGCCCCGGAAAAACAACGCGCTCTGCAGCCGCAACCGTCGCCGGATCGCTGGTGACCACGACGCTGCGGCCTGGAGCAACGTGTTCAATGGCCTTGGAAACCGAGCGCAGGTTGCCCATGCCGTAGTCGATCACTGCGATGTCTGTGGTCATCGTGGAGCGTGAGGTTTCGCGTCTTGCGCCGGAGCGCAGGGAAATGCCGGGGACAGGCTAAAGTTTCCCTTTGGTGGAAGGCACGCCTTTGACTCGCGGATCCCGCTCCACCGCCATGCGCAACGCGCGGCCGAAAGCCTTGAACAGCGTCTCAACCTGGTGGTGGGTGTTCGCACCCTTGAGGTTGTCGAGGTGCAGGGTGACCAGGGCATGGTTGACGAAGCCCTGGAAAAACTCGCGCACCAGGTCGACATCGAACTCGCCGACGCGGGCACGCGTGAACTTGCCGCTCATCTCCAGCCCGGGGCGGCCCGAGAGGTCGATCACCGCGCGCGACAGCGCCTCGTCGAGCGGCACGTAGGCGTGGCCGTAGCGGCGCACGCCCTTCTTGTCGCCGATCGCCTTGGCAAAAGCCTGGCCCAGCGTGATGCCGATGTCCTCGACGGTGTGATGGGCGTCGATGTGCAGATCACCCCTGGCCTTGACCTCGAGATCGACCAGGCCGTGGCGCGCGATCTGGTCGAGCATGTGATCGAGAAAAGGCACGCCGCTGGCGAGCCTGGCGCGGCCGCTGCCGTCGAGATCGAGCTTGACGGCAATCCGGGTTTCCTGGGTGTCGCGAACGACGGATGCTGTACGGTTTTTGGTGGGCATATTGGCCGGTAACCTCAGACGGCGGCGCGCAAGGCCGCGATGAACTGCTCATTCTCTTCGGGCGTGCCGACGGTGACACGCAGGCAGTCCGCCAGCGCCGGGTGTGAACCGTCGAGGTTCTTGATCAGCACCCCGCGCTGCTTCAGCTTCTCGAAGACAGCAGCCGCCCGGGAGACGCGGAACAGGATGAAATTGGCGGCACTGGGAAATGCGGTGATGCCGGGAACCGATTTGAGGTCAGCCTGCATGCGTTCGCGTCCGGCGCGCAACGCCGCCGCCTGCTCCTCGAGCAGCGCGTCATGCTGCAAAACCTTCTCGGCGGCAAGTTGCGTCAGCACGTTGACATTATACGGGAGCCGCACCTTGTCGATGTGCCTGAGCCACGCCGGCGCGCCGGCAAGCATGCCCAGGCGCAATCCGGCCAGGCCTGATTTCGACAGCGTTCGCATCACCAGCAGATTCGGAAACCGCTCCAGCCGGTCCATGAAGGTCTGCTGCGCGAAGGCATGGTAGGCCTCGTCGACGACGACGATGCCCGGCGCCGCGGCAATGATGCGTTCGATCGCCGCGGCATCGAACAGGTTGCCGGTGGGGTTGTTGGGGTAGGCGATGAACACCAGCGCCGGCCGTTCGGACTCTATTGCCGCCAGCATGGCTTCCGTATCAAGCGAAAAATCCGACTTCAGCGGCACACTGGCGAAACGCAGTCCGCAGAAAGTGGCGATCATGCGGAACATCACGAACGCCGGTTCGACGCCGAGCATCACCGCGCCCGGTTTTGCCACCGCCATCGCCAGCATCTGGATGATCTCGTCGGAACCGTTGCCGAGCAGCAGGTCGGCAGCGGCCGGTACGCGCAGCACCGTGCGCAGCCGCGCTTTCAGCCGTTGCGCACCGGGATCGGGATAGCGGTTGATTTCGGCAGCCCCGGCAACAGCACCCAGTTCGCCGCGCAGCGGTTCCGGCAGCCGGTACGGGTTTTCCATGGCGTCGAGCTTGACCAGCCCCGAGGCGTCGGCCACTTGGTACGCCTTCAGCGCGAGGATTTCGCCGCGGATGATGTCTTCTGGATTTTTCGCCATCTCTGATGCGGCGCCGCAGATGTGCGGCGCCTGCCCTCATTTCATCCGGTATGCCGCCGACTTCGCGTGCGCGGTCAGCCCCTCGCCGTCAGCCAGCACGGTGGCGATCCTGCCGAGTTTTTTTGCACCCTCGCGCGAGACGCCGATCACGCTCGAACGTTTCTGGAAATCGTAGACGCCCAGCGGCGAGGAAAAGCGCGCGGTGCGCGAGGTCGGCAGCACGTGATTGGGGCCCGCGCAATAATCGCCCAGCGCCTCGGAGGTGTAACGCCCGAGGAAAATCGCACCGGCATGGCGGATTTTCGGAAGCAGGGCCTGCGGATTGTCCACCGACAGTTCCAGGTGTTCCGGCGCGATGCGGTTGACCAGGGTGCAGGCTTCCTCGAGGTCGCGCACCTCGATCAGTGCGCCGCGACCGTCGAGCGAAGCGCTGATCACCTCGCGCCGCGGCATGTCCCTGAGCTGCCGCGCGATGCTGGTGTCAACGGCATCGATGTATTTTGAGTCCGGCGCGAGCAGTATGGCCTGCGCCAGTTCGTCATGCTCGGCCTGCGAGAACAGGTCCATCGCCACCCAGTCGGGATCGGTGGATCCGTCGCACACCACCAGGATTTCCGATGGGCCTGCCACCATGTCGATGCCGACCACGCCGAACACGCGTCGCTTTGCCGCCGCGACATACGCATTGCCGGGACCGACGATCTTGTCGACCTGCGGCACCGTCGCCGTGCCGTAAGCCAGCGCCGCCACCGCCTGCGCGCCGCCGATGGTGAACACGCGGTCGACGCCGCAGATCGCGGCCGCGGCGAGCACCAGGTCATTCTTTTCGCCGCGCGGCGTCGGCACCGTCATGATGATCTCGCCGACACCCGCAACTTTCGCCGGCACCGCGTTCATGATCACCGAGGAGGGATAGGCCGCCTTGCCGCCGGGCACGTAGAGGCCGGCGCGGTCGAGCGCGGTGATCTGCTGGCCGAGTTCGGTGCCGTCGGCATCGGTATAACTCCAGGACTGCGCGCGCTGCCGTTCGTGATATTCGCGCACCCGCGCCGCAGCCGCCTCCAGCGCTTCGCGGCGATCGGCGGGTATGCGCGACAGTGCTGCCAGCAGTTCGGCACGCGGAATTTCCAGTTCCGCCAGAGCGGAAGCTTCGACGCCGTCGAAACGCGCCGTGTATTCGAGCACCGCGGCATCACCCCGCGTTTTGACGTCGGCAAGTATCGCCGCCACCGCGACATCGACCTGCGGATCCTGCGCCGACTCGAAGGCCAGCAGTTCCGCCAGCCGCGCGTCGAAATCGGCCTGGGTTGTGGACAACCTGCGCATGGTCAACCCACCGCGCGGGCAAAGGTGTCGATCAGCGGCTGGATAGCCGCGCGCTTGAGCTTCAACGCAGCCTGGTTCACCACCAGCCGCGAGCTGACGGACCCGACCTCTTCGACCGCCACCAAGCCGTTGGCCTTCAGCGTACCGCCGGTGCTGACGAGATCGACGATGGCATCGGCAAGCCCCGTCAGCGGCGCCAGTTCCATCGAGCCGTAGAGCTTGATCAGGTCGACATGTACGCCCTTCGCGGCAAAATGCTCGCGCGCAGTCTGCACGTACTTTGTGGCGACCTTCAAACGCGCACCCTGGCGCACCGCGCTGGCGTAATCAAAATTCCTGCGCACCGCGACCATCATCCTGCATTTCGCGATCTGCAGGTCGAGCGGCTGGTAGAGTCCCGCGCCGCCGTGTTCATCGAGCACGTCCTTGCCGGCCACGCCGAGGTCGGCACCGCCAAACTGGACATAAGTCGGCACATCGGTGGCGCGAACGATGATGACGCGCACGTTGCGGCGGTTGGTGGCGAGAATCAGCTTGCGCGAATCTACGGGATTTTCACGCGTGATGATGCCCGCGGCTTTCAGCAGCGGCACGGTCTCGTCGAATATGCGGCCCTTGGACAGGGCGATGGTAATCATGGCCGGGCAGAATCAGTCGGTTGGCGGCAGCCGCCGGTTCGCGGGCGCAGCGCACGGAAAGTGCTGAATTGTAACGTATTTCCCCGCGGCCGCGGCCTTGCGGCGGTTCCCCAAAGCAGGTGCAGCGGTTAAACTGCACCTTCCTGCGCAAACCAGCACACGCCATGACCACCGACACCGTCGTGGAAATCCGCGACCTCGCGTTTTCCTACGGCAGCAACGAAATATTCAAGTCCGTCAGCCTGACCATACCGCGCGGCAAGGTCATCGGCATCATGGGCGCCAGCGGCTGCGGCAAATCCACGCTGCTGCGGCTGATCGGTGCGCAGCTGCGCCCAACGCGCGGCAGCGTCACCGTCCTCGGCGAAAACATCCACGCCGTCGACCGCGGCTCGCTCTACCGGTTGCGCCGCAAGATGGGCATGCAGTTCCAGCAGGGCGGACTGTTCACCGACCTCTCGGTGTTCGAAAACATCGCCTTTCAGATGCGCGAGAATACCGATCTGCCGGAAGACATGATCAACGACCTGGTGCTGATGAAACTCAACGCCGTCGGCCTGCGCGGCGCGGCACAGCTGATGCCCTCGGAATGTTCGGGCGGCATGGCACGGCGGGTGGGACTCGCGCGGGCACTGGCGCTCGATCCCGACCTGATCATGTACGACGAACCTTTCGCCGGTCTCGACCCGATTTCCTGCAATGTCGTCGGCAAGCTGATCCGCCGCCTCAACGATGCACTTGGGGTGACTTCAATCGTGGTGTCGTACGACGCGCAGGAATCGCTGCGCTGCATCGACTACGTGTATTTCCTTGCCGACGGCAAGGTGGTGGCGCAGGGCACCACGGAAGACGTGAAAAAGTCAAACGATCCCTTCGTCAAACAGTTCATCGGCGGCCTGCCCGACGGCCCTGTTCCGTTTCATTATCAGCGCGACGATTACGCCGCTGATCTCGAACTGCGCTGACCCCGCGCTGCAGCGGGCGGTCACGCCTGGCGCACGGGATTCCAGGCTGCAAAACCGCAGCCGACGATGACTTCGGGCACTGCGCTGTAATTGATCAGGTCGAAGCCGCGTCCGCCGGCAGCACCGTGCGCCGCCACCCAGTTGCGGATTTCGGAACCGCCGTTGCCCACCTGCGGCAGGCGCTCGGTCAGGAAATCGCACAGGGCATCGGGATTGCCGGACGCAAAATGCGCCAGGCATTCGCGATCGAAATCTTCCTCGATCAGCCCCATCGTTGCCTCGCCGACCGAATGGCTCAGGCCGCCGCTGGCCATCAAGCCCACGCGAAGGTTGCCGGGCAGGGTGCTGATCGCCCGCGCCAGCATCTCGCCCCAGGCATAACAGCGGCGCACCGACGGGAATGGCGGCTCGATGTCGTTGAACACCACGGGCACGATCGGCAGCGGCGAGATGCCCGCCTTCAGCAGCGGGATGCAGAAACCGTGATCGAGGATCATCCGCTGCGATACCGAAGGCTCGAAACCCGATTCCACCGCAGTCTCAAGGATATGCCTAGCCAGCTGCGGATGTCCGGGCAGCGTCGGGTGCGGAAACTCCTTCAGCATCCACGGCTCGTTGGGGCCAAGATGGGTTTCGCCGACACCGACGCAGATCATCGGCAGGTTGTCGATGAAAAAATTGACCCAGTGATCGGGCGAAATGATCACCAGCGCGTCAAGCTTCGCCGAGTTGATCCGCCGGCCCAGTTCGGTGAAGGCGCCTGTGAGCGCCTGCTGGTGTGCGGGTTTCACGCTATCCCATTTGCGGATGATCAGCGGCCCGTGGCTCGCCGCATAGATGCCTGCCAGCTCAGCCATTGTTGCCTCCAGTAGCGCGGATGCGGCGCAGGAATTCTTCTTCGGACATCCCCGCGACCAGGAAATAGAAACGCAGCAGGTAGGGATTGACTCGCGGCGCGAGATAAACCACGTCATCGGCCTCCACCGCGGCGCGCACCTTCGGGTCGAGCTCGTATCGCGCCAGCACCTGGGCGCGGCCGGCACGGTACTCGGCGGCCTTCGCCGGATCCTGCAGGTCGAAAAACAGCTTGCTCAGCCAGTAATCACGCATGCCCCCTCCCTCATTGCACCCGGCGGATGCGCGCACCCAGCCGCGACAGTTTTTCCTCGATGCGCTCGTAGCCGCGATCCAGATGATAAATGCGTTCAACAGTGGTTGTGCCGCGCGCGACCAGCCCGGCTACTACCAGGCTGGCGGAAGCGCGAAGGTCGGTGGCCATCACCGTTGCGCCGTCGAGGTGCGCCACGCCCTTGATCACCGCGGTGTTGCCTTCGACCTCGATGTCGGCACCGAGGCGCTTCAGCTCCTGCACATGCATGAAACGGTTTTCGAATATGGTTTCGATCACGCGCGCGGTACCCCGCGCCACGCTGTTCAGCGCCATGAACTGCGCCTGCATGTCGGTCGGAAACGCCGGATACGGCGCAGTGCGCACGTTTGCGGCTTTCAGCGCACCGTTGGTGCGGACATGGATCCAGTCGTCACCGGTCTCGATATGCGCGCCCGTCTCGCGCAGCTTGTCGAGGACGGCATCCAGCGTTCCGGGACGCACGCCGGTGAGCCTTACGTCTCCCCCGGTCGCCGCTGCCGCCGCCAGGAAAGTGCCGGTCTCGATGCGGTCCGGCATGACACTGTGGCGCGCACCATGCAGCCGCTCCACGCCTTCAACGGTAATCACATCCGTGCCGGCGCCGCGGATTTTTGCGCCCATCGCAGTGAGGCAGGCTGCGAGGTCGGGGATTTCCGGCTCGCGCGCGGCGTTTTCGATCACCGTCACCCCCTCGGCCAGGGTCGCCGCCATCATCAGGTTTTCGGTGCCGGTTACGGTCACCAGGTCCATGCAGATGCGCGTGCCCTTGAGCCGCTGCGCACGCGCAATCATGTAGCCGTGCTCCATGGCGATGGTCGCACCCAGCGCCTGCAAACCTTTCAAATGCTGGTCAACCGGGCGCAGGCCGATGGCGCAGCCGCCGGGCAGCGAAACCCTCGCTTCACCCAGCCGCGCCAGCAGCGGGCCCAGCACCAGCACGGAGGCACGCATGGTTTTGACCAGCTCGTACGGCGCCACCGGTTCGGTAAGGTTGGTCGCGCGCTGTTCGACGCCGCCCTTTTCGTCCAGCGAAGTG
>JBFWOE010000067.1:0-15959 GCA_050250695.1 Burkholderiales bacterium
CCGGCAAGGCCCAGTTGACGGCATTGCGTTTCCGCGTTCAGGGACTAAAATAAGCGCGCTTCCCGGATGACGGCGCGGACCTGCGCGGGCGGGAATGCGGCGTACAGTCCCTGCCAAACCCGATAGAAGTGCCCAAAGGAGGAGTCAATGATCGGCATCAAACAGAGCTTGCTGGCATCATTCATGGCCGTCGCCATGATTGCCGGCGGCGCAGCACAGTCACAGGCCTATCCCGGCAAGCCCGTGCGTTTTGTAGTCACCTATCCGGCCGGCGGCAGTTCCGACGTGATGGCGCGCATCATCGGCAAGAAGCTGACCGAGCTCTGGGGACAGCAGGTGCTGGTGGATTCGCGTCCCGGCGCGGCCGGCGCGGTGGGCATGGAGTACGCCGCGAAGCAGGCGCCCGACGGTTATACCTTCCTGCTCGGCAACTTCGGCCCGGTGCTCGCCAATCCGCTGCTGAACAAAGTCAAGTACAACGTCGACAAGGACTTCGTGCCGGTGTCTCAGATCACCCGCGCGGCGAACATCCTGGTGACGCCGAACACGCTGCCGGTGAAAAACGTCAGGGAACTGGTGGCGCTGGCGAAAAAGAACCCGGGCATGACCTACGCCACCAGCGGCCCCGGCAGCATGTCGCATCTTGCCGGCGAGATGTTCCGGCGCCTGGCCAAGGTTGACATTACCACGGTGCCGTACCAGGGCGGCGTGTATTCCATCGCCGCGGTGCAGGGCGGGCACATCATGCTGATGTTTTCCGATGCGCAGCCGGTGATGGGCAACCTCAGGGCCGGAAAGCTGAAAGCGCTGGCGGTGACCAGCGCGCAACGCACGCCGTTCACTCCGGAATTGCCGACGCTGGCCGAAGAGGGCATCAAGGGCTTCGCGGCCGCCAACTGGTGGGGCATCCTGTTCCCCGCGGGCGTCCAGAAATCCATGGTCGACAAGGTATCCACTGACCTCGGCAAGGCATTGGCGGATGCCGAGGTCAAAAAAAATCTCGGGCTGATGGCGATTGAAGCGGCGTACAGCACGCCGGAACAGTTTTCGGCGTTCATCAAGTCCGAGCGCAAACTGTGGGGCGACCTGATACGCGAGGCGAAGATCGGCGGCAACCAGTAAGAAAGTTTTGTTGCAATCGAGCGGCGGCCCGCGGGCCGCCGTTTTTCATGGGCGTCTGCGGAACACGACATCCCATACGCCGTGGCCGAGTTTCAGGCCGCGGGTTTCGAACTTGGTCTGCGGCCGGTATGCCGGGCGCGCAGCAAATCCGGCAGCGGTGTTTTCCAGTTCCGCTGCGGCACCAAGCACGGCGAGGATCTGTTCGGCATATTCCTGCCAGTCGGTGGCGGCGTGCAGGTAGCCGCCAGCCTGCAGGCGCGAGGCGGCAAGGGCTGTGAACGCCGGCTGGATCAGCCGTCTTTTGTGATGGCGCTTTTTCGGCCACGGATCAGGGAAAAATATGTGGATGCCGGCCAGGCTCGCCGGCGCAATCATTTTTTCCAGCACGGCGACGGCATCGTGCTGGATCACCCGCAGGTTGGCAAGCTGCATCGCGTCGATCTGTTTCAGCAGGCTGCCGACGCCGGGCGTATGCACCTCGATGCCGATATAGTCCTGCTGCGGATTTGCGGCCGCGATGGCTGCAGTCGTTTCACCCATGCCGCAGCCGATTTCGAGGATGTGCGGTGCGTGCCGTCCGAAGGCGGCATCGAGATCGACGAAGTGCTCGCTGAAAGTGATGCCGTAGCGCGGCAGCAGCGTCTCGTGTGCGCGGCGCTGCGCGTTGGAGACACGGCCCTGGCGCAGCACATAGCTGCGGATTGAACGATCGACGGATGTTGCCATGGCCGCCGAGTGTAGCGGCAAACGGCGATGCCGGGTTCAGCGCATGCCGCTGGTGAATGATTTTTCGAGTTTGAGTGCCAGCGGGGCATCACCCGGCAAAGGGTAGGGGGCAGTGATTTTCAGCGGAGCCACCGGTTGTACGGCCGCCACCGGAACATGTTCACCCGGCTGCACTGCAAAAACCGCGATGGCCGCAATCGTTGCGGCGGCAGCCCATTGCGGTGCGGTGTGAACCAGTGTCGCACGCAGCCGCGCGGTGCGCGAGCTGCGGCGCAGTTTCGCGGCGCAGGAACGGTCACGGGCTGCAGCGGCATGGGCCAGGTCACGGGCCTTGCACTCTTCCGCCAGCCGGTTTCGTGCGGCGTCCGCCGCCTCGACTTCCGCGTCGACGCGTTTGAGGGCTGCTTTTATCGCCAGTTGCTCGGCCTGGCGGCGTTCCTCGGCAACTGCGGCCTCGCGTTGTGCGGTCTGGGCGCGCACCGAGGACATCGCAGTCAGTTCCCGCGCAGCCCGGGCCTGGGAATATCGTGATGCGTTAGCCTGGGCGATCGCGGTCGCGGCGGCCGTCGCTTCGGCCGCCAGCACATTGCCGAGTTCGGCTTCCTCGTCCAGTGCCGCCTGGCGCGTGCGGTTCGCGGCGGCAAGTGCGGCCGCGGCCGCAGCGCGGCGTTCATCAGCTGTTGCGCGTTCGCGCATAGCGGCGAGTGCCGCGCGCTCGGCCGCGCTGCGCGCGGCAGCGGCACTGCGTTGCGCTTCGGCGGCGTCCAGCTTCTCCTGTGCCAGCAGGGCCGATGCGGAGGCTTCGTGCGCGATTTTCTCCGCAGCGATGCGTGCCTGTTCCATGCAGTGTGCCTCGACCGCTATGGCCGCCTCACGCCGGCGTGCCGCAACGGATGTTGCGATGTCTGCTGCGGCAAGGCGGGCATGCGCCTGTGCCAGCGACTGTTCCGCATGGCGACGCGCGATCGCTGCCGCCCGGGCGCGTTGGGCACGGTTCCGGCGTTCCTCGGCGGCGGCCTGGGCGGACCGATCGGCATCGGCTGCGCGCGCAGATTGCTCTGCCGCGTCTTTTTCGGCGGCTGCGCGCGCTTCGGCAGCAGTACGCGCCTGTTCATCGGCGTTACGCTTTGCCAACGCGGCGGCGAGGGCGGCGCTGTGGGCCTGCAGCCGGGCCTGTGCTGCAGCGCGGGCTGTGTCTTCTGCCTGTGCGGATTCGCGGGCCAGCGACGCTGCGCGCGCTTCGGTATCGGCGCGTTCGCGGGCAAGATCCGCCTGCAGGGCATCGGCAGCCGCGCGGGCTGCGGCTTCCTGCAGGGCGGCTTTTTCGTTTTTGATGCGCTGCTCTGCGCGTTCGGCAGCTTCAGCCTCATTGCGTTCCTTGAGGGTGATGGCTTCCGCCAGCGCCTGTTCGAAGCGTTTTTTTTCCTCAGCAGCGCGGGCCAGCTGTTTTTCGTGTTCTATCCGCGCGGCAAGGGCTTCCGCGGCTTCGCGTTCGGCGGTCTCGCGTTGCTTCAATGCGGCCACGCTGGCCATCAGGCGCTCTGCATGTTCTTTCGCGGCCGCAGCCGCTTCCGAGTCCTTTTGCTGTTCGATGGCCAGTTGTTCCCGCGCACTGCGCTCGGCTTCGGCGCGGGCCCGTGCCGCTGCGGCGCGTCCGGCTTCCGTCTCGGCGCGCTGTTCCGCCTCGATGCGCGCCCGTTCCTCGGATTGCATCCGGTCATTGGCCGCGAGCGCCGCTTTCTGTTCGGCGAGGGTCCTGTTTTCGGCTTCGGACCGGGCGGCGCTTTCAAGGTCCGCCCGCCGTTCGGCTTCACGGCGTGCGAGTTCCTCTGCGGCACGGCGCGCTTCGGCGGCGCGCGCGAGCCGGTGCTCCTCGATTGCGCGCATGCGCGCTTCTTCCTCGGCCGCTGCTGCGGCCTGCTGCCGTGCCTCGGTGGCCTGAGACGCGAGCCGGTCGGCATGGGCTTGGGCCTGCGCGGCTCGTTCGCACTCGATGTCCATCGCGGCACGTGCTTCTGCTTCGGCGCGTGCTTCAGCTTCCGCGGCAATCCGTGCTTCCGCAGCGCGGACCGCCTGCGCGGCGGCCAGGTTACGCGAGGCGGTGACTTCGGCGGTCAGACGGTCGAGTTCAGCCTGTGCCTCGGCAAGGCGGGCGGCCTCCTGTTCGGCAGCGGCGCGGGCTTCGGCGGCGGCGGCGGCCGCACAGTCCGCCTCGGCGCGGCTGCGGGCGGCATGTTCGGCGCGGCTTTCCGCGCGAACGCGGGCCTCGGCCTGGTCGCGCGCCGCCAATTCGACATCAGCCCGTTCGCGGGATATCCGGTGAAAATCCTCTTCTGCGGCCAGCCTCGCGGCAATCGCATCCCGCTCCATCTGCTGGGCCTTGCGCCGCGCCGCGATTTCGGCGCGTTCACGATCGAGCAGCGCCACCCGCGCAGCCGACTCGGCCGTGCACAGCCGGGTTTCTTCCGCCTTGGCCAGCGATGCTGCCGCCAGTTCCTGTTCGACCCTTGCGCGTGCATCGGCCGCGGTCCGGGCCTGTGCTTCGGCGGCTGTCCTTGCCAGGGCTTCCGCGAGAGAGGCCTGTTCGGCCTTGGCGCGCGCATCGGCTTCCGCGGCGCAGGCGGCTTCGGCTTCAATGCGGGTCTCGGCTAGGGCACGCAACCGGGTTTCGTTGCGGATCCGCTCTTCGGCGATGTCCCCGGCGCGGACTTCTGCTGCGCTGCGCGCGCGCGCCAGTTCTTCGGCTTTGGCTTCAGCCTCGGCACGGGTCCGGGCTTCAGCGGCTGCGGCGCCCTCCGCAGCGAGGCGGGCACGAGCCAGAGCCTCGGCGCGGGCGTGTTCGGCAGCCCGCGTGGATTCCGCGCTGCGCAGTCCGGAAAGCAATTCATTGATTATTCTGGAATTTTCGACGGCACGTTGATGCGCGGCCTGTTCCATTTCCGATTTGCTGGCCGCGATCCGCCGCGCTTCCTGTTCGCGGCGCAGCGTCTCGCGGGCAATGCCGGCGCGCTGCTCCTCGATGACCAGCCGCTCGGCGGCTTCGCGTGACGCTGCGGCCTCGGCTTCGCTGCGTGCCCTGGCTTCCGCGAGCGCTGCATTTTCACTGGCCAGCCTTGCTTCAGCCTCGCGGGCCGAGCGTTCGTCTTCGGCAATTCGTGCCTGTGCCGCTTCGCGGGCATCGATCTCCGCCTGCAGCCGCGCTTCTGCCTGGGCACGACCGCGTGCCTCCCATTCAAGGCGAGATTCGGCTTCAAGCTTGGTGCGGTATTCTGCCTGGGTCCTGGCCAGTGCCTCCTTGATCGCGAGCAGGGCGGTGGCTGATTCTTCAGCGGCCGGAGCAGGACCGGTGGTTTCGGACTCGTTGGCGGCACGGGCATTCATGGGAGGGTTCCCTGTTGCTGCAGTTCCAGGGAATTGTGCCTAGCGGGGTCTGCGCCCCAAACCGGGAAAAGGGGGGGAATGCGGGCTGTGTTCGTGAGCTGCCGGGGGGGTCAGGGTTTGCCGATCATTCCGGTGGTCGGCGAACTCGGGGCGGCGGAATACAGTTTTTTCGGCATGCGCCCGGCGCGGAAGGCTTCGCGCCCGGCCGCGACCGCCTTGCTCATCGCCGAGGCCATCAGCACCGGATCGCGGGCGGCGGCGACCGCCGTGTTCATCAGCACCGCATCGCAGCCCAGCTCCATCGCTATCGTCGCGTCGGAGGCGGTGCCGACTCCGGCATCGACGACCACCGGCACCTTGGCGTTTTCGATGATGATCTGCAGGTTCCACGGGTTGAGAATGCCCATGCCCGAGCCGATCAGCGAAGCCAGCGGCATCACCGCGACGCAGCCGATGTCTTCGAGCTGTTTGGCGATGATCGGATCGTCGGAGGTGTAGACCATGACCTTGAACCCGTCCTTGACCAGCGTTTTTGCCGCGGCGATGGTTTCGACGACATTCGGGTACAGCGTTTTCGGGTCGCCGAGCACTTCGAGTTTCACCAGATCGTGGCCGTCAAGCAGTTCACGCGCGAGGCGCAGCGTGCGCACCGCATCATCCGCGGTATAACAACCCGCCGTATTGGGCAGCAGCGTGTACTTCGATGGCGGAATGGCGTCGAGCAGGTTCGGTTCCCCCGGATTCTGGCCGATGTTGGTGCGGCGGATGGCGACGGTGACGATCTGCGCGCCGCTGGCCTCCACCGCGGCGCGGGTCTGGGCGAAGTCCTTGTATTTGCCCGTGCCGATCAGCAAACGGGACTGGTAGGCCGTGCCGCCGATGATCAGCGGATCAAGATTTTCGTGCGGTTTCATGGGGTGCTTCCGTGCGGGGGTCCGATGTTCCAAGTTTGCATGTTGCGGCAGGCTGCCGCAATGACCGGGATCAAGAGCGGCGTTTATCCGCCGCCGACGGCAACCACGATTTCGAGGCGGTCGCCGTCCTCCAGCAGGCAGGCTTCGAACCGGCTGCGCGGCACGATGTCGCCGTTGAGTTCGATGGCGATGCGTTTGCCCGCCAGATCCAGTTCGGCCACCAGTTCGCTGCAGGTCAGTGTGCGGGGAAACGCCCGCGCCTCGCCGTTGATGTGCAGGGAAATCATGAAGGGAGGGGGCTGCGGCTTCGGGTTGACGTTAGAATGGGATTTTACCGCCTCGCACACGGTCCGTCCGGCGCCGCTTTCCGCGTAAGGCTTCACCATGAATCCGAAACTGTCCGACAGGCATTACCTGACGCCGTTGTTCGAGCCGGAATCGGTGGCGATCATCGGCGCCAGCGAGCGCACCGGCTCGATCGGCGCGGTGCTGGTCGAAAACATGAAGGCTGGCCCCTTCCGCGGGGCGCTGTTCGCGGTGAATCCGGGGCGGCGCACGGTGCAGGGGCTGACCTGTTACGCGAAGATCGGCGAGGTACCGCAGCGTGTGGATCTCGCTGTAATCGCAACGCCGCCGGAGACGGTGCCGCAGCTGATGGTGGAATGCGGACTGGCCGGCGTACGCTCGGCGGTGATCATCACCGCCGGCTTCGCCGAGGCCGGCCTGGCAGGCTCCAGGCTCGAGCGGGCCGTGATGGACAATGCGCGCCGCCACGGCGTGCGCGTGATCGGGCCGAACTGTCTGGGCATCATGCGGCCCGGTTCGGGGCTGAATGCGACTTTCGCGCATGGCAACGCGTTGCCCGGGTCGCTCGGGCTGGTCTCGCAGTCGGGCGCATTGTGCACGGCGATGCTCGACTGGGCGCGGCCCAACCGGGTCGGCTTTTCCAGCGTCATATCGCTGGGAGGATCGAAGGATGTCGACTTCGGAGAAATCATCGATTTCCTGGTCAATGACCCGAAGACCGAGCACATCCTGCTCTACATCGAGGGCGTGCGCGACGCACGGAGGTTTTTTTCAAGCCTGCGCGCGGCGGCGCGGGTGAAGCCGGTGATCCTGATGAAGGTGGGGAGGCACCCGGTGGGTTCACGCGCCGCGGTGTCTCATACCGGTGCCGTGGTCGGCGCAGACGACATCTTCGACGCCGCGATCCGTCGCGCCGGCGTGGTGCGGGTGACCACAATAGGCCAACTGGTCGCCGCCGCGCAGGCGCTGTCGGCCCATGTGCGGCCGCGCGGCGACCGGCTGGCCGTGATCACCAACGGCGGCGGCCCCGGTGTGATGGCGGCTGACCGCGCTGCTGACCTGGGCATACCGCTGGCGGCGCTGTCGCCGGCAACCCTGGAAACGCTGCAAGCCGCGCTGCCGTCGAACTGGTCGCATGGCAACCCGGTGGACCTGATCGGCGACGCGGATGCCACGCGTTACCGCGCGGCCGTTGCCGCCTGCCTTGCCGATGAGGGCGTCGACGGCCTGCTGGTGGTGCTGACGCCGCAGGCGATGACCCTGCCTGCCGCGGTGGCCAGCGCGGTGATCGACGCCGCGCGCGGGTCCGCGAAGCCGGTGCTCACCTGCTGGATGGGGCAGGCACAGGTCGCCGAGGGGCGCCGGTTGCTTGCGGCCGCCGGCATGCCGGTATTCCGCACGCCGGAACCTGCGGTGGAAATGTTCGCCCACGTTTCGTCTTTCTATCGCAACCAGCGCGCGCTGCTGCAGACGCCGGGGCCGCTGGCGTTGCAGGCGGCGCCGGACCTCGACGCCGCACGCCTGATCATCGAGGGCGTGCTCGCCGGGAAGCGGAAAATCCTCACCGAGATCGAATCGAAAGCGCTGCTCGCTGCATTCGGCATGCCGGTGGCGAAGACCATGCTGGTGCACAGCGCGCACGAGGCCATGCTGATTGCCGGAGAAATCGGCTATCCGGTGGCGCTCAAGATCGATTCGCCGGACATCACGCACAAGACCGATGCCGGCGGCGTGCTGCTCAACCTGAACAACGCGCAGGCGGTGCGCTCCGGTTACCAGCACATCCTCGAAGAAGTTGCACGCCACCGGCCTCAGGCGCGCATCACCGGTGTTGCCATCCAGCCGATGGTGGTGCGGCCGAACGGGCGCGAACTGATGGTCGGCGTGATCCGCGACGCGGTGTTCGGGCCGGCGATCGCCTTCGGCGCCGGCGGCATCGCGGTCGAGGTGCACCGTGACCGCGCCGTCGCGTTGCCGCCGCTCAACGCATGGCTGGTCTCCGAGCTGATCCGTGGCACGCGGGTGGCGAAGCTGCTCGGTCCGTTCCGCAAGATGCCGCCGGTCAACATGGAAGCGCTGGAGTCGATACTGCTGCGTGTCTCGGAAATGGTCTGCGAACTGCCGTGGCTCGAGGAGCTGGACATCAATCCGTTGATCGTCGATGAAACGGGCGCCATTGTCGCCGATGCGCGGGTCGTCGTCGGCGAGCATGTTCCGGTGCACGGGCCGTACGGCCACATGGCGATCCATCCCTATCCGTCGCGGCTGGTGAGCAGCTGGCAGACGGCGGACGGCGAACTGGTGACGTTGCGCCCGATAAGGCCGGAAGACGCGGAGATCGAGCAGGCTTTCGTGCGCGGGCTGTCCGCGGAAAGCCGGCGTTTCCGTTTCATGGACACCCTGCGCGAACTGACGCCGATGATGCTGGTGCGTTTTACGCAGATCGATTACGACCGCGAGATGGCCTTCATTGCAACTGTGCAGCGTGACGGCCGGGAATCCGAAATCGGCGTCTGCCGCTATGTGACGAATCCGGACGGGCAGACCTGTGAATTCGCCATCGTCATCGCCGACGACTGGCAGTACCGCGGCCTGGGCCGGCGCATGATGACACAGCTGATCGAGGTGGCGCGCAGCCGCGGCCTGGGAGCGATGATCGGTCATGTGCTCAGCAGCAACAACGGCATGCTCGCACTGTGCGAATCGCTGGGTTTCACCACGGCCTTGAGCGATGACGATCCACAGGTGCGGCGGGTGACGCTGCTGCTCGGCAACACCTGATTGTGCTGCCGCGATGTGGATACACGCGGCGGACGAGCGGGATGCCGGTGCTACAATCGCCGCAGTTTCCCGCGAATTTTTCCGCTCCGCGACCTTCCCGAATGCAACGTCGAGACATTCCCGATGCGAGGCTGCTGCAGATGACCGCCGCCGCGGTGATCGCCATCGTGCTCTGGTTCGTGATTCGCGGCGCCCTGCCGGAAATGTGGCGCACGCCGGGCAGTCCCGCACTGTACCTGACCGGCGTTGCCGGCGTGCTGCTGTTGCTGGTGCCGGTGGCCTTTGTCATCGCAAAGCGCGGCGGCAGTGGCGCCAATCCGGTCAACTGGTTCAATGCCCATGTCGCCTGTTCGCTGGCCGGCATGGTGCTGATCGCCATCCACTCCGGCGGTTTCCTGCGGCGGCCGCCGGCCTTGCTGCTGCTGGCCCTGGTCGCACTGGCCGCGCTCGGCGTGTGGGCGCGGGTGCACGGCTCGCGGCGCATGTCGGCGACTTTTGCGTCGAAGGCGCCGGCGTTCACGGTGCCGGACGCGGCGACGCGCGAGCGCCTGCGTGCCCTGATCGTCGAGAAACGCCGCTTGCTGGCGGAACTCGACCCGCAGGCGACCGAAAGTACGTTTTCGGTGAACCTGCCGCATTTCATCAGCCATCCGCGGCTGGCCCTGGCTTACCGCAAACTGGCACGCGAAGAATCTGTGCTGCTCGGCACAAGACGGGCGGTGCCGGCGCAACAGGCGTGGTGGCGGCCCTTGCACATGGCGCTGGCCTGGCTGTTCATGCTGGGCGTGGTGATCCACGTGGTCACCGTCACGTTTTTTGCCGGTTACGTCGCCGATGGGGGACCGATAACCTGGTGGTATCTCACGGCATGGTGACACGATGAGCGCAGTGATGGATTCCAGGAATGAACAGAACAAGAGTGAACGCGTCGCCCTGCTGATCGACCTCGAGCGCTGCACCGGCTGCAAGAGTTGCGAAGCCGCCTGCAAGACCGAACACCGCCTCGGGCCCGGCGAATACCGCAACAAGGTGGTGTGGGCCAGCGCACTGGAAGAGGCCGGGCTTGCCTTCCTGACGCTGACCTGCCAGCACTGCGAACGGCCGGCATGTTTGCGCGCCTGCCCGGTGAATCCGAAAGCGATTGCCAAGGACCCGGTCACCGGCATCGTGCGCGTCGACGAATCGCGCTGCACCGGTTGCGGCGAATGCGTGATCGCCTGCCCCTACAGCGCCATGGGTTACGACGCCAAGGGGCATCACGCGGTGAAGTGCGACCTGTGCGTCGACCGCCGCGCGGAAGGCGAGAAAACCACCGCCTGCGCCAGCGTCTGTCCGACGCAGGCCATCCGCTTCGGCAACCGCGCCGAACTGCTGGCCGACGCGGAAAAATCCGGCCGCCTGCCGCGCGACCAGGACCATTTCCTGCTCGGGCCGGCGACGATCTACTTGGAACGCACCCAACCCGAAAACGTCAGTACCGCGACCGCAGTGACGCCGGCGCGTGCGCATCCGCAGGAATCGCGGCGGCCTTCGTTCATGGACGGACTGGCGGCGCAGACCGCGGTGCAGGCGCAGCCACCGGCGTTTCCCTACGGCGAGACGCGCGCGGATACCGCGGCGGACCGCGTGGTGCCCGGCGGCTGCAATATCTGCTTCAATTGTTGCACGGTTAAATTCAACTTTAAAAACAACAAGTTAATAAAGATCACCGGCAACGACGACGATCCGCTGCTGCAAGGTCGCGTCTGTCCCAAGTCGCAGCTGACGCTGCAGATGTATCACAGCGAACACCGGCTGCTGTACCCGCAAAAGCGCGTCGGTGCGCGTGGCGAAGGCCGCTTCGAACGCATTTCCTGGGACCAGGCGCTGGATGAAATCGCGGAGAAGCTGAAAAAAATCCGCGACCAGTACGGCGCCGAAGCGCTGGCGATGTTTATCGGCACGCGCACCGGCATCCTCGATTACCGCGCGACGACGAAAATGTTCGCGCAACTGTTCGGTACACCGAACAAGGACGGCACTGATCCCTTCTGCGCCAGCGGCAAAAACGTCGCCTTCGAAATCACCCTGGGCAGCATCGGCAGCGGCAACAGCTACACCGAAGACGACCTCGGTTCCGCCGAGCTGTATGTCTACATCGGCGACAACCAGGCGGAAACGAGACCTGTGTATTTCGGCATGATCAACGACTGGCGCATCAAACACGGCGCGAAGATGGTCGCCGTTGATCCGCGGCTGACTGCGACTGCTTCGAAGGCCGATCGCTGGCTGCCGATCCGTCCCGGCACCGACATGGCGCTGGGCCTGGCGCTGGCCCAGCACATACTGGCCAACAATCTGCATGACGCGAAATTCTGCGCCGACTGGGTGCTCGGCTTTGAGCGGTGGCGCGACTTCATCCTGCAGAAAAACTACACGCCGGAGTGGGCCGAACAGGCCACCGGCATTGCGGCAGCGGACATCAGGCGCCTCGCCGAAGAGATTGCCGCGGCCGACGGCTGTGTGATTTTTGCCAGTCGCGGCGTCAACCAGCATACCAACAGCACACAGACCAACCGCGTGCTGATGTTCGTCGCCGCGATTACCGGCAACTGGGGCCGGCGCGGCGGCGCGTTTTTCAACATGAGCGCGGGCACGCCGATTTCGGCCAAGGTGCCGGAACACCGCGCGCCGAAAATCAACAAGCCACGCGTGCGGCGCAGTCCGGCAGGCTGGACCGAGGCGATGCTGCACGGCAAGCCCTATCCGATCCGGGCGCTGATCACCTGCAACAATCCGCTGGCGCAATGGCCGGGGCAGGACCAGGCGCGCGCTGCCTTCGCAGCGCTCGACCTGATGGTGCACATCGAACTCTTCGCCAACGAGACTTCGGCTTTTGCCGATTACCTGCTGCCGGCGGCGAGCGGCATCGAGAAGGGCGAGATCGGCCGTTCCAACGACGACCGCCGCATCGT
Source organism: Burkholderiales bacterium (assembly GCA_050250695.1). GTDB lineage: Bacteria > Pseudomonadota > Gammaproteobacteria > Burkholderiales > SG8-41. Next base: position 12,185 of record JBFWOE010000067.1, read on the forward strand.
GTGGATCGACAAGATGATCGATCCGCCGGGCGAGGCGAAATCCGACACCTGGATCTGGATCGAACTCGGCAAACGTTTCGGTTTCGACGACGTGCTGAAGGACAGGTACAAGGATCCCGCGGTGTTCTGGGATGAAGTGTGCATAGACAGCGAAGGTTTGCGCGGCTGCACGCAGAAGCGCCTGCATTCGGTGCCGTACCGCTGGGTGCGCCAGCCGGTGGCGACCGAGGATGCGCCGGAAATCGACACCCTCTACCTCGAAGGCACCACGGTACCCACGGGTGCGCCGGGGCGGCGTTTCCCGACAAAATCGGGAAAACTCGAATTCTGGACCGAAGAACTCGAAGCCAAATTCAACACGCTGGGCCTGTCGGCGCTGCCGGAGTTTTATTCCGAGCGCGAGCAGCTGGTTGACCTTCCGTACATGGAATTGCTGGAAACCGATGCCGAGGAGGGCGTGATCTCGCCGTTCTGCTCGCCGGCCACCGGCAGCTCACGCGGGAAAATCGTTGCGCCGGGCCCCGACCATCCCGGTGCAAAGCTGCGCGCGCAGGGTTTCGATACCGAACTGGTGACCGGTCGACCGCCGGCGGCACATTTTCACAGCTGGACCCATTATTTCTGGCAGTCGCAGGAAATGTGGCCCGATCTCTATTGCCAGATCCATCCGCAGAAGGCGGCGAAGCTCGGCATCAACGATGGCGATCGTGTGAAAGTCGAATCCGCTCACGGCAGCATCGAGGCCATGGCCTGGGTGCATGCCGGCATCCGGCCCACCGCCGTGTTCATACCGATAGGCTGGGGCGAACGCCAGCCTTACAACCCGTGGCGCTCGGTGAATTTCCTCACCGACAAGACGCAGCGCGACCCGGTGTCGGACCAGACCAACCTCAAGGTGCTGCTGTGCCGGGTGTCGCGTGCGGCAGCATGAGTGCTTTAAACTCCGCCGCCGGACGACACAGCGGTTGTCCTGCGGCAACGGCGGCAATCCAATCGTGCACGGACTAGCGTAACAATGGGCGACCTGAACCAGTTGATTTATGCAAAGGCCGTGTTCCAGGATTTCCGCGGCAGGATCCTTGAAATAGGCTCCAAGGACTATGGCAACACGCAGCCGTTCCGTGAGCTGTTCCCGGGATGCGAATACGTCGGTGTCGATCTCGAAGCCGGCAAGAACGTCGATTTCGTGGTCGACCTGGAGCAGGGGCCGGGACCGCTCGCCGGACAAAAATTCGACCTGGTCATCATCTGCTCGGTACTGGAACATACGCCGCGGCCATGGGTGCTGGCCCGGCACGTCGAGCAACTGCTGTCCGACGAGGGTGCGCTGATGAGCTGCCATCCCTGGGTGTGGCGTTATCACAAGTACCCCGACGACTATTTCCGGTTTTCGCCCAAGGGCATCATGTCCCTGTTCCCGGAATTGAAGTTCTGGCTGCCGATGTTCTATGCGTCCAGCGTCCAGGGCGAGTTTTTCTCGTTTTCGGAAAACGACGGAGTGGACAACCAGCTCGCCTACTTCAACGAGGGGGGGCGCAAGTACCTGCCTTACCTGCAGAGCATGATGACGGGCACCCGCTCGGAAACCGTGCATCGCAGGCTGTTCGACGATTTCTCCAGGGCGGCGACCCGGAAAAGCTGAACTGGGCGACTAATCCGGATACGGTGCGGGGAAAACCATGATCAAAACCTATCGCGAGGCCTATTTTTCCGAACGCCGCTTCGATTCGGACAAATGGGATCACTATTTCGAGATCTACGACCATCTGCTGTCACGGTGGTACGGCAGGGACATTTCGTACCTCGAGATCGGGGTGCAGAACGGCGGTTCACTGGAGGTGGCACGCAAGCTGTTCGGACCCAGGGCGAAGATCGCGGGCGTCGACATTGATCCCGCATGCAGGCGGCTGGAGACGGCCGGGGTTGCGGACAAGGTGGTCATCGGTTCCCAGGTCGACGATGGCTGCATCGAAGAAGTGCTGCGCTTCATGCCCGAAATCGACATCCTGATCGACGACGGTTCGCATGTGCAGGCGCACATGATCATGTCTTTCATCAGGTTATTCCCGTCGATCAGGGAAGGCGGGGTCTATGTCATCGAAGACACCCATACCAATTATTCGCCGGAGCACCAGGAATCCTTCCTGGGCATCGGCCTCTACGACTACTTCAAGGGCCTGGCGGAACGGCTGAACATCGACTTCATCGACGCCGACCTGCGCAAATCCCGCTACAAGATGCCCCGCGAGCAGCGTCCCCCGCGCAACACGCCGCCTGACGTCTGCCGCGAGATATTCTCCATCGAATTTTTTGACAGCGTGATCGCAGTGCGCAAGCGCCGCAAGCAGGAACCGCTGCGCATCCGCCGTTAGGCCTGCCGGTGAAGGTCGTCTGGGTTACGGTCAAAACGGATCTGGTCGGGTCCGGCGACGCCATTGATTCCAAAGTGGCCAGCGTGCGTTACCGTGCGCTGATTCCGGCAGCCGGGCTGCGCGCCCGCGGGCATCGTGCCCTCGTCATTGGCCACGATGCGTCCAGCCGCGACCAGGTCCGCGGCGAAATCGCCGACGCGGATGTGGTGGTGTTCCGCCGCGACTACGAAGCGCCGGAGGGCGTGGAGCAATTGCTGGAGGAAACGGCGGCCTCGGGCAAGAAGACCATATTCGACCTGTCGGACGACCGGCTGCACGGCCGGGTAGGGCCGCACCTGCGGCGCATGGTCGAGCTGGCGGGCAGCGTGGTCACCATGTCGGATGCACTGCGCCGGAAAGTCGCCGAGGAGTTCGGCAAACAGGCCTGCTTCATCGGCGATCCCTACGAAGGTGCGCGCGGTGAACCGCGTTTCGCGCCTGGCGCACGCCTGAAAGCGTTGTGGTTCGGCCATCCCGTCAACCTGCCCAGCCTGGAGCAGTCGCTGCCGGCGCTGCTGCAGGCGGCCAGGCGCAGACCGGTGGACCTGCGCATCGTTACCGAACGCGTCGACGGCATCGAGCGCCAGTGCAAGGACTTCAATGCGAAACACCGCAACACGCTGTCGCTGCGTTTTGCCGCATGGTCGAACGCCGAAACCTGGCGTTCGCTGGCGGAATCCGACGTGGTGGTGATCCCGTACATCGCCGGACATCCGCGTTCCCTGGCGAAAAGCCCGAACCGCATCATCGAATCGTTATGGGCGGGCCGCCTGGTCATCGCACATCCCGTACCTTCGTACATGGAATTCCGCGACTGGGCGTGGATCGGCGATGATCTTGCCGCAGGTTTTGCCTGGGCACTCGACAATCCGGATGCCGTCGTGCCGCGGATAGCGGCCGCACAGTCGCACATCATGGCCACCTATTCAGCCGGGCGCATCACCGACGCCTGGGAGTCGGTCTGCGGCGCGCAGTAATGCCTGTGCCGGTTCCGCGCTGCCGCGCGGTCAGCCTCCGGATTTCGGGTTGCCGGCCGCCGCGCTGCCCTGCTTGATCACCTGGACGCGCTCGACACTGATGTCAACCACGTCGCTGAACCAGTGCTCGTCAACCTCACCTTCGATTTCCACCGGCGTACCCTTGACGAGTTTCTGGCCCCACAGCAGGCGGTTCTCGATGTCGAGGCCGATCTGCCCCGTTCCATCAGTGAACAGGTAGGACCCGTCGCGGTTGTTGCTGACAATGGTGCCGCGCAGAAGCACCCGTTGACCAGTGTCGGGTGCGGCGAGTATGGACTGCACGCTGGCCTTGTCAGTCGAGGATGCGAACTGGGCGAATGCGGGCATGGCGCCGAGAAGCAGCAT
>JBFWOE010000068.1:0-15730 GCA_050250695.1 Burkholderiales bacterium
CTTCAGGTAACGCTCCTGCTTGCCGTGCTTGACCTTGAACAGCGGCGGCTGGGCGATATAGATATGGCCTCGTTCCACCAGCTCCGGCATCTGGCGATAGAAAAATGTCAGAAGCAGGGTACGGATCTGTGCACCGTCGACGTCGGCATCCGTCATGATTATGATGCGGTGGTAGCGGAGTTTGTCGGGCGCGTATTCATCCTTGCCGATACCGGTACCGAGGACGCTGATCAGCGTGGTGATTTCCGTGGACGAAATCAGTTTGTCGAACCGCGCCTTTTCGACGTTCAGGATCTTGCCACGCAACGGCAGTATGGCCTGGTTTTTCCGGTCGCGCCCCTGTTTGGCGGAACCACCCGCGGAATCGCCCTCCACCAGGTACAGTTCGCATTGAGCGGGATCCCGTTCCTGGCAATCTGCCAGTTTTCCCGACAGACCGAAGGAATCGAGCACCCCTTTGCGCCGCGTCAGTTCACGGGCCTTGCGCGCAGCCTCGCGCGCCCGCGCGGCATCGACGATCTTGCCGCAGATGATCTTTGCATCGTTCGGCTTCTCGAGCAGAAACTCCATCAGTTTCTGCGCCACCACCTCATCCACCACCGGGCGGACTTCCGATGACACCAGCTTGTCCTTGGTCTGCGACGAGAATTTCGGTTCCGGGACCTTTACCGAAAGCACGGCCGTCAGGCCCTCCTTCATGTCGTCACCGCTGGTTTCGACTTTTGCCTTTTTGGCCAGTTCATTCGATTCGATGTACTGGTTCAGCGTGCGCGTCATGGCTGCTCGCAGCCCGGTCAGATGGGTTCCGCCGTCGCGCTGAGGGATGTTGTTGGTGAAACACTGCATCGATTCCTGGTAGGAATCGTTCCACTGCATCGCGACTTCTACCGTGATGCCGTCCTTGCTGCCCTGGATGTGGAATATGTTCGGATGGAGCACGCTCTTGGCGCGGTTCATGTATTCAACGAAGCCCTTTACCCCGCCGCTGAACGCGAATTTTTCTTCCTTCCCCGAGCGCTGGTCGGTCAGGGTGATTTTCACACCGTGATTCAGGAATGAAAGTTCGCGCAGGCGCTTGGCCAGGATCTCGTAGTGGAAATCGATGTTGCCAAAGATTTCCTTGCTTGCGAGGAAGTGCACCTCGGTGCCGCGACGCTCGCTTTTTCCCACCGATTTCAGCGGCGCAACGGCCTCGCCCATGCGGAATTCCATGGTGTGCATCCTGCCGTCGCGTCGTATCGTCAGGCGCAGCCATTCCGACAGAGCATTGACGACCGAAACGCCCACGCCGTGCAGGCCGCCTGAAATCTTGTAGGAGTTGCTGTCGAATTTCCCGCCGGCGTGCAGTTCGGTCATCACCACTTCGGCGGTCGAGCGTTTCTCCTCGTCGTCGGGGTGGATGTCCGTGGGGATGCCGCGACCGTTGTCGGCGACACTGATGGAATTGTCGGGATGGATGATGATGGTGATTTCATCACAGTGGCCGGCCAGCGCCTCGTCCACCGCGTTGTCGACGACCTCGAAAACCATGTGGTGCAGGCCGGTGCCGTCGCTGGTATCGCCGATGTACATGCCCGGACGTTTGCGTACTGCTTCCAGACCCTTGAGAACCTTGATGCTGTTCGCATCGTATGCATCGTCGGCGCGCTGTTCTTTTTCGCTCATTGCTTTCTTTTTCGTGGTTGTCTGTTGGCTTAAATCCGCATCGGCATTACGACATAGCGGAAATCATCTCGCCCGGGCAGGGTGATCAGCATGCTGCTGTTGGCGTCGCCAAAGGAACACACCACTTTTCCTGCCGGCACGTTGTTGAGCACGTCAAGCAGGTAGGTCACGTTGAAACCGACATCCAGCGGATCGCCGCTGAATTCGATTTCCAGTTCTTCCTGGGCTTCTTCCTGCTCGTTGTTGCTGCAGGATATGCGCAGACTGTCCTTGGTCAGCATCCAGCGCACGCCGCGGAATTTTTCATTGGACAGGATTGCCGCACGCTGCAGCGCCCGCTGCAGTTCGTCGCGGTCCAGGGCTATCCCTTTTTCGTAATTCGTGGGAATGACGCGCTGGTAATCCGGGAATTTTCCGTCTATGACCTTGGTTGTGAGTTCGATCTCACCGAAACGGAAACGCACCTGGTTGGCGTAAACATCCACATCAAGCGGGTCGTCACCGTCGACCAGCTGGCGTGCCAGTTCGAGTATGGCCTTCCGCGGCAGTATGACTTCCGTCTTTTCCTGCTTCTCGGGTAATGCCGTAACCGCATAGGCCAGGCGGTGTCCATCGGTGGCCACCACCCGAATTTCCTTGCCTTCGGTGACCAGCAGCAAGCCATTGAGGTAATAGCGAATGTCCTGCTGTGCCATTGCATACTGCACGAGCGCAAGCAGCTTGCGCACCGCGCCCTGTGATATGCGGAAAGTACTTTGCGGCTTTCCGGGATCAGCCAGCGCCGGAAAATCCGTCGCCGGGAGGGTTTGCAGGTTGAAACGGCTTTTGCCCGCCTTGACCTGGATCCGGTTGTTTGCGTTTTCCAGGGCAACGTCGCTGCCGTCAGGCAGGGCACGCAGTATATCCACCAGCTTGCGCGCGGATACGGTCACGGCCACCGGCTCGCCGGCTTTTTTGTCGAGGGCGCAGGTCGTGGCGATTTGCAGCTCAAGATCAGTGGCCACAAACTTCAGCGTTTCCGCATTGCGCTCGATGAGGACGTTGGAAAGTATCGGCAGTGTATGGCGCCGTTCTACTATGCCGGTAACCGCCTGCAGCGGTTTCAGCAGCGCATCACGGGATAATTGCATTAGTTTCATGACAGTAGTTCTTCTTTAAAAAACTAGTAGTAACTAATAAGGACCGGCTGTTTCTGTTGAAACATCCTGTGATCCGTTGAATTCAATATGCAAAACGTCCAAGGCAGAAACTGTATGTTCCGGGGATTGCCTGTGGATAGAAAAGGATAAGGAAGCGGACGATCCCCGGAAATCGGCTTTATGCACAATGCATGAACATGTAATCAACTGCGCAGCACTTTCAGCAGGGAACTGATGTCGACTGTCATTTCGTTGCTGGTGCTGCGCAACTGCGCGATCTTGCGGCAGGCATGTAGCACGGTGGTGTGGTCGCGTCCGCCAAAGGCTTCGCCAATATCGGGCAGACTCATCTGGGTCAGTTCCTTGGCCAGCGCCATCGCAACCTGTCTGGGCCTGGCGACGTTGCGGGTGCGTTTTTTAGAATACATCTCCGAGACCTTGATTTTGTAGTAGTCAGCGACGGTCTTCTGGATGTTTTCGATGCTGACCTGTCTGCTTTGCGATGCCAGCACGTCGCGTAATGCTTCCCGCGCGAGGTCCACGGTAATGGCCTGTCCGGTAAAGCGGGAATAGGCAAGCACCCGCTTCAGGGCGCCCTCCAGTTCGCGGATATTGGACTGGATGTGCTTGGCGATGAAAAACGCCACGGTTTCATCGAGTACCAGTCCGTCAGCGGCCGCTTTTTTCAGCAGGATGGCCACACGCATTTCGAGTTCAGGGGGTTCGACGGCAACGGTAAGTCCCCAGCCGAACCTTGAAATCAGCCGGTTCTCGATTCCGGATATTTCCTTGGGATAGGTATCACAGGTGATGATAACTTGCTTGTGGGCTTCGACCAGCGCGTTGAACGCGTAGAAAAACTCTTCCTGGGTCCGGTTTTTGCCGCTGAAAAACTGGATGTCATCGATCAGCAGCAGGTCAAGCGAATGGTAATAACGTTTGAAATCGTCGAACGCCTTGTGCTGATAGGCCCTGACCACGTCCGATACGTACTGCTCGGCATGGATATAGCGGATTTTGCTTTCCGGCGCGTGGCTGCGCAGGTGGTTGCCAATGGCATGGATCAAGTGGGTCTTGCCCAGCCCGACGCCGCCGTATATGAACAGGGGGTTGTAGGCTGAACCTGGCTTCTCGGCGACCTGGCGGGCGGCGGCGCGGGCCAGATCATTGGCCTTGCCGGTGACAAAGGTGTCGAAGGTAAACCCGGGATTCAGCCGTGAGACGTCCCTGACCGGCGGGGCGGGTTTGGGGGTCGCGGGCTCTGCAGGCGCAACCGCGACCGGAGCTGCGGAGGCGCGCTCGGCAAGGATTAATTCCACCTCGGCTTCGTTGCCGAGGCGATCCCGCGCAAGGTCGAGGATTTTGGCCTGGAAGCGGTCCCGGACCCAGTGCTGGACGAACCGGTTGGGGGCGACCACCGTAACCACGGCCCCGGTAATGGAACATTGGAGGGGCTGAATCCAGGTGACGAATTGCTGTTGCCCGAGTTCTTTTGCAAAGAAGTCGAGGCAATGTTGCCAGAAATCGTTCATTCGTCCCTATCGGGTGCGGCTGCAGGCTGGGTTTGTGGAAATAACGCAAAAATTGACCCCTGATTTTACTCTTTATTGCGAGCCGTCACAAAGAACGCAAGCTTGTCTGGCGAGAATACCGGTCTTGTTTCACGGGTCTTGAAGATTGACAGTACAGGGGATGTCGATGTCTAATGACGGGTTTCGCGAAGACCATTCAGGGATAAATCATGAAGCGCACCTATCAACCGTCAAAAACGCGTCGCCAGCGGACCCACGGGTTCCGCGTGCGCATGAAAACGCGCGGCGGGCGGGCTGTCATTCGTGCGCGCCGCGCAAAAGGGCGTGCCCGCCTCAGCGTTTGACCAAAGCCGGCGTTGACCGCAGGTGCGCGCCCGCGCGCCCGGGTCGCCTGACGCAAGCCGCCCAGTTCGAGGTCGTGCTGGCAAAAGGACGCCGGTCAGGAACACCATGTTTTCTCGCCAGGGCCCTGGCCAATGCCGGAAACGGAGCACGGCTGGGATTGATCGTCGGCAAGAAATGTGCGCCGCGGGCGGTGGACCGGAACCGGGTCAAGCGCCTGGCAAGAAACGCGCATCGTCAACTGGCAACAGAGCTGGATGCTTTGGATGTTGTGGTTCAGCTCAGGAGCAATCCTCGAAATCTGGACAACACTGCACTGAACCGGGAACTGGAGCAGCTGCTGCTCGGGTTGCTGGATTCATCAACCGGCAAATAAGGATCTCAACGCTCGGCTGAAACGCTTATGGATTCACAACGGCTGATTCTTTTCTTTGTCTTCACGATGTCGGTGTTCCTGCTCTACGAGGGCTGGCAGCGTGATCAACGGCCTCCGGTGGCGGCAACTGCACCATCCGCCGTTCCCGCTGCACCCCAGACCCCGGGCATACCTTCAGTGCCGCCGGCTGCCGGGGTTCCGCCGGCACCCAGCGCGGCGCTGACCCCGAAACCGGTGGCGGCGCCGGCCGCCGCAGTCGCAACCGACCGCGGCCAGATCATCAAGGTCGAGACCGACCTGTATCAGGCCGAGATCAGCACCACAGGCGGCGATCTGGTCGGCCTGCGCCTGCTTAAACACGGCAGCACGCTGGATCCGAAGAAGAACTTCGTGCTGTTCACCCGTGGCAGCGAACACGTCTACATTGCCCAGTCAGGCCTGATTGGCGGCAGTCTTCCCAATCACCAGACCGTTTACAAGGCTGCCGCGACCGAATACCGGCTGTCGGACGGTGCCGCCGTACTGGAAGTCAGGCTCGAAGCCGCAGGCGATGTCAAGTCAACCAAGATCCTGCGATTCCGGCGCAACAGTTATCTCATCGACGTGGTGCACGAGGTGACCAATACCGGCACCGTACCGGTGGAAGCATTCGGTTATTTTCAGTTGGTGCGCGACATGAAACCGCCGGAGGGCGATTCGGCGATGGTGCCGACGTACACCGGCGCCGCGGTGTACACCGAAAAGGAAAAGTTCCAGAAAGTCGCCTTCAGCGACATTGACAAGGGGAAAACCCCTTATCCGAAAAATGCCAGCGACGGCTGGGTCGGCATGCTGCAGCATTATTTCCTGGGGGCATGGCTGCCGAAAAACGGAACTCCTCGCGAGTTCTATACGCGGCAGCTTCAGCAGGGGTTATATGCCGCCGGCGTCATCGTTCCGGCGGGTGTCATTGCTCCCGGCGCCAGTGCCACGGTGGACGTGCCGCTGTATGCCGGACCGCAGGAGCAGGAAAAACTCGCAGCCCTGGCCCCGGGTCTTGACCTGGCTGTGGACTACGGCTGGCTGACGGTGATCGCTGCGCCCCTGTTCTGGGTGCTGCAGTGGATCCATGGCTGGACCGGCAACTGGGGTGTGGCGATCATCATCCTGACCATACTGATCAAGCTGATGTTCTACCCGCTGTCCGAGGCCAGTTACCGTTCCATGGCCAAGATGCGCGTGGTGGCGCCGAAGATGCAGCGGATCAAGGAACAGTACGGTGAGGACCGGCAGCGCATGCAGCAGGCGATGATGGAGCTCTACAAAACCGAGAAAATCAATCCGCTGGGCGGCTGTCTGCCGATCGTGGTGCAGATCCCCGTGTTCATCGCGCTCTACTGGGTCCTGCTCGGCAGCGTGGAAATCCGCCAGGCGCCGTTTGCACTGTGGATTACCGATCTTTCCGCCCAGGATCCGTGGTTCATACTGCCGATACTGATGGGCGCGACCATGATCATCCAGACCAGGCTCAATCCGGAACCGCCGGATCCGGTCCAGGCGAAGATCATGAAGATCATGCCGATTGCGTTCAGCATCTTCTTTTTCTTTTTCCCGGCCGGCCTGGTGTTGTACTGGCTGGTCAACAACATTCTCTCCATCGCGCAGCAATGGCATATCAATCGTGCGATCGAGAGGGATACCAAACGGGCGATCCGCAAGCCGTAACTGCGCGGCGCTATACTCGCCGCGGATGATTCATCGCGACACCATTGCGGCAATAGCCACTGCGCCGGGGCGGGGCGGCATCGGCATCATTCGTGTATCCGGAACAGGTTTGTCGGGATTTGCGACCGACCTTGTTCCGCATCCCCTCGAACCGCGCCATGCGCGGCTGACGGCGTTTCTCGATGCTGCCGGCGAGCCGATCGACACCGGCATCGTCCTTTTTTTCCCGGCACCGCATTCCTACACCGGCGAAGATGTCATCGAACTGCATGGCCATGGCGGAACGGCGGTCATGCAATCCCTGCTCCAGCGCTGTATGGAACTCGGCGCGCGTCAGGCGCGGCCCGGTGAATTCACGGAACGGGCATATCTGAACGATCGCATGGACCTGGCCCAAGCCGAGGGTGTCGCCGATCTGATCGAGGCCTCAAGCGCGCTGGCGGCGCGTGCCGCTCTACGCTCCTTGCAAGGACGTTTTTCTCAATTAATTCATGAACTTATGTCATTAATTGTGTCCTTGCGTACACTCCTGGAAGCAACCCTGGATTTTCCCGAGGAGGAGATCGAAAGCGTAACTGCGGCCCGAGTTGCGGAGCAATTGGGCGTGATTCATGCCCGGGTTGACGCCGTGCTCGCGACGACCCGCCAGGGCAGCCTGTTGCGTGATGGCATACAGGTGGTGCTGATCGGTGCGCCCAACGTCGGCAAGTCCAGCCTGCTGAACCGTCTGGCCGGCGACGATGTGGCGATCGTGACCGATATCCCGGGAACCACGCGCGATGCGGTTCGCGAAAAGGTCAGCATCGATGGCCTGACCGTGCATATCATCGATACCGCGGGCCTGCGCGAGAGCAGCGACGAAGTCGAGCGCATTGGCATGCGGCGAACCTGGGAGATGGTGGAAAAAGCCGACCTTGCACTGGTGGTACGGGATGCCAGCGGCAAGATTCGCGACGGCGACGAAGCTATAGTTAACCGGTTGCCGCCAGGATTGCGGCGGATTCATGTGATGAACAAGGCGGATCTGGCCGCACGCCAGGCTGCGCGCGTAATCGTCGATGGCACAGAGCACATCTGGTTGTCGGCCAGGACCGGGGAAGGTCTGGAACTGCTGGAACAGGCCATTCGTGACCATGCAGGCTGGCAACCGGCAGGGGAAAGTCTGTTTACTGCCAGGGCGCGCCATGTCGATGCCCTGCTGGCTGCGCAGCGCCATCTGGCGGTTGCGGCCACGGAAGTTGCCCGCCCGGAGTTGTGCGCCGAGGAATTGCGGCTGGCGCATGAAACGCTGGGACGGATTACCGGTAAATTTTCCGCTGACGATCTGCTGGGTGAAATTTTTTCGACGTTCTGTATCGGCAAATAGGCTTCGTTAGCCGGCTGTTCCACGTGGAACAACCCGCCCTGCCGGGGGATCCAGAGGCGTCCAAGGTTTCACGTGGAACGTCGGCGCCGCAAACCAATGGCTTGGGCGGGACCCCAAACTGGGATATCATGCGCGCCCGGCCCGGTCGCAGCCGGGAAATCCGGCCCGGTCCCAAAAATGACGCAATACCCTGAAAAATTTGAAGTAATTGTGATCGGTGGCGGCCATGCCGGGACCGAAGCCGCGCTCGCCAGCGCACGCATGGGCCGGCGCACCCTGTTGCTGACCCACAGCGTGGAGACGCTGGGCCAGATGTCCTGCAATCCTTCCATCGGCGGCATCGGCAAGGGGCATCTGGTCAAGGAAGTGGATGCACTGGGTGGGGCAATGGCGGCAGCCACCGATGAAGCTGGCATCCAGTTTCGCATTCTCAATTCTCGCAAGGGACCGGCGGTGCGCGCCACCCGCGCGCAGGCTGACCGGGTGCTCTATCGTCAGGCTATCCGCAGCCGGATCGAAAACCAGGCCAACCTCAGTGTGTTCCAGCAGGCGGTGGACGATCTAGTGGTGCAGGGCGATCGAGTGATCGGCGTGGTGACTCAGATCGGCCTGCGTTTCGATGCCCGTGCCGTGGTACTGACCGCGGGCACTTTCCTCTCTGGCCTGATTCATGTCGGATTGCAGAATTACCAGGGCGGGCGCGCCGGCGATCCGCCTTCAGCCAGCCTTGCCGCGCGTTTGCGTGAGCTGAAGCTGCCGGTGGGACGGTTGAAAACCGGCACGCCGCCGCGCATTGATGGTCGCAGCATCGATTTCACGCAACTGACCGAACAGCCGGGAGACGATCCGGTGCCGATATTTTCCTTCCTCGGCCGGCGCGATCAGCACCCGGCGCAGTTGCCGTGCTGGATTACCCATACCAACGAGCGCACCCATGACGCCATCCGCGCCGGCCTGGACCGTTCACCGATGTTCACCGGAGTCATCGAAGGGGTTGGGCCGCGTTATTGTCCTTCAATCGAGGACAAGATTCATCGTTTCGCCGACAAGTCCGCGCACCAGATCTTCCTCGAGCCCGAAGGTCTGACGGTCTCCGAATACTATCCCAACGGCATTTCCACCAGCCTGCCGTTCGACGTGCAATTGGCGGTGGTGCGTTCGATCAAAGGGCTTGAACAGGCGCATATCACGCGCCCGGGATACGCGATCGAATATGATTATTTCGACCCACGCGGATTGCGGGCGTCGCTGGAAACCAAGGGTATCGCCGGTTTGTTTTTTGCCGGACAGATCAACGGCACCACCGGCTACGAAGAAGCGGCCGCGCAGGGACTGCTCGCCGGCATCAATGCCGCACTGCAGGCCTCCGGGCAGGACAGCTGGCACCCGACGCGCGACCAGGCCTATCTCGGCGTGCTGGTCGATGACCTGATAACCCGCGGCGTTTCCGAGCCTTATCGCATGTTCACCAGCCGCGCCGAATACCGGCTTTCCTTGCGTGAAGACAATGCCGACCTGCGCCTGACTGAAACCGGCCGCCGTCTCGGCGTGGTCGACGACCGACGCTGGGAAGCTTATTCCCGCAAGTGCGAAGCCATCGCGCGGGAACAGGAGCGGCTGAAATCGGTGTGGGTGAATCCCCAGATCCTGTCTGATCAGCAAGCCATTGAATTAATTGGTAAAACGATAGAACGTGAGCATTCACTATCGGACCTCCTGCGTCGCCCGGAAGTATCCTACGAGACCCTGATGAAACTGCCTGGCGCCGGTCCCGGAACCAGCGACCCGCAGGTGGCCGAGCAAGTAGAAATCCAAGCCAAATACCAAGGCTATATCGAACGTCAGCGCACGGAAATCGAGCATCGTTCGCAGCAGGAAATGCTGGCGCTGCCGGCTGATCTCGATTACGCCCAGGTGCGCGGCCTGTCGATCGAAGTCCAGCAGAAACTCAATCGCGCAAAACCCGAAACCGTCGGACAGGCTTCGCGCATTTCCGGCGTGACTCCGGCGGCGATTTCGGTATTGCTGGTGCATCTGAAGCGGCTGTCGGCGGGCCTGAAAAAATCCGCATGAATCTCGCCGACGAACTGGCATCCGGCATTGCGACGCTGGGCCTGGACGTGCCGGAGGATGCTCAACGCCGCATGCTTGATTACCTGGCGCTGGTCGACAAGTGGAACAAGACCTACAACCTGACTGCAGTGCGCGAGCAGGACAGGATGCTGACGCATCATCTGCTCGATTCGCTGGCGGTGTTGCCCCATGTGCGCGGACCGCGGGTGCTCGATGTCGGCAGCGGTGCCGGACTTCCGGGGATTCCGCTGGCCCTTTCGCGTCCTGACTGGCAGTTCACGCTGCTCGATTCGAATCACAAGAAAACCACTTTTCTGCGCCAGGCGGTCATCGAACTGAAACTGGCCAATGTCACCGTCGAATGCGCGCGCGTCGAAAATTTTTCAGCACCACAACCGTTTGATACCGTGGTGTCGCGGGCATTTTCCGACCTGCCGGAGTTTCTCACATTGTCCGGCAGGCTGTGCGCAAGGGATGGCGTACTGATCGCGATGAAAGGCCTGTACCCGCATGATGAGCTGGCACAGGTGCCGAAGGATTTTCACCTGTGCAATATCGTGCAGTTGCAGGTGCCGGGACTCGGCGCCGAACGCCATGCGGCGCTGCTGCAGCCGGCGGTGGCGGCATGACGCGCATCATTGCCATCACCAACCAGAAAGGCGGCGTTGGCAAAACCACGACCGGCGTCAATCTGGCGGCCAGCCTTGCCGCCACCCAGCGCCGGGTGCTGCTGGTCGATCTGGATCCGCAGGGCAATGCGACCATGGGCAGCGGCATCGACAAGCGTGCGCTGGGCGCAACCGTGTACCATGTGCTGCTTGGCGAAAAAAACATCGCTGAAGTGAGTCAGCGCGCTGCGGCAGGTTATGACGTATTGCCCTCGAACCGCGAACTGGCCGGCGCCGAAGTCGAACTGGTCGACATCGACCATCGCGAAACACGGCTGAAAGAGGCATTGCAGACTGTGGCCGCCGGTTATGACTACATCCTGATCGACTGTCCGCCGGCGCTGAATCTGCTGACAGTGAACGGATTGACGGCGGCCCAGGCCGTGATGATTCCGATGCAATGCGAGTACTACGCGCTCGAAGGGTTGTCCGATCTGGTCGGCACCATCAAGCGTGTGCGCGAACACCTCAATCCCGGCCTCGAAATCGAAGGGCTGTTGCGAACCATGTATGACCCGCGCAATACGCTGGCGCAGCAGGTTTCCGCGCAGCTGGTCCAGCATTTCGGTGACAAGGTGTATCGCACGGTGATTCCGCGCAACGTGCGACTGGCCGAGGCCCCCAGTCACGGTCTGCCCGCACTGGAATTCGATCGGTCTTCCAAAGGCGCGCAGGCCTATCTGGCGCTTGCCGGCGAAATGCTCAACCGCGCCGGCTCGTTGATTTAAATATTTGATTTTAAAGGTTTTTATGGTAAAACCTAAAGGATTGGGCCGGGGACTGGATGCCTTGCTGGGCGGCGACACGCCGCGTGCCGCGACAACGGACAGCGTCGGCAGCATGCCGGTTTCCGCTCTAAACCCCGGTAAATACCAGCCGCGCACGCGCATGGATCAGGCGGCGCTGGAAGCCCTGGCCGCGTCGATCAAGGCGCAGGGCGTAATGCAGCCCATCCTGGTTCGTCCCACCGCCAACGGTGAACACGAAATCATTGCCGGAGAAAGGCGCTGGCGTGCTGCGCGCATGGCCGGACTGCGCGAGGTGCCGGTGCTGGTGCGCAACGTGCCGGACCAGCAGGCGCTGGCAGTGGCGCTGATCGAAAACATCCAGCGCGAGGATCTGAATGCGCTGGAGGAGGCCACCGGCATCGAGCGCCTGATCAGCGAGTTTGCCCTGACCCATCAGGCCGTGGCCGACGCCATCGGAAAATCCCGTGCGGCGGTAAGCAATCTGCTGCGCCTGCTCGAACTGGCGCCGCCGGTCAAGAAGCTGCTGGGTGAAGGGCGCATCGAGATGGGCCACGCACGTGCTTTGCTGGCTTTGCCTGCCCTGCGCCAGGTCGAAATGGCCAATGAGGCCGCAGCCAAAGGGCTGTCAGTGCGCGAAGTCGAGCAGCGTGTTGCGGCTGCGCTTGCCGGCAGTGGCGATACGGCGCGCAAAAAACGAACGCTGGACCGCGATGTCGCAAGGCTTCAGGAAAATCTTGCCGAAAAGCTGGGGACCCGGGTTCAGATCAAGGCCCGCCCCAAGGGCAAGGGCAGCCTGGTCATCGATTACGCCAGCCTTGACGACCTGGACCGGCTGATCAGGCGCCTGACGCGTTGAATCGGTGATTTGGTGCGACGCAGGATGGTTTGACGATGTTGCGCCGGAACCATTAAAATTCGACAGTTTGCTCTGAGGCCGTAACGGTGTTTGCACGCATCGGCAGACCCATGCGCACCGTGATGGTGTGGCAGCTTGTTGCAACTGCGGTAGCGGGTTTGCTGGCATGGCCGTATGCCGGTGTGCATGGTGCGGTTTCTGCGTTGTTGGGGGGCTTCATCAACCAGATCGCTGATCTGGCCTATGCGATGCTGGTGTCGGGCGGCAACCGGATCAGGACGGCAGGCGGAACGCTGCGGGTTCTGTTCAGGGCGGAAGCTGCCAGGATCGTATTGATCGTGTTCCAGATGGGATGGGTGCTGATGTCCTACCGGGATGTCGTGCACGCCGCGCTTTTTATTTCGTTCGCCGTTTCGGTGGTGGTTTTCCGGATGGCGATTTTGGTCAAAGAATAAGTTTCAGTATCAGGGACAAGCAGAGATGGCCGCAGGACAGGAACTGACCCCGACCAGCTATATCGGTCATCATCTCACCAACCGCACGGTTTCCCTGGGCGACGGGCCGTTCTGGACCCTGCATCTCGACACATTCCTCACCGCGGTTTTTCTCGGCGTCGTCGGCTTCGGTTTCCTGTGGTGGGTGGTGCGGGGAGCGACTTCCGGCGTGCCGAACAAACGCCAGGCTTTCGTCGAAATGCTGATCGAGTTTGTTGATGACCAGGTCAAAGGCATTTTCCACGGCAATCGTGCGTTTGTCGCGCCGCTGGCGCTGACGGTGTTTGTCTGGGTGCTGCTGATGAACTCGATGGATTTCATTCCCGTCGACCTCGCCGCCGCATTCACCAGCAACGTCCTGCAGCAGCATGAATGGAAGCCGGTGCCGACTTCGGACGTGAATACGACCTTCGCGCTGGCGCTGTCGGTGTGGCTGCTGATGCTGTTCTACAACGTCAAGGTCAAGGGCATCGGTGGCTGGACCCATGAACTCTTCTGCACGCCGTTCGGCGGCCATCCGCTGCTGTGGGTGTTCAATTTCCTGTTCAACCTCGTCGAGTACATTTCCAAGCCGCTGTCGCACTCGCTGCGGCTCTACGGCAACATCTACGCCGGCGAGATCATTTTCCTGCTGCTGTGGATGTGGGCGGCGACAGGCCTCGTCGGCTCGGTGTTCGGCGGCGTGCTTGCGCTGGGCTGGGCGATTTTCCACATCCTGATTGTTCTGCTGCAGGCCTACATTTTCATGATGCTCACCGCCGTCTACATGGCGATGGCGCACGAAAGCCATTAACCAAGCAATCGTTTTATTTGACAGTTCTGAAAAGGAGATTCTGATGGACAAGCTGCAACTTGTTGCGATGATCCAGGCATATACCGGCATCGGTATCGGCCTGATGATCGGCCTGGGCGCCGCCGGCGCGTGTATCGGTGTGGGCATCATGTGCAGCCGCTTCCTCGAAGGCGCCGCGCGCCAGCCGGAACTGATGCCGCAACTGCAGGCGAAAGTGTTCCTGCTGCTCGGCCTGATTGACGCGTCGTTCATCATCGGCGTCGGTCTCGCGCTGTGGTTCGCCACCGGCAACCCCCTGCTCGGAAGCCTCAATTAAGCTGTTTCGAACCGCTGTTCGCAGGGGAAAGCCATGAACCTAAACGTCACGATGATTGCGCAGGCAGTCACGTTTTTCGTCTTCATCTGGTTCTGCAAGACGCTTATCTGGCCATATCTGATCAAGGCCATCGAAGTGCGGCAGAAACAGATTGCCGATGGCCTGGCTGCTGCCGAAGAAGGCAAGCAGTCGCTGGAACGTTCCGCCAAACAGGCCGATGAGGCCATCGCCCAGGCTCGCGGTCGCGCCAGCGAAATCGTCGCCCAGGCCGAAAAACGCGCCAGCCAGATGATCGAGGAAGCCAAGGCCTCGGCCAAGGTCGAGGGCGAACGCCTGGTCGCCGGCGCCAAGGCCGAAATCGAGCAGGAAGTCTCCCGCGCCAAGGAAACATTGCGCACCCAGGTCGCGGCGCTGGCCGTGGCCGGTGCCGAGCAGATCCTCAAGCGCGAGGTTGACGCCAAGGCCCACGCCGACATGCTCGCTGCCATGCAGCGTCAACTGTAAGACGGGACTGAACTCAAGCCATGGCCGAACCGGTAACCATCGCCCGCCCCTACGCCGAAGCGGTATTCAAGATCGCCCGCGAAAAAAACGCGCTGGTGCCCTGGGCTGATGCGCTGGCAAATCTCGACGCGGTGGTCGGCGATGCACGCGTGCAGTCGCTGATCAGTGATCCCAATGTCAGTGCACAGCAGCTCGAGGCACTGGTGCTTGGCGTGATCGGCGACAAGCTGGATGCTGCAATCGCTGAGGTGGCCCGCAATTTCATGCGCGTGCTGGTGCAGAATGGCCGGCTCGATGTGACGTCGCAGATCCGCGGCCTCTACGATGACCTGAAGCGCGAGCATGAAGGCGTGCTCGAGGCAATCGTGATATCCGCGCTGCCGATCGGCGACGAGCAGGTCAAGCCCCTGCTCGCTGCGCTTGAGTCGAAATTCAAGCGCAGGATCACCGCCAAGGTCGAAATTGATCCCCAACTGATCGGCGGCGTGAAAATCGTCGTCGGCGACAAAGTCATTGACGCCACCGTGCGCGGCCGGCTCGACGCCATGGCCGCCACGTTGGCCCACTAGGAGCAACACATGCAACTCAATCCATCCGAGATCAGCGAACTCATCAAGAGCCGGATCCAGAATCTGGGCGGCAGCACGGAAGCGCGCACCCAGGGCACGGTGATTTCGGTGACCGACGGCATCTGCCGCATCCACGGTCTGGCCGACGTGATGCAGGGCGAAATGCTCGAGTTCCCGCAGAACACCTTCGGCCTCGCGCTGAACCTTGAGCGTGATTCGGTGGGCGCGGTGATTCTGGGCGCCTACGAGCATATTTCCGAGGGCGACATCGTGAAGACCACGGGGCGCATTCTCGAGGTGCCGGTGGGCCCGGAGCTGATCGGCCGCGTGGTCAATTCGCTGGGCGAACCGGTCGATGGCAAGGGCCCGGTCAACGCCAAGAT
Organism: Burkholderiales bacterium; assembly: GCA_050250695.1. Lineage (GTDB taxonomy): Bacteria > Pseudomonadota > Gammaproteobacteria > Burkholderiales > SG8-41. Next base: position 15,530 of record JBFWOE010000068.1, read on the forward strand.
GACCGACGTCATCGAAAAAGTGGCCCCGGGCGTGATTGCCCGCAAATCGGTGTCGCAGCCGGTGCAGACCGGGCTGAAGTCGATTGATGCCATGGTGCCGGTCGGCCGCGGCCAGCGCGAACTGATCATCGGTGACCGCCAGACCGGCAAGACCGCTGTGGCCATCGACGCCATCATTAACCAGAAGGGCAAGGACCTGAT
>JBFWOE010000069.1:0-15675 GCA_050250695.1 Burkholderiales bacterium
GCCACAACGCCAAGGTCGTGGGTGATGAACAGCACGGCCATGTTGAACTCGCGTTGCAGGCCGCGGATCAGGTCCAGCACCTGCGCCTGCACGGTCACATCGAGTGCTGTTGTGGGTTCATCGGCGATCAGCAGCCGCGGGTGGCAGGCGAGTGCCATTGCGATCATGACCCGCTGGCGCATGCCGCCGGAGAGCTCATGCGGGAAGGTTCGCGCGCGCGCGGGTGGATCGGGAATCCCCACCCGCCGCAGCATGTCCACTGCGCGAGACAATGCAGCCGCATGGCCCAGAGTTTCATGAGCATGGATCGCCTCGGCAATCTGCTCACCGACACGCATTACCGGATTGAGTGAGGTCATCGGTTCCTGGAAGATCATCGACAGGGCGCGGCCGCGCAGGCTGCGCATTCCTGCGGAATCCAGCTTGAGCAGATCAACCGGAGCAGTCGGATTGCCGCGGAACATGATTTTCCCAGCGACGGATGCCGAATGCGATCGGCCGCCGGCCTGCAGCAGGCGCATGATCGCCAGCGATGTGACTGACTTACCGGCGCCGGATTCGCCGACCAGCGCAAGGGTTTCGCCTTCGTGCACCGTAAACGAAACCCTGCTTACCGCGTCGAGCTCGCCATCCTCGGTTTTCAGGCGCACCTGCAGATCACGTACTTCGAGCAAGGCGGCGGGTTCAGTCATCGATGCGCACATCCAGCACGTCGCGCAGCCAGTCGCCCAGCGTCTGCACGACAAAGGTAATCACGACGATGGCAGCTGCAGGCACGATCGCCACCCACCAGGCGAAGATCAGGTGGTCCCTGCCGTCCCCAACCATGCTGCCCAGCGATGCGGTGGGCGGCTGCACACCGAGTCCGAGAAAGGACAGCGAGGATTCGAGCAGCAGAATGGACGGAAAATTGAGCGTCATCAGCACCAGCAGCGGCGAGGCGATATTCGGCAACACATGGCGCAGTGCAACCCACAGGGGGCCGGCCCCCAGCGCGCGGCTGGCCTCGATGTAGGGCATTTCGCGCACCTGCAGCACCTGACCCCGCACGATCCGGGCGTAGGATTCCCAGCGCGCAATGCCGATCAGGGCAACCAGCACCAGCGTGTCATTGCCGAATACGGCAATCCCCACCATCACGATCAGCAGGTTGGGCACCGTGATGAACACATCCACCAGCATCATGATCATCCGATCGGCAAAGCCGCCCATCAGGCCGCTGATGATGCCCAGTGTAGTGCCGATCAGGCAGCCGATGAACAGCCCCAGCATTGCAATGCCCACGCTGACCTTGATGCCGTGGATGCAGCGCGACAGCAGGTCGCGACCCAGCTGATCGGTTCCCAGAAGGTGCGGGGATGCATGACCCGCCAGCGGTACCGGGGGTTTGAGCTTGTCCATGAAACTGATCGCATCCGGATCATGCGGGGCTACCCAGGGTGCAAGCAGGGCCGCCAGTGCAATCAGGGCTGCAACGATGAAACAGGCCTTGATCGCAGGTGGCATGCGGCCAAAGGCCAAGCGGCGGCGCAGCGCAAATTCTGGAGTTGTGCCCGGGTTCTCTGCAGCCGCGATGTTCATGATTCCACCCGCACCCGCGGATCGGCCACGGCATAGAGCAGATCAACGGTGGAGTTGATCGCCACCACTGCCACAGCATAAGCCACCACGCCGAACTGCAACACCGGAAAATCGCGTCGTGTGACCGAGCCGGTCAGCACCTTGCCCAGGCCGGGCCATGAAAAAATTGTTTCGATGATCAGCGATCCGTTGATCAGTCCGGCAATTTCAAGACCGAGCACGGTGATCAAGGGGAGCATGGCATTGCGCATCACATGCAGGGTGATCACGCGGGGCTCGGCAACCCCCTTGGCGCGTGCGGTGCGCACGAAGTCCTGATTCATCACATCCAGCATGGTGCTGCGCATGTAGCGGGCAATGGCGGCAATCAGCGGCAAGGCCAGCGTGACGGCGGGCAGGATGAAATGCGCCGGCGTGTCGGCGCCGGTGCTGGGCAGCCAGTTCAGGTGGTAGCCGAAGATCAGGATCAGGATGATTGCAATGATGAAATGCGGTACGGCGTAGCCAAGGAAGGCGGCCGACATGGCCAGGCGTGCAACGGCCCGCCCTCGCCTGAGTGCGGCAATCACGCCGAGCGGAATGCCGGCGGAGATGCCGATGAGCAGCGCGAGTCCGGCCAGCTGCAGCGTTGCCCCCAGTTTTTCGCCATACACTTCGGTGACCGGCCTGCCCTCGATGATGCTGATGCCGAAATCACCCTTGGACAAGTTGCCGACGTAGATGGCGAACTGCTCCGGCAGGCTGCGATCCAGTCCCCACTCCTTTTCAAGAAGCGCCGTTTGTTCCGGGGTGGCATCCTCCGGGTAAAGGATGTCCACCGGCGACCCTGCCATGCGGATGGCCGTGAAGCAGGCCACCAGCACGAACAGTATGGTCAGCGCGGCACGCCCCAGGCGCCAGGCAACAAATTGCAGCATTGTAAAGTGGCCGGTGCTCAGCGCCCCTTGAAACTGATCTGCCCGGCACGGAAGGCGAGTTCGTAGGGTCTTTGCGCCGTAGGCACGCGCCATTCGATGTCATCACGCATGGCAACGGATTCGTAGGGCTGGTACAGAACGATCCAGCCGCTCAACTGATCGGAGAGCTGAAGGAGCTTGCGGTAGGCCGAAGCGCGGGCCTTGGGGTCGGCGCCGAAACGTGCCTGCTCGTAAGTGGCCTTCCATTCCGGATGATCCGGCTTCCAGAGACCGCGTTTGGTCACCCAGCTGCTGTCAGACCAGTGGGTATCGAACACGCCCATCGGGTCAGGGTAGTAGAGCGGGTTGGACCAGGGGCGGATCTGGATATTGCTGTGATCAGCAGAGCTGAACACCGGTTCGCTTTGCAGCAGCTTCACGTTGATGCCGATCTTTTTCCACATGTTAGCGACGGCAACCGCGGCGTAGTTTCCGTACAGGTAATATTCCGGGAAAAACATGATGTTGATGGTTTCTCCCTTGTAGCCGGCTTTCTTCAGCAGTGACTTGGCTTGCTCGGGATCATGCCGGTAAAAGGACAGATCCGGCATGTACATCGGAGCCCCGTATTCCTTGAACTGGTGCGCCTTGGGCGCGATGCCCTGGCCGTTCCACAATGCCTTGACCAAGGCCTCCCTGTCCACCGCAAGGTTCAGCGCTTTTCTCATTTCCGGTTTTGCCATGAGGGGATGACTCATGTTGATGACCCAGATGTGAAACACCGGGGGCGCGGAGCCCAGCAGCTTGAAACCCTTGACGCGGGAAACGGCGGCTTCCTGGTCGGGTGGCACGTTGGTGATGAAATCAACCTCGCGGTTGATCAGTGCGGTAATGCGGGCGGTTACTTCCGGAATGCGTGTAAACGTGAGCTTGTCCAGCGGGGGACGTTCGCCCCAGAACTTGTCATGCCGCACCATCACCAGGGCTTCGTTGGGCCTGAAGTTCTGGACCTTGTACGGCCCCGAGCCTACGGGCATCAATGCAGATTTGTCTTTTCCGACCTTGTTTACGTATTCCATCGATGTGATGCCGGCGTTGCGTGCCGAAAGCAGGGTTTCCAGCAGCGGATCCGGTTTGTGGGTGTGCACCCGCACCGTCAACCGGTTGACCACTTCAACACTTTTGAGGTTGTAAAAAAAGCGCCCCCTTGCGCTGGCATAACGCGGTTCCTTGGGATCGAGGATGCGTTCAATGGAAAACTTGACATCCTGCGCATCCATTGTGGTGCCGTCATGCATGATGACCCCGTCGCGGAGATTCAGCTCCATCGTTGTCGGCGCGACCATTTTCCAGCTGGTCGCCAGGCCCGGAACGAAGCGCAGCGGGGATGCGTAATTGTCGCGTTCGATCAGGGTGTCGAAAATCTGCGGAAGGAATTGCGCCCCCGCGTTGCTGGTCATTTGCTGGACGTCCAGGGTCCGGACGTGGGAGGCAACGCCGACGCGCAGCTCGCGTTGCTGGGCGTGTGCGGTACCGGCGAACCCGATCACGCAGGTGATCAGCAGGATGGCAAACCGAAAAAGAGACATTCGGGTGCTGGAAGGCATTTTCATGATGAGATCTCCTCGATAATGATTGGTTTCATTCATGCACTGGTGCCACATTCAAGCCCCTGGCACGGGGCTAGGGTCATTCAATCCCGCGCCGGATGATGTTTCATTTCCATGTCAGGTTCGTGACATTGTGTTGGCCGGCTGAAAATCAGGCGTTCAGGCCTGCCGCGGGCTGCCGCAGCCGGCTGGAACGGAGCACTCCGGCCTGCTCCAGGATCGGGTAGGCGATTGCGCACAGATGCGAGTTGATGCGCTTGAGGTCGCGAATGATGTCCAGGTGCAGCGCGCTGGTTTCAACACTTTGCAAGGTGTTGTCGGACAGCCGGCGCAGGTGATTGTCGGCATACGTCCGTTCGAGGTCGCGCAACTGTTCCTTTTCTGACAGCAGTTTCTGGGCATTTTTGACATCAGGATTGATGAAAATGTTGAGCCCGAGTTGCAGGTTGGACACCACGCGGGTGTGCAGGTCGGATATTTCCGCCATGCCGGCATCCGAAAAACTCCAGTTGTTGCGGCCTTTTTTCTCGGCAAGCTCCATCAAGCTTTTATCGACGATGTCGCCGACATGCTCCAGGTTGATCGTCAGCGAGATGATCTCGGTCCAGCGCCGTCCTTCGCGCTCATCGAGGTCTTCACGGCTGATCTGGGTCAGATACAGCTTGATGGCGGTGTAGAGGCGGTCCACCTCGTCGTCCATGTGCCGGATGTCGGCTATGCGGGTGAGGTCGTTGGTGCGCAGTACATCGAGCACGCCGCGCAGCATCTGCTCTACCAAATCACCCAGCCGCAAGGCTTCGCGTGCGGCACAGGAGATCGCCAGCGACGGGGATTCCAGGGCTGCGGGATCAAGGTAGCGTGGGGTTGACGGGTTTGCCGCATCCGCGCGCGAAGGCAGTATCCGCTCGGCCAGCCCGGCGATGATTTCGGTGAATCCGATAAACACCGCGGCAATGGTCAGGTTGAACAGCAGGTGGAAATACACGACCTGGCGCGCCGGCGCGGGATCCAGGCTGGCGAGAAATTCACCGGCATGGCCGAGCAGCGGCAGCAGGATGACGCATCCGGCGCCCTTGAAGAGCAGGTTGCCCATGGCCACGCGGCGTGCTTCAGGCGTCGAACCCAGCGTTGCAAGCACCGCGAGCACGCCGCCGCCGATATTGGCGCCCACCACCAGCGCCAGCGCGGTGGAGGGCATGATGACCAGCGCCGCCGTCAACGAGGCGACCAGCAGCACCACCGCGAGGCTGGAATAACAGAGTACGGTGACTGCCGCTGCAATCAGCAGGTCAAGAAAAATGTCCCCGGTGATGGAGGCAAACAATACCTTGACATTTTCGGCATTGCGCAGCGGCATCGTGGCATCGATTACCAGCTTCAGCGCAAGGATGATCACGCCCAGTCCGATCAGTATCCGGCCGACCCGTTTGCGCGCGGTGCCCTGGCCGGTCAGGAACAGGATTACACCGAAGATGATCAGCAGCGGCGACAGCCAGGACAGGTCAAAGGAAAACAGCACTGCCAGCAGGCTGGTGCCCACATCGGCGCCGAGGATGATGGCCAGTGCAGGCGCGGTCGCAATCAGGCCGGAACCGACGAAGGAAGTGGCGATCAGGGCGGTGGCGGTGCTGCTTTGCAGGAGGCCGGTGACGCCGATGCCGGCCAGGAAAGCCTTGATGCGGTTGTTGACGCTGACACCGAGTATCCGCCGCAAGTCCGCGCCGCACAGGCGCAGAAATCCGGTGCGCACGATGTGTGTGCCCCAGACCAGGAGCGCGACGCCGGCCAGCAGGTTGAGCAACGCGGTCATTCCCGGGTGTTTCCCATCAAGCGATTGCTTTCGAAATGCGGGCGCGAATCCATGCCGACAGCAATTCCGCTATGAATACGATCACGATGATGGACAGCACAATTGCGGCCACTTCCCGGCTCTCCACCCGTTGCACGCTTTCGCGCAGGTAATGCCCCATGCCGCCGGCGCCGAAAAAGCCGACCACGGTCGCGGCACGGAACACCACATCCCAGGTGTAAATGGCGATGCCGGTCCAGGCAACCCGCACTTGGGGCAGCACGGCAAACAGGAAAACCTGGATTTCGTCGGCGCCGGAAGCGCGCACGGCTTCAACCTGGCCCTTGCGGATGGCTTCGATGGCTTCGGCGAGAAGTTTTCCCGAAAAACCGATGCAGAACAGCGTCATCGCCAGCGTGCCGGGCAGCATGCCGAAGCCGACGATGGCCACCAGCAGGATGGTCCAGATCATTTCATGCACGGAACGGCAGGCCATGACGATCAGGCGGGCTGCGGGATACAGAAAACGCCGGCTGGGTGTCGTGTTGAACGAACCGAACCAGGCGAGCGGAATCGCGATGAGCAGGCCAACGACCGTGGCCACATAAGACATCTGGAAGGTGTCGATGACCGCGTCAATGTAACCCGAACCCAGCACATGGTTCACATCCGGCGGCCAGTAGCGGTCGGAGAGTACTTCAAACATGCGACCCATGATGCCGGGCAGGCGCTCGACGTCGATGCGCAGGATTTCCAGTGACCACCAGAAGAATCCCAGTGTGGCCAGTGCGGCGGCATATTTGTACAGGCTTTGCGGAAAACGGAAACGCTGCCATTCGGGCAGGGGTTTTGCAGCCGCTGCGACAGGCGAACTCATCAGATCACCGCCTTGCGCGCATAGTACGAAACGATTTCCCCGGCAACGATCAGCAGCAGGATCACCAGCAGCACAGTGGCAATGCCGCCGTAATTGTAGGCGGCCATCTGCCGGTGCAGCGCAAGTCCGAGTCCGCCGGCGCCGACCAGTCCCATGATGGTCGAGCGGCGGATGTTGACGTCCCATTCAAAGATGATGTTGCCGATAAAGACGGGTATGACCTGCGGCAGGATGCCGAACAGCAAAATCTGGAAACGGTTGGCACCCACTGCGCGCATGGCTTCAACGGGGCCCGGATTGACATCCTCGATGGCTTCGGCCACGGTTTTCGAGATGAAGCCGATGGAGCGGATGCCCATGGCCAGCACACCCGCAAGCGCACCCAGTCCGACTGCGGCGACAAAAATCAGGCCCCACACCACTTCATGCACCGAACGTGACAGTGTCATCAGGCCGCGGCCGATGGCATATGTCGTGCGGCCCAGCGGTGAAATGTTCATGGCGCCCAGCCAGGCAACCGGTACTGCGAGTAACAGGCCGACCAGGGTGCCCAGCGTGGCCATCAGCGCGGTTTCGAGCGCGGGTTCCATCAGGCTGCCGAATATCGACAGGTCCACCGTCATGAACTGCCGGGCCGATTTGAGCATGCTGGCCCAGGATATCCGGCTCCAGTCGGTGTCGCCGACCACGATGGCTTCGATGCTCCAGGCGATCAGTCCCGCAATCAGGAAGTAGGTGATATAGCGAATCCGGCGCGACCGGTTGCGCCAGCCGGCTATCCGCTCAGCATGGCCGTCGTAATGCGACAGGTCCGGGGCTGTCTGCGGCATATCAGAGAACTTCCATCGCATAGATGTCGGCAAGCACATGCTTGTCGATTTCGCTGGGAGGGCCGTCGAATTTCTTGATGCCGTCCTGCAGGCCGATGACGCGGGTGCAGAATTCGAGCGCCAGATCGACGTCGTGAATGTTGCACAGCACCGGCACGCCGAATTCGCGGGCGATTTCGCGGATCAGCGTCATCACTTCGCGGGCAATCTTGGGATCGAGACTGGAGGTGGGCTCATCCACCAGCAGCATCTTCGGATTCTGGATCAGCGCGCGTGCGATGCCCACGCGCTGGCGCTGGCCACCGGAGAGCTGATCCGCGCGTTTATCGAGGTGCTCGACCAGACCAACACGGTCAAGCAGACGCACTGCATTGCGGATGTCATCCCTGGTATAGGCGCGGAAAATGCTGCGCAGGGTGCCGGTATAACCCAGGCGCCCGGTCAGAACGTTGTCGATCACAGACAGGCGTTCGATGAGATTGAATTCCTGGAAAATCATGCCGATGTTACGGCGTCTGGCACGCATTTCCGATTCGCTGAGTTTGAGCAAATCACCGCCTTCAAACAGGATCTCGCCGCCGCTGGGTTCCACCAGGCGGTTGACGCAGCGGATCAGCGTGGACTTGCCCGCGCCGCTGGGGCCGATGATGGCCAGAAAATCATCAGACCCGACCGAGAAGTTGATGCCCTTCAGAATCTCCCGGCCAGCCGTGTAGCTGACCCGGAGATTCCGCACTTCAAGGATTGCGGACATCGGATTATTTCTTGTTGGCTTCGCGAACGATGTCGTAGTCCGAGTCCTTCATCGGCACGATTTTCAGGGACTTGACGTTTTGCAGGTATTTTTTTCCGGCTTCGGTTTTGTCCACGGACATGAAGGTGTCGATGATGGCTTTCTTGATGTCTTTGCACAGCGTATTGCGCAGCACGAAGGGATCCTGCGGAATCACCGGTGATTGCCACAGGATGTTGAAGTCCTCCAGCTTGACCTTGCCCGCATTGACGGTTTCCATGAAGCGGTGGCTGGCGGCAAAACCGGCATCGGCCTTGCCTTCCGCGACGGCGATGGCGGACAGATCATGCGCACCTGAGTAAACCACGCGCGAGAAGTACTGTTTCAGCGGCGGAATGTTGACGGCTTTGGGGAATACCTTTTCGGGTACCAGCCCGCCGGAAGTGCTGGCCGGGTCGACTAGTGCGATGACGGCGCCTTTCAGCGATTTAATGTCGCTGAACTTGCCGCCCTTCTTGGTAAGCAGGATGGAGCGATAACCCGGCCCCTCTTCCTGAATCCCGTTTTTTGCACGGTGATATGTTGCAAACACCTCGATGGCGGGGGACTTGTTCTTGGCGATGACATAGGACTCAGGCCCCAGCACGCCGAAATCCACCCATTTGCCCAGCATGGCTTCCACCACCGATGAGTAGGAGGTGGGCATGTAGAACTCGATTTTCTTGCCGGTGTTCTTGACCAGCTGGTCGAGCACCGGCTTGTAATACGAGAGTTCGCGCACACTGTCCTGGGTCGGCACCATCGAAAAACGCAGGACTTTCGGGTTTTCGCAGCTTTGCGCCTGCGCGAGAGCAGGCAGGGCGATAAGGCCGAAGCCGGCCAGCAGGGTTGCGGCGACTTTGCGGAATTTCAGCGAAGCATTCATTGTGACCTCCTTTGGATTGAAGAACTGTGCGGCAGCCGGTTCATACCGGGCCGCCGTTCGGGTTACCAACACACCATGACAGGGGTATTACTGCGCGCTGCCCTGCCTGGTGTGCTGTTTATGGGCTTACCAGCGCATGTGCACATTCTTGATCTGGGTGTAACTCAGCAATTCTTCAAAGGTTTCCTCGACACCCAGGCCGCTGTGTTTCCAGCCGCCATAAGGCGCACCCAGATATCGGCCGTTGCCGTTGATCCAGACATAACCGGCTTCGACACGCTCGGCGGTTTCCATGGCCTGCGCAAGGTTCTGTGTGACGATGGCCGCGGTCAGTCCGTAGGAGAGGCTGTTGGCCTGCGCCAGCACGTCCTCGGTGTCGCGCCAGGTGAAGACCGACATCACCGGCCCGAAGATTTCTTCCTGGGCGATTTTCATGTTTTGTTTGACGCCGTCGAACACGGTCGGCATCACGAAAAAACCGTTTTGCAGTTCGGGCGTCGCGGGTTTCCCGCCGCCGGTGACCAGCCGGGCGCCGTCACGCTGACCTGCTTCAATGTAAGCGGTGACCCGTTTGTACTGTTTCTCTGAAACTATGGGGCCGAGCTCATTGGTCTCGATCCACGGAAAGCCCACCGGCAGCGCCTGTGCGAGGCGCACGATTTCATCGAGCACGGACTTGTGCAGTGACTCATGCACAAAAACCCGTGATGTCGAGCTGCACGACTGGCCCTGGCGGTTCATGTTCATGCCCTTGATTGCGGCGGCAGCGGCCATCTTCGGATCGGCATCGGGGAAAATGATGATCGGATTCTTGCCGCCGAGTTCAAGGCTGACCCGTTTCAGGCTCTCGGCGCCGGCCATGGCCACACGGCGGCCGGCTTCAACCGAACCAACGAGGCCGATACGCGGCACATCGGGGTGACGCACCAGCGCTTCGCCGGCAACAGCATCGCCGGTCACGATGTTGACCACACCCGGCGGCAGGATGCCTTCACACAATTCGCCGAGTTTGAGACTGGACAGCGGCGCCTGCTCGGAGCCCTTGATGACCACGCAGTTGCCGGCGGCCAGCGGCGCTGCGGCCTTCTCGGCGCAAAAACGGAAGGGATGGTTGAAGGGGTTGATCTTGCCGACCACGCCATAGGGCTGGCGTCGCGTGAAATTGAGATGGCGCGGCCCCTGCGAGCTGGTTTCGCCCTTGATCTCGGTGACCAGTCCGGCAAAGTATTCCAGGCTGTCGGCGGTCCAGTCCATGTCGCCGCGCATGCCGGTCACCGCATTGCCGGCATCGATGGCATCCATCATGCCCAGGGGGTTGCGCTGCTCACGGATGCGTTTGGCGAGCGCTTCGAGGCATTTCGCACGTTCGCGCATCGGTACCCGGCGCCATTCCGCAAAGGCTTTTTTTGCAGCTTGCACTGCACGGTCAACGTCGGCCGCCGAGGCATAGGGCACCTCGCCGAGTTTTTTTCCCGTTGAGGGGTTGTAAGTTGCGAAGGTGCGGCCGTCGGCTGCACCTTCCCATTTGCCGCCGATATACAAACCTTTGGGGGTGTAGCCCAGATCGGGTTCTGCAACTTGTCCTGCTGACATACGCTGTCCTCTGGCTGAAATATTGTGTGGTTAGGGAATGATGGCGGCCCGCAGCACGCGGCGATCCTCGGCATCCTTCATGGCCTTGCCGACTTCATCGAGGCGGTACTTGCCGTCCACCAGGTCATGAAAGGGAAAACGCTTGCGATTGGCATGCACGAAATCCAGCGCTTCGATCAGGTTGCGCGGGTGGTAGTTGTGCACGCCGCGCAGCGTGACCAGTTTGCGCAGGATCTGGTTGACGTCGATGTTCACGAATGAATCAGGATTGACGACGCCGCCCAGCACATAACGGCCGCCGGTGCGCAGGAACTGCAGGCCCGCCGGGATGACTTCAGGGTAGCCGCAGACCTCGATCACCGCATCAGCGCCTTCGGGCTGGCACAGCGAGCGCACCTGCTTGACCAGTTCGGCTTCGCTCATGGACTTTGGATCCAGTGCATGATCGACCCCGAAACGCAGTCCGAGCGCGCGCCGTGCAGCGACGGTATCCAACCCGATCACCAGACGCGCCCCGCGTGCCTTGGCGATGGCTGCGCCATAAAGTCCGAGCAGCCCGAGTCCCTGCACCACCACGGCGTCACCCATGCGGATCTCGGCGCGTTCGGTGACGCAGATCATCGTGGCTACGCCGCAATTAATGGGTGTTGCTTCTTCGTCAGTGAGATCCGCGGGCAGCTTGAGTATCCAAGACTGCGGCAATACATAGCAGTACTCGCCGAAGCCGCCGTGGTGATGGGGGTCGGTGCCCACGGCCATGTGGCCGTATTTGTCCACGCCCGGTGATTTCTGCGGCAGGTCGAGCACCTCGGTGTAATAGTTCGTGCCGGGGATGAAGTATTCGCTCCAGGTGATGCGATCACCGATTGCAATGGGAGTGCCGCGCATGTCGCGCGTGACACCCGCGCCCAGTGTCACGATGTCGCCGATGATTTCATGCCCCAGCACACCCGGGCAGGGATTGGGGCGATGACCCAGATAGGAGTGGATATCCGAACGGCAGATGGTTGACATGCGGATTTTCACCAGCACTTCGCTGGGCCGGGGATCACGAAGCAGCAACTCCTTGATTTCAAACGGTTTATTTGGTGACTCATAAACCGCCAGCCGACCCGTGCGCGCAACGGTATTCATCAGTGCGCGACCCCATTGATGGCGAAATCAAATATCTGGTAGCTCTTCAGCGTGGCCGCGCCGGCTTTCAGCTTGTAGCTGTCGTTGAGCGGCGCGCTTAGGATGAAAGGCACCTTGGCTTCGGATACGCCGCCGTGGGTGCGCAGCCGGTGGCCTTCGAGGCCTGAGAGGTCATGGTCGGCCTCGGAGGCGCCGACACAGACATCCGCTGATGAAATCACCACTACATCGCCTTCGCGGTCCGGCGGCAGGTCATGGACCTTGCAGGCGGTCTCCTTGTCGAGCACCGACTCCAGACCGGGCAGGCCGCGGATTTCCTCGATGATCTGCTGCGGGGTGGCCTTGCCGCGGCACCACACCCGCACAAATCCGCCGAGCGCGCCGTGATGGGCGACGAAGGCATCGGTGATCGGGCAGATGACCTTGGTGTCACCCTTGCCGAATTTTTTGTCGAGGATGTCCTGCAGCCAGATGACCTTGGGTTTGCCGTTGGCATCGGACTTGTCGTTCATGCCGTGGTCTGCGGTGAGCGCGACGATGGCACCGAGTTCGGCGAGGCGACCAAACCGCTTGTCGATTTCCTGGTAGAAGCGCCGCGCTTCCGATTCATGCGGCGCGTATTTGTGCTGCACCCAGTCGGTCAGCGACAAATACATGATGTCCCTGTGCGATTGTTCAAGCAGCTTGATGCCGGCATCCAGCACGAACAGCGACAGCTCCATCGAATACATGTCCGGCTGCGGCGCACCCACGAATCCCAGTACGTTGTCGATGCCGTTTTCCTTGAGGGTGCATTTGGATGCGAACTCCGAGGAAAAGCTGACATGGCCCTTGGAGACATCCAGATTCTTGCCCAGTTGTTTGCGCAGCTTGTCCTTGGCGGTGATCGAGACCACTTTTGCGCCGGCTTCGGCAAACCGGGTGATGATGGTGTCGCCGCGCAGCAGTTCGGGGCCGGTCATCACGACGGCTTCCCCGGTACGCGTATCGAGGTAATAGTTGCCGGAAATGCCGTGTTTGGACGCCGGTGTGCCGGTGATGATCGACATGTTGTTGGGGCAGGTGAAGCTCGGCACCGTGCCGTCGGCGACGACGCTGAATCCCTCTTTAATGAACCGTGCGATGTTGGGGATCGCCCCTTCCCGGAGGAACTGTTGAAGATAGGCGGGGTCGCCGCCGTCGATGCACACCACGACGACCGGACGTTTGGGCCATTGGTAAGAGGTTCCGTTGACGTTGACTGCGGGCTTGCTGCTCGTTGCGGTCATTGCTGAATGACTCCTGATTGGCTTGTTGATAATAAACGGGGTGAAAAGGGATGTTGTGACGCGGGTAAGTCAATACGGATTCAGTCGATAGGGATTCAGGCGGCCTTGCGCGACGGTTTGCCGGCGCCGGGCACGGGCGTATCCAGCGCCCGGCGCAGACGGGTGTAACTCTCGGTGACATGCCCGGAGAGCAGGCGTTCGGCGCCCTGGCTGTCGCCCTTGGCCACGGCGTTGACGATGGCTTCGTGTTCGCGTGTGGAAGCGATGATGTTTTCGGTATCCCGCGCAAGCACTTCACGGCGGTAAATGATCAGCTCATTGACGATGCGCCGGTAATTGGCGGCAAGCGACTGGTTGCCGGTGGCTTCGGCAAGCACGTCATGGAATTCGAGGTTGAGCGGGAAGTAGGCGTCCACGTCACGGGTGCGTTCGGCGGCATGCATGCGCTTGACGATGCCGCGCAGCCGGGTCAGATGCGCGGGCTGCGCGCGTTTGGCCGCGAGGCGGCCGATCATGGCATCGAGTGCTGCGCGCACTTCATAGATTTCGGCTGCTTCCTCTATGGAGACCTGTCGTACAAACACGCCGCGGTTTTTTTCATTGCGCACCAGTCCGGCCTGTTCCAGTGCGCGGAAGGCTTCCCGCACCGGGCCGCGCGAGACCCCGAGTTCTCCGGCAATGTCGGCCTCATTGAGCTTGGCACCGGCAGCGAGTTCGCCGGCGACGATGCGCCGTTCGATTTCATGCTGAACCAGCGTGGTCAGCGAATGCTGCTGCAGCAGGCCGATGACGGCCCCTGCGGTTGGTGTTTGGGCTGATGCGGTGTCGATGGCTTTGTCGTGCATGGTTTTGGAAAATGAAATGGAAGGGTGGTGGTGATTTAACGCCGCTTTATGTATATTGTCAACAATCTATTGCATGCATTAACAGGGTCAATCCCAGCCTCCGAACCTGTTCCGTTTTCCTCCCCTCACAGCCATGTTCCCTGCCCAGAAGAGCACTGTCGTGTCTGAATCCTCCGTGGCCATTGTCACCGGCGCTGGTTCGGGGATCGGGCGTGAGACGGCGCTTGCCCTCGCGCCCAAGGTGGGTACAGTGATTGCAGTGGGCCGGCGTGGCGACAAACTGCTGGAGACTGCTGTGCTGTCAGACCGGCGGATTATTCCCCTGCGATGTAACGTTACGATGACATCTGATCGCGCATCATTGCTGGCGATGGTGCGCAAGGTGGGACGGGTAAGATATCTTGTGCACTGTGCCGGCCTGCATTTGCAGCGTCCGGTTGCCGAAATCACGGCGCCTGACTGGGAGGCCGTGATGGCTGTCAATGTGACAGCAAGGCTGTTTCTGACCATTGAATTGATCACGGAATTTTCTTACGGCGCACGGGTGTTGTTTGTCGGTTCCAATTCGGCAACCAGAGCGCGCGTCGGGGGAGCAGCCTATTCGGTTTCGCAAGCGGCTTCGGCGATGCTCCAGTCCTGTCTGCAAGCCGAGTTGTCCCCGCTTGGCTTCCATGTCGGCATGGCAGTACCGAGTCCGGCGCATACCGGCATGATTGACCAGCAGATGGCTGTCGATGCGGCACGTTATCCGGACGCCCTGGAATACCGACGGATCAGGGATGCCGGTGGTCTCGTCTCGCCGCGTGCGGCCGGTCAGTTTTTCAGTTGGCTGCTGACCGGGGTAACCGAAGATGAATTTACCCGACAAAGCTGGAGTATCCGCAATCAGGAACACCATGCACACTGGCTCGGGGATCAACCATTGTACGAGGCACCCCCTCGCCGGTGATGACCGGAAAACACCTGCGTTTTCGCAATGCAGACTTGCCGGATGTTCTCGGTTTGCGCGTTGCCATTTCCAGAAACGCGAGGTGGGTGCATGAGAACAGGAATTGCAGCTGGCATTGCCTTGACCTTTATTTTCAGTTGCGGTGCGGTTGCCCAAGACAAGGCGGTGGCCGCCTATCCGTCGAAACCGATACGTGTCATCGTACCCTTCGCCCCCGGCGGCGGCCTCGACATCAGCACCCGCCTGATCGGCCGCAAGCTCACCGAAAAATGGGGCCAGAACATCGTCGTCGACACGCGTCCGGGTGCGGCGACCATCGTTGGCACCGAGATCGCCTCGCAGGCGGTGCCCGACGGCTACACGCTGCTGATGATCACCACGACCTTCGTGATCAATCCCAGCGTCTACAAAAAACTGCCGTACGATCCGCTGAAGGATTTTGCACCGGTCACCCAGCTCAACTACCAGCCCAACGTCCTCGTCGTCAGCGCAGCGGCGCCCGCGGGGAGCGTCAATGAACTCATCGCGCTCGCCAAATCGAAACCGGGCCAGTTGACCTTCGCCACGCCCGGCGCCGGTTCCGCGCCGCACCTGTCGGCGGAACTGTTCAAACGCATGGCCGGCATCGACATGATCCACGTGCCC
>JBFWOE010000070.1:0-15201 GCA_050250695.1 Burkholderiales bacterium
CGTGCGCAAACTGCTGGCGGCGTACCGCAAACTGATTGCTGCCGGGCATTCGCTGATCGTCATCGAACACAATCTCGACGTGATACGCGCCGCCGACTGGATCATCGACCTCGGCCCCGAAGGCGGCGATGCCGGCGGCATGATCGTCTGCACCGGCACGCCGGAGACGGTGGCAGCACATGACGCCTCACACACCGGCAAGGCTTTGCGCGATTACGCCGCGGCTCCGGGCTCCCCGCCGGCCATGCCCAAAGCACTGCGCACCACCGCACGACACGGCAACTCGATCAGCGTCAGCCATGCCCGCGAACACAACCTGAAAAACATCAGCGTCGACATCCCGCGCGGGAAATTCACCGTCGTCACCGGTGTCTCGGGCAGCGGCAAATCGACTCTGGCCTTCGACATCGTGTTCGCCGAGGGCCAGCGGCGTTACCTGGAATCGCTCAATGCGTATGCGCGCCAGTTCGTACAGGCGGCGGCCCGGCCCGACGTCGATGCCATTTACGGAATTCCGCCGACGGTGGCGATCGAGCAGCGCACCAGCCGCGGTGGCCGCCGCAGCACCGTGGCGACGCTGACCGAGATCTACCATTTCCTGCGCCTGCTCTACGTCAAGCTCGGCACCCAGCATTGTCCCGACTGCGATGTCCCGATCGAGCCGCAAAGCGTGGACCAGATCGCCGCGCGCATCATGAAAGAGTGCCGCAGCGACCGTATCGGCCTGCTGGCGCCGCTGGTGGTCAGCCGCAAGGGTTATTACACCGACCTCGCTAAGTGGGCGGCCGGCAAGGGCTACACCCACTTGCGTGTTGACGGCGAATTCATCCCGACTTCGCCGTGGCCGCGGCTGGCGCGTTTCCGGGAACACAGCATCGAGCTGCCGGTGGCAGACATTCGCGTCACCCCGGCGAACGAAACCTCATTGCGCGCCGGACTTGCCGCAGCGCTGGAACACGGCAAGGGTGTGGTGCATGTGCTGGGCGGCCTCGATACGCTGGCCGAGGCGATGGCGAAGAAGAATCCGCGGCTGATCCGCTTCAGGGAAACCGTGTACTCGGTGAAACGCGCCTGCCCTTCGTGCAACAAAAGCTTCCCTGAACTCGATCCGCGGCTGTTTTCGTACAACTCCAAACACGGCTGGTGCCCGGCATGTTTCGGAACCGGGCTGACGCTGGAAAAAATCGAGTGGGACGAGGAGCGCGAAAAAACCGGTACCGAAGAGCATGTGCTGGATTCATGGCTGAACTGGCTGGAAATCGACGAGCCCTGTGCAAGCTGCAACGGCCAGAGACTAAATCCGACCGCGCTGGCGGTGCGTTACCGCAAACGTTCGATCGCAGCGCTGGCAGCGCTGCCGGTGGCCAGGCTCGCGCGCGAATTCAGCGAGGTGTCGTTCAGCGGGCGCGAGGCGGCGATCGCCCGCGACATCGTCAGCGAAATCCGCAGCCGGCTCGGTTTCCTCGACGAGGTCGGTCTCGGCTATCTGGCGCTCGACCGTGCGGCGCCGACGCTCTCGGGCGGCGAAGCCCAGCGCATCCGGCTCGCGGCCCAGCTGGGATCCAACCTGCGCGGCGTCGCCTACATCCTCGACGAACCGACCATCGGTTTGCATCCGCGCGATAACCGCATCCTGCTCGACACGCTGGCGAAACTGCAGACGCAAGGCAATACCCTGATTGTCGTCGAACACGATGAAGACACCATCCGCCGCGCCGACCATGTGATCGACCTCGGCCCCGGCGCCGGGCGCCGCGGCGGCCATGTCGTCGCTGCCGGCACGGCCGCCGAATTGCAGCGCAACCCGCAATCGGTGACCGGGCGGCTGCTTGCAAAACCATTGCAGCACCCGCTGCATCCGCCGCGGCGCGTCGACAGCAACACCCCGGCGCTGATTGTCCGTGAAGCACAACTGCACAACCTGCAGCGCGTAACCGCACGCGTGCCGTTGGGACGGTTGACGGTGGTTACCGGCGTATCAGGTTCCGGCAAATCGACGCTGGCGCGTGATGTGCTGCATGCCAATCTCGCTCGACTGGTCAACAGCAAGTCAAAATTATCAATAAAAACAAATGGTTGCAAAGAAATATCGGGCCGGGATGCGGTAGGCAGGGTATTGGAAGTTGATCAGACACCCATCGGAAAAACGCCGCGTTCGTGCCCGGCCACCTATGTCGGTTTCTGGGACAGCATCCGCCGCCTTTACGCCGAAGCGCCGGAGGCGCGCATGCGCGGTTACACGGCGAGCCGTTTTTCGTTCAATACCAAAGGCGGCCGCTGTGAGGCCTGCGAAGGCCAGGGTGTGCAGAAAATCGAGATGAGCTTCCTGCCCGACGTCAAGGTGCCCTGCGATGTCTGCAGCGGCGCGCGCTTCGATGCCGAAACGCTGGCGGTACGGTTCAAGGACAAGTCGATCGGCGACGTGCTCGCGCTGTCGGTGGATGAAGCCGTCGATTTTTTTGCCGCGCATCCGGCGATCCACCATGCGCTGCGCCTGCTGCAGGACGTCGGCCTCGGTTATCTGACGCTGGGCCAGCAGAGCCCGACGCTGTCGGGCGGTGAGGCGCAGCGCATCAAGCTGGTCACCGAACTCTCCAAGGTGCGCACCGGCGGCGACGATGCCGCCGCACGCCCCGGCCGCGCCGGTGCGCAGAAACACACGCTCTATGTGCTCGACGAACCGACCGTGGGCCTGCACATGGCCGACGTCGAAAAACTGATCCACGTGCTGCACCGGCTGGTCGACGCCGGCAATACCGTGGTGGTGATCGAACACAACCTCGACGTGATGGCTGAAGCCGACTGGATCATCGACCTCGGTCCCGAAGGCGGTGACGGCGGCGGCCGCATCGTTGCCGAGGGTCCGCCGCGGGAGGTGGCAAAAAATTCCGCGCGCTCGCACACCGCGCGCATCCTCGGCGGATTCCTGCGCGAGCGCGGAAGCCTATAATCGGCCATGGGATTCCGCATCGGGCAGCCATGATCCGCTTTGCATCAACATTACGCGTGTTTTTCGCCTGTGCCATGGGGCTGACGGCTTCGTGCACCATGCTCGACGAACCGCCGATCGCCTTGCCCGAGGGCCGCTGGGAGCTGCTTACGGCGAGTTTCACCGACACCGGGCGCATCCCCGGTGTGCCGCGCGCAACGCTGGAAATCCGCGGCGCCCGTCTGGCGGCATACGGCGGCTGCAACAACGGCACCGGCAGCGTGGCCTCGGTCGACGGACGGATGGTGGTCGAAGCTCTGGCAACGACGCGGCGCGCCTGCCTCGAGCCGCTGGGCGGCTTCGAAGGCCGGCTGTTCAGGATGCTGCGCGAAAAACCCTATTTCCGCGTTGAAAACGGCGTGCTGACGCTCGCAGCGGGCGATCTCAGCGCGCGTTTCCGGCGCCTGCCCGAAACCAAAGCTGCAGCAAAACCGGCGGCACCATGATCACGCAGACACTGACGGCGCACGTCAAGGACCTCGGCGGCGGTTTCGAGGTGCGGCGCCTGCTGCCGGCGGCGACGCGCCGCATGATCGGGCCGTTCATTTTTTTCGATCACATGGGCCCGGCAAGCTTCGAGCCCGGCGGCGGCATCGACGTGCGCCCGCATCCCCACATCGGCCTGGCCACCGTCACCTACCTGTTCGAAGGCGCGATCATGCACCGCGACAGCCTGGGCTGCGTACAACGTATTACCCCGGGCGACGTCAACTGGATGACCGCCGGCCGCGGCATCGTCCATTCCGAACGCAGCCCCGACGATGAACGCAATACCGCGCGCGTCCTGCACGGCATCCAGTCCTGGGTCGCGCTGCCGCGCGCCGAGGAACGGACTGCACCGGCGTTCACGCACCATCCCGCGGACACTCTCCCGGAAATGCGCTGGGGCGCGGCCACGATGCGGCTGATCGCCGGCGAGGCCTATGGCCTGCTTGCGCCGGCAAAAACCTACTCGCCGATGTTTTACTGCGCGGTCGAGGCCGCCGGCGCAGCCCAGTTCGACCTGCCCGCAGAACATGCCGAGCGTGCGGTTTATGTCGTCGAGGGCGAAGTTGCCGTCGATGACGCCACGGTTGCGCCGCGCACAGTCGCCGTGCTCGGCCCCGGCAGTGACGCCCGCATCCGCGTCAACGCAGGAGCGCGGCTGATGCTGTTCGGCGGGGCGGCCATGGACGGCGAGCGCCACATCGCCTGGAATTTCGTCGCCAGCGACCGGGCTCTGATCGAAGAAGCGCGTGAGCGCTGGCGCGACCGGCGCTTCGATCCGGTGCCCGGGGAAACCGAATTCATCCCGTTGCCGGAACGCTAGCATGAAATTATCCCCTGCCGCAGGACGACTGCCTTGAGCATAGCCGCGCTGCGCCGCGAATACCGCGGTGAACCCCTGAATGAAAGCGATGTCGCGACCGATCCGTACGCGCAGTTCCGGCACTGGTTCGACGAGGCGGTGCGTGCGGAACTGCCGACGCCCAATGCCATGACCCTGGCCACGGCCGACGCATCGGGACAGCCCTCTGCGCGCATCGTGCTGCTGAAGGGCGTCGACGACGACGGGTTCGTGTTTTATACCAGCTACTCGAGCCGCAAGGGCCGCGAACTCGCCGCCAATGCGCGCGCGGCCCTGGTGTTTTACTGGGTCGAGCTCGAACGCGAGGTGCGCGTCGAGGGCAGCGTTGCCAGGGTCCCGGCGGCGGAATCCGACGCCTATTTCGACCAGCGTCCGCTGGGCAGCCGCCACGCCGCCATCGCCTCGCCGCAAAGCGAAACGGTGGCTGATCGCGCCGCGCTGGAACAGCGTTTCGCCGAGGCCGAAAAACTGGGTGACAGCCCACGGCGGCCGGCGCACTGGGGCGGCTACCGGCTGACGCCGGTGTCCCTGGAATTCTGGCAGGGCAGGCCCAACCGGCTGCACGACCGGCTGCTTTATACGTTGACCGGCAGCGGCTGGACCGTCAGCCGGCTGGCGCCCTGACGCTAAGGTTTTTTACCGTGGCGCCGCTGCCACTCGGCTTCGAGTTCGGCATCGGTCCTGTAGTGCGGTACGCGGAAGACATAGCGGTACCAGTTCTGCAGCCGGAACGGCCGCTCCCGGGTTTCGTTTTCCCAGTACCAGTCGCCGAGCCGGATGTTTTTTTCCTGGTCCATTTCCCAGTGCCGGCGTGATCTCGCCCCGCCGAACAGGTAGAGGCGCCCTTCGACGATCTTGAAGGTATCGGCGCCGATGTTGGCTTTCAGCGCATACGGCGCACCGCTGGCGCAGAATCCGCCATAGGCCGGCACATAACGTTGCGGCGAGATCAGGAATTGCCGGCGGTGTTCTTCGTTGATGAAACGATAGGTCGCGCCGTCGTGCTGTGCCCTGATCCGCGGATCCCCGCGCAGCGCCTTGTTCAGCGTGTGATAAGCCACGGGGTCATTGCCGCGCAGCATCAGGTCCGTGTCATCGCCGTCGGCCACCACGTTGATCGTGGCACAGGCTGAAAGCATGGCCAGGATTGCCACCACCGCCAGCCTTGATGCGGGGTTCATGTACAACATCGCGCCGTCCCTCCTGCCGCCCATCATACGACAACGTACGGGCTGCGGATGCCCGGTGGGCAGGCCCGGCGCTATACTGCGGGCCTTTCCCGTCTGTTCCGGCAAATTTCTTGGCGCCTGCCCACTACGGCCGTACCCGCGACACCCTGCTGGCGTGGTATTTCGTCTCGGTCTGGGGTTCCGGCTTCATCGCCACCAAGATCGGGCTGCAGCACGCCGCGCCGTTCACTTTCCTGACGCTGCGCTTCGCCTTCGGCATCCTCTGCCTGGCGGCCATCGTGCTGATCGTCAAGCCGCGATGGCCTGCCGACCGGCGCGAACTCGGTCACATCATCGTCGCCGGATTGCTGATGCACGCTGTGCACCTCGGCGGCAGCCATTACACGCAGTACCTCGGCATGTCCGCCGGCATCACCGCAGTGCTGCTGTCGATACAGCCACTGCTGACCGCGATCATCGCCGGACGCTGGATGCGCGAGCGGCTGAGCCTGAGGCAATGGCTGGGCATCGCCGTCGGTCTCGCTGGTGTCACGCTGATCGTCTGGCACAAGATCGACGTGCGCGAAGCGACTCTGGGCGCGCTCGTCGCGGTCGGCGTTTCACTGGCCGGCGTCACCGCCGGCACGCTCTACCAGCGCACCTGGTGTCCGGCGGTGGATCTGCGTGCCGCGGCCCTGCTGCAGTTTGTCGCAACCATCTTGGTGCTGGCGCCACTGGCGTGGTTCGTGGAAGGTGGGTCGGTACGCTGGTCGTGGTCACTGGCAGCCGCGATCGTGTTCCTGGTGATCGGTGCCTCGATACTTGCCGTCAACGCACTGCATGTGCTGATGCGGCGCGGACAGGCCACGCGGGTCACCAGCCTGATCTACCTGACACCGGTCTTCGCA
The DNA here is from genome assembly GCA_050250695.1 of Burkholderiales bacterium. Classification (GTDB taxonomy): domain Bacteria; phylum Pseudomonadota; class Gammaproteobacteria; order Burkholderiales; family SG8-41. The sequence continues at coordinate 6,415 of JBFWOE010000070.1, forward strand.
GTGGGACTCGAACTGACCATGTTCGGCGTGGTGCCGACAGCGATATCGCTTGCCGGCATCATCATCACCTGCGCCGGCGTCGCCATGGTGTCGTGGCGCGCACGGCCGGAACAGCACTGAAACCATAAAAAAACGGGGCGTGAACGCCCCGTTTCCTGATTTTTCCTGGTAAAACTTACTTGAGGTGTTTGTTGACCAGCTTGGTCATTTCGAACATCGACACCTGTTTCTTGCCGCCAAACACGTCCTTCAGTTTGTCGTCGGCGTTGATGTTGCGGCGGTTCTTGCTGTCCTGCAGGCCATGGCGCTTGATGTAAGCCCATATTTTCTTGGTCACTTCGGTGCGCGGCATGGCGCCGTTGCCGATCACGGCGCCCAGTGCGGCGCTCGGTTGCATCGGTTTCATGAATGCGGCATTGGGTTTACGCTTCGCGCCGCTTTTCTTTTTCTTCGCGGCGGGTTTCTTGCTAGCCTTTTTCTTTGCAGCCATCGATTGATCTCCCGTTCAGGTCTGTCTGGTTTAAGTCCGGTTAGTCTGCTTTGCCGTGGTGTTGCACGGTGACGAGAGGATGCCGAGGGAAAATGGCTTTGTCAACGTTTTCCAGAGGGAAAACGGTGTGCTGCACGAGGGAAAAATTCGATTCACGCCGCAGCCGCCGCGGGCCGGAATGAAATCCGTTTGTATCTCTGCCCGACTCGCCGCACAATAGCTGGCCCTGCGCCGGTTGTTCAGGCGCCACGGCCGCGACGCAAGAGCAGAAACAAATCAATGACCTAGTCGAGGAACTTGAATTGTGTATCTGCAACAAATGCCTGTTCGGAACCGATACCCTGACGTCGCTGCGTGGTGACACGCTGATGCGTTTCCCTGGGTAAACAGGCGCCGCCATGGCCAAGCAGCTTTCCCTCTTTGAAGGTGATGCACGTCCCGGCACGCCGCACCGCGCGGTCACGCTTGCTGCGGCGCCAGTCGCCCAGGAAGTGCGCGACCTTGCCCGGCAGCTGCCGCCCGGCGTCCGGCTGGGAACATCATCGTGGCATTTCCCGGGGTGGAAAGGCCTGGTCTGGGCGGAAACGGCGGCTCCCGGCGACCTGTCGCGGTACGGACTTGCAGCCTATGCCCGACACCCCCTGTTCAGTACCGTTTGTGTCGATCGCGCGTTTTACGCGCCGCTGTCGGCGCGACAATACGCGACCTACGCGCGGCAGGTGCCTGACGATTTCCGTTTCGTCATCAAGGCCCCCAGCCAGCTCACCAGTCCGTGGCTGCAGGGCGAAAACGGCGCACGCGGCAAATCGAACAGGCAATTTCTCGATGCCACCTACGCCATCGAACAGTTCATCGAGCCCGTGCGCGCCGGACTGGAAGCGACCGCCGGTCCCCTGCTGTTCCAGTTCCCGCCACTCGGGCGCACGCTGACCCGCGCACCTGAACGTTTCATCGCCCAGTTGCAGGAATTCCTCGGCCGGCTGCCGAAGGGGCCGCTGTACGCGGTCGAGATGCGCGACGACCGGATCATCAACCGGCGGTTCTTCGCCTCGCTCAAGGAAACCGGGGTCCGCTACTGTCTGGGCGTGCATCCGCGCATGCCGCCGGTGGCTGCGCAGGCCGCGGCGATGTCGGGTTTCGGTCCGGGACCGCTGATCATCCGCTGGAATCTGCACACCGCCTACAGCTATGAAGACGCGCGGATGCGTTTCACGCCCTTCGACCAGCTGGTCGACGAGGACAGCGCAACGCGCGAATCCATTGCACGCCTGTGCCTGGCGACGCTGGCGGCAGGCCAGGAGTGCACGATCATCGCCAACAACAAGGCTGAAGGTTCGGCGCCGCTGACGCTGATCAGGCTGGCGGAAGCCATCGTCACCGCGGCGCGCCAGCGCGCGCAGGCGGCCGAATGAAGCCGTAAGCTATTTTTTCAGCCTGGCAGCGTACTGCCTGCGGAATTTCGCGACCTTGGGCGACACCACGTACTGGCAGTACGGCTGGCGTGGATTGCGTTCGAAATATTCCTGGTGGTACTTCTCGGCTTCGTAGAATCGCACCGCCGGCGCGATTTCGGTGACGATGGGATCTGCATAGGCTTTTTCAGCGGTCAGGCGGCGCACGGCATTTTGCGCGGCTTCCAGCTGCGCAGGCGAGTGGTAATAGATCACCGAACGGTACTGGGTGCCGACATCATTGCCCTGCATGTTCAGCGTCGTCGGATCGTGGATCGTGAAAAACACGTCGAGCAGCTCATCGTAGCTGATAATCGCGGGATCAAAAGTCACCCTGACGACCTCGGCATGGCCGGTATCGCCGCCGCAGATGTCCTCGTAGGTCGGATTTTCGGTATGTCCGCCGCTGTAGCCTGACTCGACCGAGGTGACGCCGGCCAGCCCGTCGAACACGGCTTCCAGGCACCAGAAACAGCCGCCACCGAGCGTGGCGATTTCACCCATGCCTGCGTTTTCAGCTGCGGCGTTCATGTTTATCACCCTGGCGGAGCATGCACGATGCCGGTTGGTCGCGGCGCAACGCGGATCCTGACATTACCCGGGGTCACCATGGTACCCCGTCACCCGCGCCACTTCGTTGCGCGAACCGAGGATCACACCCACGCGCTGATGCAGTTTCGTCGGCTGCACGTCGAGGATGCGCTGGCGGCCGTTGGTGGCGGCACCTCCGGCCTGCTCGACGATGAACGCCATCGGGTTGGCTTCGTACATCAGGCGCAGCCGGCCTTCCTTGTGTTTGGCGTCCTGGGGGTACATGAATATGCCGCCGCGCGACAGGATGCGGTAGACATCGGCAACCATCGACGCCACCCAGCGCATGTTGTAATCCTTGCCCAGCGGCCCGGTTTTCCCGGCCAGGCATTCGTCGATGTAACGTTTGACCGGGGCGTCCCAATTGCGCATGTTCGACATGTTGATGGCGAACTCCGCGGTATCGGCCGGGATTTCGATTTTCGGCTCGGTCAGCACCCAGCTGCCCATTTCGCGGTCCAGCGTAAAGCCGGCAACCCCGTTGCCGACGGTCAGCACCAGTATGGTGGACGGTCCGTAGACCGCGAATCCGGCGGCCACCTGCCGCGAGCCGGGCTGCAGAAAAGCCTTCTCGTCGGGTTCGCAGCCTTCGGCGCAGCGCAGCACCGAAAAAATGGTGCCTATCGATACGTTGACGTCGATATTCGATGAACCGTCGAGCGGGTCGATCAGCAGCAGGAATTCGCCGCGCGGGTAACGGTTCGGGATCTGGTGCGGATGCTCCATTTCCTCGGAAGCCAGCGCGGCAAGGTGGCCGCCCCACTCGTTGGCTTCCAGCAGTACCTCGTTGGAAATGACGTCGAGTTTTTTCTGCGCTTCACCCTGCACGTTGTCGGTGCCGGCTCCGCCGAGTATGCCGGTCAGCGCGCCCTTGCTGACGGCATTGCCGATCGACTTGCAGGCGCGCGCGACAACTTCGATCAACAAGCGCAGCTCGGCCGACACCACGCCTTTTTCCCGTTGCTGCTCGACCAGATACTGCGTGAGTGTAATGCGCCGCATGCTTTCTCCACTAATGAACAATGACCGCTGTGCCGGGTCTACGAGCGGTGATTATCCGATATACTGGTTTTAACCGGGAGACTTGAGTAATGTCCATGATTTTCAAGACTATTTTCCTGCGCCTCGCGATGATGTGCGCCGTGCTGCTGCCGGTCTGCGCATACGCCCAGTCGGCGCCGGCGCAATTGCCCAAACCGATACCCGGCACCGCCGTCGCCACTTTCGGGGGAGGCTGCTTCTGGTGCGTCGAGGAGGCGTTCGACAAGGTGCCCGGCGTCATCTCGACCACCTCGGGATACATGGGAGGACACATCAAGAATCCGACCTATCCCATGGTCTCCACCGGCGGCACCGGACACAACGAAGTCGTGCAGGTCGTTTACGATCCGGCGAAGGTCAAATACGCGCAATTGCTGGATGCGTTCTGGCGCAACATCGATCCCACCCAGTTCAACGGCCAGTTCTGCGACCACGGTTCGCAGTACCGCAGCGAAATCTTTTACCACGACGAGGAACAGCGCAAGGCAGCGGAAGATTCCAGGACCGCGCTGATGAAGAACAAGCCGTTCAAGGGTGAAATCCGTACGCTGATTACGAAAGCCGCCGAGTTTTATCCAGCCGAGGAATATCATCAGGATTACTACAAGAAGAATCCGATCCGCTACAAGTACTACAAGACGGGCTGCGGCCGAGAGGCGCGACTGAAAGAAGTTTGGGGCTCACGCTGACTCGGCAGTTGCCATGACCCGCCGCCTGTTGCTGATCGGCGGCGGACATAGCCATGTCGAAGTCATCCGCCGCTGGAGCCTCAACCCCGAACGCGGCGTCGACGTCGTGCTGATCAGTCCCGACCGGCACACGCCCTACTCCGGCATGCTGCCGGGCTTCATCGCCGGACATTACCAGTTCGAAGACTGCCACATCGACCTTGATGCGCTGTGTCATCGAGCCGGTGTGATACGGATTGAAAACGCGCTGGCCGCCATCGATCTGACGCGGCACGCCGTGCGCTGCGAAGACGGCTCGGAACACCCGTACGACGTGGTTTCGATCGATACCGGTTCGACGCCCACTCTGGCATCCATCCCGGGGGCCGGGCACATCGGCATCCCGGTCAAGCCCGTGGCACGGTTTCTCGGGCATTGGGCAACGCTGCGCGAAGCCGCCCGCGCGGCGAAACGGGACATTTCGGTGACCGTCGTCGGCGCCGGCGCCGCGGGAGTGGAAGTGGCGCTGGCCATGCAATACCGCATCCATGCCGACGGCGGGCGTGCACGTTTCACGCTGGTCAGCGACGGCCCGGCGATCCTCGCGTCGCATCCGGCCGGCGTGCAGCGACGTTTTGCCGCGATATTGCGTGCTCGCGGCATCACCGTCCGTTTGCGTGCGCCGGTGCAAAGCGCCGAAGAAGGCGGCTTGCTGCTCCCCGGCGGCGAGCGCCTGCCGGCAGACAGAATCATCTGGGTCACCGGCGCCGCTGCGCCGGCCTGGCCGCGCGACTGCGGACTGCAGACCGACGCCGCAGGATTCATTGCCGTCGACGCGAACCTGCAATCGCTGTCGCATCCCGGCTTATTCGCCGCCGGCGATGTCGCCACAATGACCGGCACGCCGCACCCGAAATCCGGTGTCTATGCAGTACGCCAGGGGCCGCCGCTCGCCGAAAATCTGCGCCGCGCAGCGCGCGGCGCACCGTTACTGCGTTATCACCCGCAACGCATCGCACTGGCGTGGATCAGCACCGGTGACCGTTGCGCAGTCGCCTCCTACGGGCCATTGTCTGTCTGGGGCAACTGGGTATGGCGCTGGAAGGACCGCATCGATACCGCTTTTATGCGGCGCTACCGCGTTGCGGCGCAGGATGCCGCACGGGAACAACAATAAGTTATTGATTTTATTGATATTTACTGCATGGTGACGCGTGCAAACTTGCGCTTGCCAACCTGCAGCACAACACTGGCGCCGCGCACCAGTTTCAGCGACTTGTCGCTGATCTTTTCGCCGTCCATCCTGACCCCGCCCTGCGCGAGCATGCGCAGCGCATCGGAAGTACTCGCCGTCAGACCCGCCTGCTTGAGCACCGCAGCGATGGCCAGGCCGCCACCTTCGGCGTTGAGTTTCACTTCCGGCAGGTCGGCGGGAATCTCGTCGCGGCTGAAACGCGCCTCGAAATCAGCCAGAGCGCTGCGCGCGGCCTCGCTGCCGTGAAAACGGCCGACGATCTCCTGGGCAAAAGCCACCTTGATGTCGCGCGGATTGCGGCCGGCGGATACCTCGGTGCGCCACTGGCGAATGGTCTCCAGCGGTTCGAAGGACAGCAGTTCGATGTAACGCCACATCAATTCGTCGGAAACCGACATCAGCTTTCCGAATACTTCATCGGGCCGATCCTGGATTCCGACATAGTTGCCCAGCGATTTTGACATCTTGTTGATGCCGTCAAGGCCTTCGAGCAGGGGCATGGTCAATATGCACTGCGGCGTCTGTCCGTGATGCTTCTGCAGTTCGCGGCCCATCAGCAGGTTGAACTTCTGGTCGGTGCCCCCGAGTTCGATGTCGGCATTCAGCGCGACGGAATCGTAGCCCTGCACCAGCGGATAGAGGAACTCGTGGATGGCGATCGGCTGGTTGGACTTGTAACGCTTCGAAAAATCGTCACGCTCGAGCATGCGCGCGACCGTGTGTGATGCGGCGAGCTTGATCATGTCAGCCGAACTCATGCGGTCCATCCAGCTTGAATTGAACACGACCTCGGTACGCGACCTGTCGAGTATCCGGAACACCTGTTCGGTATAGGTTTTCGCGTTGCGCGCAATCTCCTCGCGCGTCAGCGGCGGCCGTGTTGCATTCTTGCCGGTCGGGTCGCCGATCATGCCGGTGAAATCGCCGATCAGGAACAGCACGTGGTGCCCGAGCTCCTGGAACTGGTGCAGTTTGTTGATCAGCACGGTATGGCCCAGGTGCAGGTCGGGGGCTGTCGGATCGAAGCCCGCCTTGACCCGCAGCGGGCGTCCCGCCTGCAGTTTTTCGCGCAATTCCGGTTCGCGCAGCAATTCGTCGCAACCGCGGCGGATGATGTCAATCTGGCGGTCGATCGCGGTCATGCCCGGGTCCGATCATCGGCAATGTCCGGGTTTTCCGGCGGCCCGGATTCTGCTAAGCTCGTGGCTGAAAAATGCTTGTAAATCATAAGGGAAGCGCAACTTGACGGCGCCATTCGCGATTCTAGCGCAAAAGCTTTCAGGCTGGCTCCGCAACAGCACGCTGCGGCGGCTGGCACTGGCACTGGTACTGCCTTTCGTCGGCATGATGGCCGCATTCGGCATCGCGCCCGATACGGTCACCGACAAAATCGAGCGCAGCCCGGTCGTCGAGAACGTCACGTTGCAGCTGCCGCCGGCCGCTGACCCGCAGCAGGAAACCTACTGGCGCGAAACCCGCGTCGAACGCGGAGACACCATCGCCTCCATCCTGCAGCGGCTGCAGGTCGACGAGGCCGGCGCCACGCTGCTGTTGCAGCACAGTCGCCAGGCCCGCGCGCTGTACCGGCTGATTCCCGGCCGCACCGTGCGCGCCCACACCACCGGCGCCGGCCAGCTCCTGGCCCTGCGCTACCTGAACGGCACCGATCTGCTGAAAATCGACAATGAGCGCGACGAACTGAAGATCTGGGAAGGCCCCGCTGACGTCGAAACCCGGATCCTGATGGGCAGCGGTGAAATCAAATCATCGCTGTTCGCCGCGACTGATGCCGCCGACATGTCCGATGCCGTCGCCGTGCAGATTGCCGAGGTTTTTTCCACCGACATCGACTTTCACCGCGATCTGCGCAAAGGCGACCGTTTCGCCGCGATTTACGAGGTGCATTACCACCAGGGCGAACCGGTGAAAACCGGCCGCCTGCTGTCGGCCGAATTCGTCAACCAGGGCAAGACCTTCCACGCGGTATGGTTCGAAAACGCCGAAGGCCAGGGCGGGTATTACACGCTCGACGGCAAGAACATCCGCAAGGCGTTCCTGCGCTCGCCGCTGGAATTTTCGCGGATCAGTTCCGGCTACACCAATGCCCGCTTCCACCCCGTGCTCAAAACCTGGCGCGCACACAAGGGCATCGATTACGCCGCACCGACCGGCACCCGCGTCAGATCCACCGGCAACGGCATCGTCGATTTCGCCGGCAGGCAGGGCGGGTACGGCAACCTTGTCGTCGTCCGCCACCAGTCCAAGTACACCACCTGGTACGGCCATTTGTCGCGAATCGCCGTGCGCAGGGGCCAGCGCGTATCGCAGGGCGAAGTGATCGGTTATGTCGGCAGCACCGGCCTGGCCACAGGCCCCCACCTGCATTACGAATTCCGCATCAACAACATCCATCAGAATCCTCTGCGGGTTGCCATGCCGCCGGCACCGCCGCTGGCGCCCCAGTACCGCACCGCGTTTGACAACACCGCGCGCCCGATGGCGGAACGCCTGTCGCTGTTGCGCGAAATACGCACCACATCCGTTCAGTAACACCCGATGACCGGCCTGTACCTCGGGTTGATGTCGGGCACCAGCATGGACGGAATCGACGCCGTGCTGGCATCCGACGATGCCAATCCCCGGGTACTCGGCCACATCCATCACCCGTTTTCCCCGGCGCTGCGTGAAACGCTGCTGGCGTTGAATGACTCCGGCGGCGACGAACTGCATCGTGCCGCGCAGGCCGCCAATGCCGTGGCCATGGAATATGCGGCGGCAATCAGTGCGCTGCTGGCGCAGACCGGGAAATCGGCGGCGGACATCACCGCGGCAGGCTGCCATGGCCAGACCGTGCGCCACCGCCCCGATGCCGGCTACACGCTGCAGCTGCTCAACGGCGCCTTGCTGGCGGAACTGACGGGCATCCGCATCGTCTGCGATTTCCGCAGCCGCGACATTGCCGCCGGCGGCGTAGGTGCGCCGCTGGTACCGGCATTCCACGGTGCCGTGTTCTCGCATCCGCAGCGCTCGCGCGCGATCGTCAACATCGGTGGCATGGCAAACATCACCTGCCTGCCCGCGGGCGGCGCCGTATCGGGTTTCGACTGCGGACCTGGCGGTTCGCTGATGGACGGCTGGATCATGGAGCATCAGAACCGCGCCTACGATGCAGGTGGCGCATGGGCCGCCGCTGGAAAACCGCTTCCGGAATTGCTGGAACGGCTGCTGGCCCATGAATTTTTCAGCCTCCCCCCCCCGAAAAGCACGGGGCGGGAAACCTTCAACCTGGAG
>JBFWOE010000071.1:0-14665 GCA_050250695.1 Burkholderiales bacterium
AAGGTGATGGTGTGGCTGGCCTCTATCGCGCTGCCCATGACGTGGCCGGTCTCGGAATCGATACCGCTGGGCAGGTCCAGCGCCAGCACTGGCGCCGGCAGGGCATTGATCTCTTCGACCAGCGCGGCGTAAGTGCCTTCCAGATCACGCTTGAGCCCGATGCCGAACAGGCCGTCGACCACGAGGCCCCAGTCATGCGCCGACGGTATGCGTGTCGCCAGGCTGCCGCCGGCCTTGCGCCAGGCCTGAAGCGCTGCAGCCGCATCCCCGGAATATTTTTCCGGGTCGGTGGTGCAGACTACGGTGACCGCGAACCACCATTGTTTCAGGTAACGCGCGACGACCAGCGCATCGCCGCCGTTGTTGCCGGGGCCGGCGAGAACCAGCACGGGTTTGCCATGGTCACCGGCGAGCCTACGCGCGACTTCCGCGGCGGCGCGACCGGCACTTTCCATCAGCGGCAGGGGATTGCGCCCGCGCAGCGTGTTTTTTTCGACGGCGCGGAGGGCCTGGGCCTGGAGCACGGGCGAGGCGTGGCGAAGTTTCATGGAGCGCAAGTTTAACGCATGCATCCCTGCGGAAGGCGGCGCGTTCGGGTAAAATCGCGCTTTCCGATCCTTCATTGATCATGCCGCATTTCCTACGCCTGAGAGGACGCGACGCCCTCTCGGCATTTCGCCGGAAAAAACTGCTGCAGGCCGCCGCCGGAATTCCCGACCTGCAGGTCGCCGCCGAATACTGGCACTTCATCCGCTTCAACGATCCGCCGGACTCCGCGGCCAAGCTGAAGCTCGAACGCATACTGACCTATGGTCCTGCCACCGCGCCGGTGGTGCAGCAGGGCACACTGCTGCTGGTGACGCCGCGGCTGGGCACGATTTCGCCGTGGTCCTCGAAAGCCACCGACATTGCGCGGCACTGCGGCCTGCCCGGTGTGGAGCGCATCGAGCGCGGCGTGGCCTGGTGGTGCGGTCGCGCCGGCAAGCTGCTGGACGACGGGGAACGCGCGCTGCTGCTTCCGCTGATACACGACCGCATGACCGAATCGGTGCTTGACAGTCTGGATGCCGCTGAAGCGCTGTTCCGCCGCATGGATCCGAAGCCACTGGCCACCGTCGATGTCATTGGCGGCGGGCGCACCGCGCTGGCGCAGGCGAACAGCGGCATGGGGCTCGCGCTGTCGCCCGACGAGATCGATTACCTGCTCGACAACTTCACGCGCATGGGCCGCAACCCGACCGACGTCGAGCTGATGATGTTCGCGCAGGCCAATTCCGAGCACTGCCGGCACAAGATCTTCAACGCCGACTGGATCGTCGACGGTGAAAAGCAGGATCGTTCGCTGTTCGGGATGATACGCACCACGCACGAAAAACATCCTCAGGGCACGGTGGTCGCCTATTCCGACAATTCATCGGTGATCGAAGGCGCCGCTGTCGAACGTTTTTATCCCGGGGCGGATCAGGACTACGGCTACAGCCGGGAACTGACGCATATCCTGATGAAGGTCGAGACCCACAACCACCCGACCGCGATCTCGCCGTTTCCGGGGGCGGCAACCGGATCCGGCGGCGAGATCCGCGACGAGGGTGCAACCGGCCGCGGCGCGAAACCGAAAGCGGGCCTGACTGGATTTTCGGTGTCCAACCTGCACATCCCCGGTTTCGAGCAGCCGTGGGAAACCAACCCGATCGGCAGGCCGGGACGCATTGCATCTGCGCTTCAGGTCATGCTCGAAGGACCGATCGGCGGCGCATCGTTCAACAACGAATTCGGCCGCCCCAACATTGCCGGCTATTTCCGCAGTTATGAAATGCGCGCCGGCGGCGAAGTGCGCGGTTACCACAAGCCGATCATGATCGCCGGCGGCCTGGGCAACATTGCCGCCCGGCATACTGCCAAACATCCGTTGCCGGAAGGCGCGTTGCTGATCCAGCTCGGCGGCCCCGGCATGCTGATCGGTCTCGGCGGCGGCGCGGCCTCGAGCATGGATACCGGCAGCAACCAGGAAGACCTCGATTTCGACTCGGTACAGCGCGGCAATCCCGAGATCGAACGCCGCGCCCAGGAAGTCATCGACCGCTGCTGGGCGCTGGGCGATGCCAATCCGGTGCTGTCGATCCATGACGTCGGCGCCGGCGGGTTGTCGAATGCGCTGCCGGAACTGGTGCACGGTGCGCACCGCGGCGGATCATTCAGCCTGCGCGAGGTGCCCAGCGAAGAGCCGGGCATGTCGCCGATGCAGATCTGGTGCAACGAGGCGCAGGAGCGCTACGTGCTGGCGATTGCGCCGGATGAACTGCCGCTGTTCCGCGCCATCTGCGAGCGTGAACGCTGTCCGTTTGCGGTGGTGGGCACTGCGACTGCAGAGGGCAGACTCGTGGTCGGCGATGCCGTGTTCGGCAACAATCCGGTGGACATGGAGCTCTCGGTGCTGCTGGGCAAGCCGCCGAAGATGCTGCGCGACGTGAAACGCATCGTGCGCGAGGGGCAGGTATTCGATACCGGCGCCATCGATATCCGCGAAGCGCTGTACCGCGTGCTGCGGCTGCCGACGGTGGCCGACAAGACCTTCCTGATCAGCATAGGCGACCGCACGGTCGGCGGCATGACCGCGCGCGACCAGATGGTCGGGCCGTGGCAGGTGCCGGTGGCCGATGTCGCGGTGACGCTGATGGGGTTCAGCACCTTCCGCGGCGAAGCGATGGCGATGGGCGAGCGCACGCCGTTGGCGGTCCTCAATCCCGCGGCCTCCGGGCGCATGGCGCTGGGGGAGGCGCTGACCAACATCGCCGCGGCCGCGATCGGCAAACTCGGCGACGTCAAGCTGTCGGCGAACTGGATGGCGGCAGCCGGGCACCCCGGAGAGGATGCTGCCCTGTTTGACACCGTGCGCGCGGTGGCGATGGAACTGTGTCCGCAACTGGGCATCAGCATCCCGGTTGGCAAGGATTCGCTGTCGATGAAATCCACCTGGTTCGAAGGAACAGGTGGTTTGGGCGGAGACTTACCTGCGGAGCAGTTTAGTCGTAGCCAAAACCAGAAGCAGGATGGGGGCAAGCCGAAGGAAGTGGTGGCGCCGCTGTCCCTGATCGTTTCCGCGTTTGCGCCGGTCACCGATGCGCGCCGCACACTGACGCCGCTGCTGCGCAGGGATTGCGGTGAAACCGACCTGCTGCTGGTCGACCTCGGCGGTGGGCGCAACCGCCTCGGCGGATCGGCGCTGGCGCAGGTTTATGGCGCCGTGGGTGATGTGACGCCGGATGTTGACGACGCCACCGTCCTGAAGAATTTTTTCACGGTGATCCAGCAGCTGAATGCGCAGGGCCTGCTGCTGGCCTATCACGACCGTTCTGACGGCGGACTGCTGGTCGCCGTGTGCGAGACGCTGTTTGCATCGCGCTGCGGCGCGCGGCTGGATCTCGAGGGTGATGCCGCGGCGCTGCTCTTCAGCGAGGAACTCGGCGCCGTGCTGCAGGTCAGGCGCGACCAGCGCGCTGCGGTATTGAAGGCGTTCTCGGCGGCGGGGCTTGCGGTGCAATGCAAGGTGGTCGGCGCAGTCGATGCCGGTTCCCGGCTGCGGGTCAGTGTCAACGGAAAAACCGTGCTCGACGAGCCACGCATCGATCTGCACCGCGCCTGGTCGGAAACCACTTTCCGGATGCAGCAGTTGCGCGACAATCCGGACTGCGCGCAGCAGGAATACGACCGGCTGCTCGATGCCGTTGATCCGGGAATTTCGCCGAAGCTGGGATTCGATCCGGCCGAGGACGTCGCAGCACCGTTCATCGCCAGGGGCGCGCGCCCGCGGGTCGCGATCCTGCGCGAGCAGGGCGTCAACGGGCAGGTTGAAATGGCCGCGGCATTCGACCGCGCCGGATTCGCTGCGGTCGATGTCCACATGAGCGACATCATCGCCGGGCGCGCCAGCCTGAGGGACTTCAAGGGCTTCGCCGCCTGCGGCGGGTTTTCCTACGGCGACGTGCTGGGGGCAGGCGAGGGCTGGGCGAAATCGATCCTGTTCAACGCGCGTGCGCGCGACGGGTTCGAATCCTTCTTCAAACGCAGCGACAGTTTCGCGCTGGGCGTGTGCAACGGTTGCCAGATGATGAGCAACCTGCACGAGCTGATTCCGGGCGCGGAGCGCTGGCCGCATTTCGTGCGCAACCGCTCGGAGCAGTTCGAGGCGCGGTTCGCGACCGTCGAAGTGCAGGAATCGCCATCGCTTTTTTTCCAGGGCATGGCGGGCAGCCGCATCCCGGTGGCAGTGGCGCACGGTGAAGGTTATGCCGAATTCGCGGATGCGGCGGCACTGGACGCGGCGCAGCCATTGGTGGCGCTGCGTTTCGTCGACAACCGTGGCGCGACGACTGAAACCTATCCGCTCAATCCCAACGGCTCGCCACAGGGCATTACCGGGCTGACCACGCCCGACGGCCGTTTCACCATCCTGATGCCGCACCCCGAGCGGGTGTTCCGCTCGGTACAGAATTCCTGGCATCCGGATTCATGGCCTGATGAAGGGCCGTGGCTGCGCATGTTCCGCAATGCGCGGTGCCGGGTCGGCTGATCGATGACGAAACTCCCGTTCGTGCCGGACCGGCTTGACGCGCCGTTCTACACTGACGAAGAGCTCGACGCGCTGGAAGCCGTGGACCCGGTGGCTGCCACCCGAATCGCCCGCGAACAGGCGCAGTTGCAACGTCAGCTTGCGCTGCCGGTTGCGTCGTCCGGCGGCGCAAAGCCGGACATTGCTGCGGTCGAAGCGGTGATCGCTGAAGCGCGCCGGATACTGGCGCGAGACGGCGGCGACATCGAATTCGTTGCACTGGAAGGTTCGGAACTTTCGGTGCGGCTCAAAGGCAGCTGTGCCGGCTGCCCGCGCGCACCGCTGGACCTGAAACACGTGGTCGAAGAACTGGTGCGGCGGCGTTATCCGCAGATCACTGCGGTACGTAATGTTTTCTAAAAATATAAATAAAAACAAATACTTATGTTTTAGCCGCCACCTGCGGCTGCCAGCGCAGGTCGAGCGTGACCGGGAACGCGGGATTCGGTGCCTCAGGCGCCACGTTCATCGGGCCCGGTGTGTGTCCGTGATCCCAGAAGCGGGCGACGCGCCGTGCTTCGGCTTCGTTGGCGTTGACCGGGAACGTGCTGTAGTTGCGGCCGCCGGGATGTGACACGTGGTAGGTGCAGCCGCCGATCGATCGTCCGCTCCAGGTGTCGACCACGTCGAACACCAGCGGCGCATGCACGCCGATGGTCGGATGCAGCGCCGACGGCGGATTCCAGGCGCAGTAACGCACACCGGCGACGAATTCTCCGGGCGTGCCGGTCGGCGTCATCGGCAGCGCGCGGCCGTTGCAGGCAATGACATGCCGTGACTCGGTGAGTCCGCGCGCGCGCACCTGCAGGCGTTCCACCGACGAGTCGACGTAGCGGGCGGTGGCATGGAGTCCCATCTCCTCGCCAAGCACGTTCCACGGTTCGATGGCCTGGCGCAGCTCGATTTCGATGCCGTTGTAGACCACGGTGCCGTAGCGAGGAAACCGGAATTCATGGAATGGCGCGTACCAGGCATCGTCGAAGGCATAACCGGCGCGCCGGAGGTCGTTGAGCACGTCGTGGAAGTCGGCCGCGACGTAATGCGGCAGCATGAAGCGGTCGTGCAGTTGCGTGCCCCAGCGCACCAGCTTCGCGCGATACGGCATTTTCCAGAACCAGGCCACCAGTGCGCGCAGCAGCAGCATCTGGGCGAGGCTCATCTGCGGATGCGGCGGCATTTCGAAGCCGCGGAATTCGAGCAGCCCGAGCCGGCCGCGCCCGCCGGCGGGCGTGTAAAGCTTGTCGATGCAGAATTCGGCGCGGTGGGTGTTGCCGGAGAGGTCGACAAGGAAGTTGCGCAGCAGGCGGTCGGTGGTTTCCGGCGGCAGTCCGGGGCCTTCCTTCTGCAGCAGCTTGTCAAGCTGCTGGAAGGCGATTTCCAGTTCGTAGAGATTGTCGTCACGCGCTTCGTCGACGCGCGGTGCCTGGCTGGTCGGCCCGATGAACATGCCCGAGAAAAGATAGGACAGCGACGGGTGGTTCTGCCAGTAGGTGATCAGGCTGCGCAGCAGGTCGGGGCGGCGCAGCAGCGGGCTGTCAGCGACCGTGGGACCGCCCAGCGCGATGTGGTTGCCGCCGCCGCTGCCGGTATGACGGCCGTCGAGCATGAATTTTTCGGCACCGAGGCGGGTCAGGCGCGCCTCTTCATAGAGTGCAACGGTGCGTTCGGTCAGTTCGGCCCAGCTGGCCGCGGGATGGATGTTGACTTCGATGACTCCGGGGTCGGGGGTCACGCCCAGCGTTGTAATGCGCGGATCGGCTGCCGGTTCGTAACCTTCGAGACGGACGCGCAGCGCGGTCTGTTCCGCGGTTTTTTCGATTGCCGCCAGCAGTTCGAAATAGGGCGGCGCCGTCTCGAACGGCGGCAGGAAGATGTACAGCCGTCCCTTGCGCTCCTCGATGCACAGCGCAGTTCGCACGATATTGCCGCCGCCGGGCATCGTCTCGGGCAATGCGTTCAGCGGCAGCCGGTAACCGATCGAGGAGTCACCGTTGACGAGGATCAGCCTTTCGCCGGGCTGCGGCCACGGTGTGCTGCTCCAGCCTTTTTCGTCTGCGCCGAGCGGCAGCACATGGCCAGCCGGCAGCGGGCTGCCGGGTACGCGTTGCGCCTTTTCCGGCGACAGGTGGGTCAGCGGGTCTTCCCACGCCGGCAGCAGCCGTTCTGCGGGCAGACGCAGATTCCTGACGAGCGCCTGCGCGAAGCGTTGCGCGTCCGCCGGTTTGACATCCGCAGGCGTGGCCGCCGCGGCGATCAGTCCGGGATCTCGCCACAGCGGTATGCCGTCGTTGCGCCACTGGATGCCGATGGCCCAGCGAGGCAATGGTTCGCCCGGGTACCATTTGCCCTGGCCGTAGAACACGATGCCGCCGGGTGCAAACCGGTCCTTCAGGCGCCATGCCAGCTGCTCGGCAAGCAGCCATTTTTTTTCGGACAGCGCCGCGGTATTCCATTCCGGTCCGTCCATGTCGTCAATCGATACAAACGTCGGTTCACCGCCCTGGGTCAGCCGCACGTCACCTGCGGCGAGGTCTTCGTCGATGCGGAGCCCCAGCTTTCCGATGGCCTGCCATTCAGCGTCTTCGTAGGGTTTGGTCACGCGCGGATCTTCATGGATGCGCGTGACGGCCATCGCGAAATCAAATGTGGATTCACTGGGTTCGACGCCGCCAATGACTGCCGCGGCGCTGGCGGGTGAGGGCGTGCAGGCCAGCGGAATATGACCCTCTCCTGCGAGCAGACCCGAGGTCGGGTCGAGTCCGACCCAGCCCGCACCCGGGATGTAGGCTTCGGCCCAGGCGTGCAGGTCGGTGAAGTCACGTTCGGGACCGGCCGGGCCGTCCAGCGGTTTCTGGTCGGCCGTGAGCTGGATCAGGTAGCCGGACACGAAGCGCGCGGCAAGTCCGCAATGGCGCAGGATCTGCACCATCAGCCATCCGCTGTCGCGGCATGAACCGCTTTTGTTCTGCAGCGACTGTTCGCAGGTCTGGACGCCGGGCTCCATGCGCACCAGGTAGCGTATGTCCTGCTGCAGCTGCCGGTTCACCGCCATCAGGAAATCGATGGTGCCGACGGGACCCGGCTGCGCGGCGCGGAATGATGCCAGCCATTGCATCAGCAGCGGACCCTGTTCATCGATCGCCAGGTACGGCAGCAGGTCGCGCACCAGATCATCGCGGTAGGCAAAGGGATATTTCTCGGCGTAGCTCTCGACGAAGAAATCGAAAGGGTTGATCACCGTCAGGTCGGCGACGAGATCTACAGTGATTTCCAGTTCGCGGGTTTTCTCGGGGAAAACGAAGCGCGCGATGTAGTTGCCGAAGATGTCCTGCTGCCAGTTGACGAAGTGCTGGCCGGGATTGACGTTCAGCGAATATGACAGGATCGGCGTGCGGCTGTGGGGTGCGGGACGCAGGCGGATTTCGTGCGGGGAGAGGCCGACGTCGCGGTCGTAGCGGTAACGCGTCTGGTGGTGCAGGGCGACGTGGATGCTCATGGCCGGGCGCCCGCCCGCACCGGCCTACTGTTCGAAGCCGACGTTCCAGTCGGGGTTGGGCAGCTCGGCGAAAACCTTGCGCAGGCCTTCTCCCCAGCGCTGGTGAACCATGTTGAAGTAGGGATCTGTTTCATTGATCTGGTGCTGGAAGGCGACACGCAGCGTGTCGGTGCGGTAGATGAGCAGGTCGATGGGCAGACCGACCGAGATGTTGCTGCGCATGGTTGAGTCGAAAGACACCAGCAGGCATTTGGTTGCCTCGAGCAGGCTGGTCTCGGGTTTGACCACGCGGTCGATGACCGGTTTGCCGTACTTGCTCTCGCCGATCTGGAAGTACGTCGTCTCGGCGGTCGATTCAATGAAGTTGCCTTCGCTGTAGACGTGGAACAGGCGCTGGCGTCCACCCGCGATCTGGCCGCCAACGATGAAGGAGGCGCTCGAGTCAACGTTGGCCTGTTGCAGGTAGGGGCCGTCGCGCTGGCGCACTTCGCGCAGTGCTTGTCCGGTCATCTCGGCCACTTCGTACATGGAGCGCGCATCGTACAGCGTCCGCCTCCCGGGTTCGCGCTGGTTTTCTTCGATCAGGTTGATGGCACTCTGGGTGATCGACAGGTTGCCCGAACTCAGGATGACGACGACGCGGTCTCCTTCTCGGCTGAACACCCGCATCTTGCGATAGCTGGCGACATGGTCTACCCCGGCATTGGTTCGCGAGTCGGAGGCAAACACCATGCCGGCCTTCAGGGTTACGGCTACGCAATACGTCATGTTCGCAAAGAGGATGAAAAACGGTCTGGCGAAGCATAGGGGAAGCGGTGTTGGCTGACAAGCAAGTCGCCGACCGCCGCAAACCACCGCTTGCATTTTCTGCGATGTTCATTCAGCAGTGCTCCGCACCCGGGCCGGCGGGGTGGTGAGGTCGGGGCCGTAGACCGGCACCAGGAAATGCTGGTTGAGCTCGTCGTTGAGCAGGTGCAGCTTTTCCAGGAACTCCATCAGGTATTCGTGCAGGCCGGTTTCCATGATCTGTTCGACGCGGCCGTAGTGCAGCTGGGCATGCAGTTCGCCGGCGAGCCGTTCCGGCTCCATGGATTCGCGCCGGCACAGTTCGCGCAGGATTTCGTAGATTTCGTTCATGCAGGCATGCAGCGAGCGCGGCAGGTCGTCGCGCAGGATCAGCAGTTCGGCGACGCGCCGGGGCGTGATCACGTCGCGGTATATCCGGCGGTAGGAACTCAGTGCGCTGACAGAGCGCAGCAGCGCGCTCCACTGGTAATAATCGACCGCACCGCCGACTTCGGAAGCGCTGGGCAGCAGCATGTGATATTTCACGTCGAGCAGACGCACCGTGTTGTCGGAGCGTTCCATGAACGTTCCCAGACGGATGAACTGGTAGGCTTCGTCGCGCAGCATGGTGCCGAAGGTCACGCCGCGGAACTGGTGGGACTGCACCTTGATCCATTCGAAAAATTCATTGATTCCGCCGTGGTCGAGCGCGGTTTCGGCGCGGCCGCGCAGTTCCAGCCAGACCGCATTCAGGTCTTCGTACATTTCCGTGGTCATCACGCCGCGCATGCTGCGACCGTTTTCACGCGCCGAACGCATCAGCGAATAGATGCTGGACGGATTTGTGCTGTCGAGCACCATGAAACGCAGCACCTTGTCGGACGTCAGCGGACCGGGATTGCGTTCGTAATAGTCACTGGCCAGGCCGTTGATGATCAGTGGCAGCGACCACGGCTCCGCCCACGACTGCCCGGCATCGGTGACACGGTACGGCAGCAGCGACATCTGGTAGGTGACGTCGAGCAGGCGCGCGGTGTTTTCCGCGCGCTCGATCTGCCGCGACATCCAGTAGAGATTGTTGGCCTGGCGGCTCAGCATCAGAGATCCTCCAATACCCAGGTGTCCTTGGTGCCTCCGCCCTGGGACGAATTGACCACCAGGGAACCTTCGCGCAGGGCGACGCGGGTCAGGCCGCCCGGCACCAGGGAGACTTCGCGGCCATTGAGCACATACGGCCGCAGGTCGACGTGGCGGGGCAGGATGTCCGAATCGCAGAACGTGGGGCATGTCGACAGTGCCAGCGTCGGCTGGGCGATGTAGCTGGCCGGGCTCTGCTCGATGCGCTTGCGGAATTCGGCGATCTGTTCCCGGGTCGAGGTTGGACCGACCAGCATGCCGTAGCCGCCGGAACCCTGCACTTCCTTGATTACCAGTTCCGACAGGTGATCCAGCGCATACGCGCATTCGTCCGGATTGCCGAGCCGGTAAGTCGGCACGTTTGAAATGATCGGTTTTTCGTTGAGGTAGAACTCGATCATCTGCGGCACGTACAGATATGTCGATTTGTCGTCGGCAACACCGGTGCCGATGGCATTGGCCAGCGTGACGTTGCCCTTGCGATAAGCCGCAAAAATTCCGGGCACGCCGAGTATGGAGTCGGGCCGGAAGGCCAGCGGATCGAGGTAATCGTCGTCGACGCGGCGATAGATCACGTCCACCCGCTGCGGGCCTTCGGTGGTGCGCATGAAAACCACGTCGTTGGCGACGAACAGGTCTTGGCCTTCGACCAGTTCCACGCCCATCTGCTGGGCCAGGAAGGCGTGTTCGAAATAGGCGCTGTTGTAGGCGCCGGGCGTCATCACCACCACGGTGGGTTGCGTGGCGCGCGGCGGCGCCACGGCACGCAGGTTGTCGAGCAGTACGTCGGTGTAATGGTCAACCGGGGCCACCGGCATGCGCGAGAACAACTCGGGAAACAGCCGCATCATCATCTTGCGGTTTTCGAGCATGTAGGACACGCCTGATGGCGTGCGCAGGTTGTCCTCCAGCACGTAGAACTGGCCTTCACCCGTCTTGACGATGTCGATGCCGGCGATATGGACATAGACGTTGCCGGGCACGTCCATGCCGCGCATTTCGGGGCGGTAGGCTGGGTTGCCGGTGACCTGGGACTCGGGAACGATGCCGGCCTTGACGATTTCCTGGTCGTGGTAGACGTCGTTGAGGAACGCGTTCAGCGCGCGCACCCGCTGGCAGGCGCCGTCACTGATGATTTTCCAGGCGGCAGGGCGAATGATCCGGGGGATGATGTCGAACGGAATCGACCGTTCAGTTCCTGATTCGTCGCCGTAGACCGCGAAGGTGATGCCGAGGCGGGTGTACAGCGCATTGGCCTCCCGCTGTTTCTGCTTGAGAAAGTCGGTTGGCTTGCCTTTGAGCCAGTCGTCGTGGGCGCGGTAATGCGGACGGATGCCGCCGCTGGCATCACGCATTTCGTCGTAAGGGCGTTGGGCGCTCAAGTTCGGGATTCCTGTGGTCGACGAGCGTTGCGCATGTCCTGTTTTAGCACACTGTGGCCAAGCAACGGGTGTGCCTGCCCCGGCGGAGGGCTGGCGCCCCGGATCCATGGAGCTGGCGCCCCCCGGAGGGGCGGCGATGCACTATTGTGGGGCGTGGGGCCCTGCGATGGCCAGTGCGGCACGGAAAGCGTACATTCATGCCTGATTTTCCATCCAATACCCGCCGGACTGTCTCAGAGATGGTTACCCGCAAACGCCTGCAACTGGTCAGCGATGTCCCGTCCAGCGGTTTTCCCGCGCTGGACACCGCGCTGGCGCGCGCCGATGTTTCGGGACGCGACCTGCTGCAGCGCGCATGGGCCCTCCTGCAGTCCGAGGCGGATCAAGCTGCGGACGGACATGCCCGGGGTGTGATCGAGACGCTGGCCGCGCTGGGCATGGATCACGAGGCCATGGCGGCGGCGATGCTGGCGCCGTTGCTGCGCGGGAATCCCGGATTGCTGCGCGCAATTCGCGACGAATTCGGCGCCACGGTTGCCGAACTGGCCGATGGCGTCATCCGCATGAGCGAGATCGGCGCGTTGTCGAGCCGCGCGCTGTCGGCGGCGCGGCCCGAAGCGCAGGCGGCGCAGCTGGAAGCGTTGCGCAAGATGCTGCTGGCGATGGTGCAGGATGTGCGCATCGTACTGATCAAGCTGGCAGACCATCTGCAGGAGTTGCGCATTGCCGTCAGAACCGCTGCTCCCCCGGAACGCGCGGCCGTTGCCGGACTGACGCGCGACATCTTCGCGCCGCTGGCGAACCGCCTGGGAGTCTGGCAGATCAAGTGGGAACTCGAGGACCTGGCGCTGCGGGTGCTTGAGCCCGAGACCTACAAACGCATCGCGCGCCTGCTTGACGAGAAGCGCAATGACCGCGAGCGTTTCATAGAAAACGTGGTTGCGATACTCAAGGGCGAGATTGCGCGCGCCGGCATTGCCGCCGAAGTCAGCGGACGGCCCAAACACATCGCCAGCATCCACCGCAAAATGCTGGCCAAATCCATCGATTTTGAAGGACTTCATGATGTGCGCGCGGTGCGTGTGCTGGTCGACGACGTCAAGGACTGCTACGCGGTACTGGGCATCGTGCACAGCCTGTGGTCGCCGCTGCCCAAGGAATTCGACGATTACATCGCCAAGCCCAAGGCCAACAACTACCGTTCATTGCATACCGCCGTCATCGGGCCCGAAGGCAAGTCGGTGGAAGTGCAGATCCGCACTCATGACATGCACCGTTATTCCGAACTCGGCGTGGCCGCGCACTGGCGCTACAAGGAAGGCGGCCGCCAGGATCGCGGCTACGAAGAGAAGATCGCCTGGCTGCGCCAGGTGCTGGATTGGAAGGACGAGGTTCGGGATACCGGGGAGTTTGCCGAACAGTTCCGTACCGGGCTGTTCGAGGATTCAGTGTACGTGCTGACGCCGCAGGGACGGGTGGTCGACCTGCCCAAGGGCGCGACACCGGTCGATTTTGCCTATCACGTGCATACCGAACTGGGCCATCGCTGTCGCGGTGCGAAGGTGGACGGCGTGATGGTACCGTTGAATACGGCGCTGTCCAACGGTCAGCAGGTGGAGATACTCGTGGCGAAGCAGGGCGGTCCCAGTCGCGACTGGCTCAATGCGCAACTGGGTTTCCTGAAAAGCGCCGCGGCGCGCAGCAAGGTGCGGCAATGGTTCAACAAGCAGAACCTCGAGGCTGACATTGCGCAGGGCCGCGCCGTCGTCGACAAGGAATTGCAGCGGCGGGGCATGACGCGGCTTAACCTCGACCAGCTTGCGGCGGCGATGGGTTTCGAGCGGCTGGATGATCTGCTGGCCGGTATCGGCAAGGGCGAGATCGGGCCGAAGGCGCTGGGAGATGCGCTGTCACGGGATGATGCCGTGCCTTCCGTCGCCCCCGATACGCTGCCTGCGGCGCGCAAACCGAAATCCTCGGGTGGCGGTGTATTGATCGTCGGCGTCGACCGCCTGCTGACTGCGACCGCGAAATGCTGCCGGCCTGCGCCGCCCGAGCCGATCACCGGATTCGTCACGCGAGGCCGTGGCGTCACGGTGCATCGTGCCGATTGCGCCGCACTGGCGCGTCTCGATCCGCGACGGCGTATCGCGGCAGAGTGGGGCGGTGCGGCCGAAGCGACTTTCCCGGTGGAGATCGTGGTTGATGCCGCTGACCGCACGGGACTGCTGCGCGACATCTCGGAAGTGCTGTCACGCGAGCGCGTGAACGTCACCGCGACGCGATCGTCGTCCAGCGATCTCAGCGCACGCATGCGTTTCACTGTCGAGATCCGCAACCTCGATCAGTTACGGCAGGTACTGGCGTTGATCCGCCAGGTCAGGGGCGTGCTGCGGGCAGAGCGACGGTAAATAAAATCATCAATAAAATCAATGGCTTATTATAATGCATTTGCCACGCGTATGTACTGAGTAGAATGCATTCCGCACTTGCCAAGGACAACATCATCAACCATCGTTCCCACTGGAGGAGTTTGCCGTGTATGCCCTGAATATCTGCAAATTTATCGTGTCGCTGAGCGTCGGTGCGACTGTCGTTCTAGGCGGCGGCATGGCCGCGGCCCAGCAATATCCGGCAAAACCGGTGCGCGTCATCGTGCCCTTTGCGCCCGGCGGCGGCAGCGACATCACTGCACGCCAGTTCTCGGCGAAGCTCACCGAATACCTTGGCCAGCAGTTCGTGGTGGACAACCGCGGCGGCGCCGGCGGACTGATCGGCATGGAACTCACGGCGAAGGCTGCCGCCGACGGTTACGTGATCATGATGATGTCGGGAAGCTTTGCGGCGACGTCCGCCGTGCAGCGGCCGGCGTTCGATCCCATCAACAGCATCGTCGCCGTTGCCGAGTTCGGTTACACGCCTTTCGTGCTGACTGTGCATCCTTCGCTGCCGCCGAAAACGGTCAAGGATTTCATCACGCTCGCACGCACGACCAAGGGTGGACTGAACTACGCCGGTACCGGTACCGGCGGCGCCACGCACCTGGCTACCGAACTGTTTGCAAGCATGGCGAAAATCAAGATGGAGGCCATCCAGTACAAGAGCACCGGGGCGGCCATGGCCGATCTGCTTTCCGGGCAGGTACCGGTGATCGTGGGCAGCCTGCTGCCGGTCACGCCGCATCTGGGCACGGGCAAGCTGCGCGCATTGGGGGTGACGACCGCGAAACGCTGGCACACGCTGCCCAACGTTCCG
>JBFWOE010000072.1:0-14563 GCA_050250695.1 Burkholderiales bacterium
ATTCTACAGATTTCCGCAGTAAGTTCGCGGGAACTACTTTAATTATTTGATTTTATTGATATTTCAGTCTTGTTCCGCGGAGAGCAGGCAGAGCATCGCGTCGAGCCCCGAGTAATTGATGGCGTAGGTGGTTTTCTCGCGCACCACCGGTTTTGCGCGATACGCAAAACTCGCTCCGCATTCGGCGAGGAATTTCAGGTCGTTGGCGCCGTCGCCGACGCCGGCAATCTGTTCGCGTGATGCGCCGAGTTCTGCAGCCACCTTCAGCAGCGTATCGCGCTTGACGTCGGCATTGACGATGTCGCCGATGACTGCGCCGGTCAGTCTGCCGTTGACGATTTCCAGCCGGTTCGAACGCGTGTAATCGAGTTGCGCGCGGGTTTTCAGGCGGTCGGTCATGTAGCTGAAGCCGCCGGAGACCAATAATGTTTTGATGCCGGCCGCGCGCACCTTTTCCAGCATGCGTTCCGCGCCCGGCGAAAATTTCAACCGTTCCTCGTAGACCCGCTGCAGCGCCGATTCGTCCAGATCCTTCAGCAGCGCCAGGCGTTCGCGCAGGCTCTGGTCATATTCGATCTCGCCGCGCATCGCCCGTGCGGTGATCGCCGCGACCTCGGCCTTGAGGTTGACCATGTCGGCGAGTTCGTCGATGGTCTCCATGGTGATCAGCGTCGAATCCATGTCCATCACCAGCAGCCTGAAATCGGACAGGCGGCGGCCTGCGGGCACAAAGCCGTGGTCGAGCTTCGCGTTCGCGCACAGTTCGGCGATGCCGGCGGCGGCTTGCGCGCCGTTCAGCCGGAACGCCGTGTCCGACAGCCGGTCGATGCCGGTTGCGCCGGAGAGTTTCGCGAGCTGCTTGAGGTCGCCGGTTTCGATGTCGGCGCCCTGGATGACCAGGTGCATGGAATGTTCCGCGGAAAGGAGCGGCGATTATAGCGGAGGCAATGCGGCCGCCGCGCCGGTCACGGCGCAGTGATCCACGCCGTGATGCGGTCGATGACTTCACGCTCGATGCCGTTGAAGCCGTGATAGGCCCGCGCCTGGCAGGGGTCGCCCACGTCATTGCCGCCCTCGAACACCAGCAGTTCCTTGCGCGGCGGCGTGGTGAGGCGCTCCATCAGGCGCGGCATGTCGCTGAACAGGCAATAACGGCAGCCGTCGTGCCGGTGGTGAGCGACCAGCACGGGTATGCGCAGCCGGTCGAGCGGCATTTCCGGCACCGCGGTGCCGCGCTGGTCGGACAGCATGGTCGCGGTGAGCACGACGCCGTCGGGTCCGCCGTCGGCGCGCGCCAGCCGCGTTGCGACATGCGCCGCGGACTGCGTGCCGCGGCTGGTGCCGACCAGCCACACGGGGATGTCCGCCTGCTGCCGGATCCACGCGATGACCGCCTTGACGTCTGAGACATGGTCATCGGTTTCCCGCGGCACGGCGGAGCGATCGGAGGGCGCGTCGATGACCACCGTCAGCAATTGCCTGCCGGCGAACAGCTCGCGCGAGCGCACCAGGAAATTGCCGCTGCGCGCAATGCGTCCGTCGGGCCGGATGCCGATGTTGCCGTTGCCGCCGGCAAAAAGCACCACTGCGGCCTGCGGTTTTTCCGGCGTTAGGACGAGGATGCGCTGTGTGACGCCGGGGCGCGAGGGCAGGTCGACCACCTGCGGCGATTGCGCAAATGCGGCGCAGGATGCAGCCAGCAGCAGTACGGAAACAGGCAGCCTGCGCATCGTTTTCTCCGTCCTCCAGTCCGGGGTTCAAATCATACCCGGTACTTGACGCAGCCAGTGCCGTCGCGGATGCTGGTGTCGTATCCCTGACAGCGGAGGTCGTCATGCCCGAATCCGTCTGCGCACGGAAAGGTCCTTATGTCGTGGAGCTCGCGCCGGGAGACTACTGGTGGTGCGCCTGCGGCCGCTCGCAGAAGCAGCCGTTCTGCGACGGCTCGCACAAGGTGACGGCCTTCGTGCCGGTGAAATTCACCGTCACCGCGGCCGAAAAGAAATGGCTGTGCGGCTGCAAGCGCACGAAAAATCCGCCGTACTGCGACGGCACCCACAAGACGCTGTAGCACCGTCCGGCCGGAAGGGCGGCGCGATCCGCAATTCAGCGGTTGGGCTGCATGCCCAGCGCGTTGTTGATGCGGTTGTTCGAGTTGTAGATCGCCACCACCTGCACCGCTTCGAGGATTTCCGCCTCTCTCAAACCGGCTGCGCGCAGCCCGCCGACCAGCGTGGCGTCGACGTCGGCGGGATGCAGGGTCAGCTTCGAGGCGAATTCAGCCAGCGCGTGCTGGCGCGGCGTCAGTTCGGCGCGGCGCCAGGCCAGCGCCAGCGTGTCCACCAACTGCGGATCCATGCCGTATTTCTTCAGTGCGCCGCCATGCGACAGGATGCAGACCTCGCAGCGGTTCTCGACGCTGGCGATCAGCGCCAGGAACTCGCGATCCACCGGCGGCAGTTCACCGTCATTCGAACGCATCAGCTTGTCGAGGTAGCCCTGGTACAGCGCGAGCCGTCCCGGTCCGAAGGGCAGCCTGAGGAAGTTGCGCACATAACCCAGGCGCTCCTTGCACTCCTGCTGCAGCTGGCGCACGGCGGGCTCGGGGTTTTTCGGTTCAGGCAGGCGCAGCCAGGAAAAACGGCGTGTCGTGTTACCGGCGGCGGTGGTTTTGCGTTTGGCGGTGCCCATGGCGTGTTCCTGGTGACGTGGCGAGAAGCCTCATTCCGGCTGGATGCCGGCTGCGCGTGCAACCTTGATCCATTTGTCGATCTCGTTGCGGGTGAAGCGGTCGTACTCCTCCGGCGTGCTGCCCACCGGTTCGGCGCCCTCCTTGCTGAGACGGCTGCTGACCGCGGCATCGCCAAGTGAGGCCTTCAGCGCGCCATGCACCCTGTCGATCGCCGCGCGCGGCGTGCCCGCCGGCGCGAACAGGCCGAAACCCGCGGTGACCACGAAGCCGGGCACGCCCGACTCGATCATCGTCGGCACCTGGGCTGCGGCGGGGGAACGCTTTTCGCCGCCCTGCGCGATCATGCGCAGCCGGCCCGCGCGCGACTGTCCGATCACTGCCGGCATGCTGCTGATCAGCAGTTCGACATGTCCGGCCATGGTGTCGGTCAGCGCGGGGCCTGCGCCCTTGTAGGGCACGTGGGTCATTTTGATTTTTGCCACCGAGCCCAGCAGTTCGGCCGACAGGTGGCCGATGCTGCCGCGGCCGGCGCTGCCGTAGTTGAGCTGGCCGGGTTTCGATTTCGCGAGTGCGACGAGTTCACGCGCATTTTTCACCGGCAGAGACGGATGCACCACGATCGCGCTCGGCACGTCGGCGACCTTGGAAATCGCGGCGAAACTCTTCACCGGATCGAAGGGCAGTTTTTTCACCATCGCCGGGTTGATCACATGCGCCGCCGACACCATCAGCAGCGTGTAGCCGTCCGCCGGCGACTTTGCCGCCATGTCGGTGCCGAGCATGCTGCCGGCCCCGCCGCGGTTGTCGATGATGATCTGCTGGCCGAGCGACTTGCTCATGCCGGGGACCACGATGCGGGCGATGATGTCGGTGTTGCCCCCGGGCGCGAAGGGCACGATCATGCGCACCGTTTTGCCCGGGTAGGCCTGTGCCATCGCGCCGCCAGCCATCGCGCCAAGCGCCAGTGACAGCAGCACGCAGCCTGCAGTCCGTGTGTATCGCGGATTCATCGTGGTTCTCCTCCAGTGTTGTGTAGTGTCCGGCCTCCCGGGCCTGTCTCATGCGATGCGGATCACATGCTAGCATCAGTATTCGTTAATATCTTGATCCACCACAAACCAAACACTCCGGGATAAACAAAATATGGACCTCGGCATCAAAGGCCGGCGCGCGCTGGTGTGTGCCGCAAGCAAGGGACTGGGCAGGGCCTGCGCGATGTCGCTGGCGCGTGAAGGCGTTGATGTCACCATCCTCGCGCGCGGCCGCGAGGCGCTGGAAAAAACCGCGGACGAGATCCGCAAGGCCTCCGGCGTGAAGGTCACCGCACTTGTTGCCGACATCACCACGGCCGAGGGCCGTGCCGCGGCGCTCGCCGCCTGTCCCGATCCCGACATCCTGGTCAACAACGCCGGCGGCCCGCCGCCCGGTGACTTCCGCAACTGGAACCGTGAGGACTGGATCAAGGCGGTGGACGCCAACATGCTGACGCCGATCGAACTGATCAAGGCCACGGTCGACGGCATGATCGCGCGCAGGTTCGGGCGCATCGTCAATATCACTTCCAACTCGGTGAAGGCGCCGATCGAGGAACTGGGTCTGTCGAACGCCGCGCGTTCCGGCCTGACCGGTTTTGTCGCGGGACTCGCGCGCAAGACCGTGCGCCACAACGTCACCATCAACAACATCCTGCCCGGACAGTTCATGACCGACCGCCTGAAAACCCGGCTGACGGTCAATGCGAAAGAGGCGGGCGTGACGCTGGAGCAGTACCTCGAAAAACGCAGCCAGGTGATTCCCGCCGGCCGCTTCGGCGATCCCAATGAATTCGGCGAACTCTGCGCCTACGTCTGCAGCACCCAGGCGGCATTCATCACCGGGCAGAATTTCCTGATCGACGGCGGAACCTACCCCGGGACTTATTGAGGCGTCGCAGCCTCAGCTCTTGCCCGCGTTGTCGCGCCGGCAATCGTAAATCGCTTCGCAGGCGCGTTCGGCGATTGCGTCATCGATAAGGCAGCCGACGGCCTTGATGAATTCGCGCGGTGCTTCGGCGATGATCAGGTCGGTGACCCATGCATGCACCACGCCCTGGCGCTGCGCATCGGGCATTGCCAGCAGCCGCTGCAGCGTGGCATTGATTTTTTCGTCTTCGCAGGCAGCCTTCAGCAGGCCGACAAAACCTTCGATTTCGGCAACGGAACGGGGCGGCGTGTCAGGCATCTCGGGCGTGTGGCGGTGGACGGAAATTTGTCCGGGGGTGCCGATATCTTTATGATTATAATGACAAAAAATGATGCGGTTCCGGGCGGCGCGCTACACACTGTCGCGTCGGCGGGAATTGCAGTGCTGCGCGAAGGAGGAGCTTATCAAACGTTACAGCTGGATTGACGGGTTGGCGGCGGCCAGTGACGAAGGGCGTGCCCTGACACCGCCGGTCAGGCAGCTGTTGTCAGACATCGACGATCTGCTGTTCGACTGCTGGGATCTCGGGGCCAACATCATCCTGGTGTGGACGCGGCATCAGGATGAATACCTGTTCCTGGCGGTGCGTCACTACATGATTCTCGAATCCTTCGAGGGCGATCCCGCGCGGGCCGGGGACGGTAATGTCGATGCCGGGTTCATCAACCGCATACTGGCCGGGCCGAGATGCGTGCCGCTGGAAACACTCGAACACATCCGCCATGTGCTCGGCAGAAAATCCCGGATCGTGCGCAGGAAGATCACGCAGGCCGAGCTGCCCGTTGACGCATTGTTGACACGGCTGGTCGCGCGTTACAGCGTGTCGCTGGTTCCCCAGCGCGCCGTGGCACTTCTCGATGTCGTCGATTTTTCCCTGCGCTCGTCGCTGGAGCAGGTGGCCATGCTGAACAGCATGAGCTATTCCCTGAATTCCGCCTATCGCCAGTTGATGATGAAGGATGTCGAGATCAATTTTGCCCGCACCACGACCGGCGACGGATTCTATATCTGGAACCGCACCAGGAAGATCGAGGGCAACATCGACCTCTACAAGCTCGTGTCGCTGATACTTGCCGACAATGCCGTTGCGCGGCGGAAGGCGAAAAGTTTTCCGGTGCCGGAACTGCGCGCGGCTTTTGACGTGGGCGAACACTACGAGTTCTACCAGGTCGAGGGTCTGAACCCGACCACATTCGGTTACATAGTCGGGCAGGTGACCATCAAGCTGGCAAGGCTGGTGGAGCAGGCGCGGCCGGGCCAGATACTGCTGGGCGACTTCGAAATCGACATGGGTTCCGGCCATGATTCCGGGACCCGGCATTGCGGCACGCCGGGTTTCGTGGAAATGGCGGCGAAGAGTCTTGACCAGTTGCGGGGCCTGGAAATCGCCGGTGACGAGATCTCGGGCATGAGTTGTTATCTGACCGGGGAGGGGCGGCCTGGGCGCGGATTCCAGGTGAACCGTTACGAACTGCGCGACAAGCATGGCCTCGTGCATGTCGCCTACAACGCCAAAATCAACATACACCGGCGCACGGCCGGGCCGATTTTTCTGGGCATCCAGCACCGGGACCTGCATCCGCCGGCAGGCCAGCCGTGGCCTGCCTCCGCGGCCTGAGGCCTGCGCCATGGCTGACCGGGGCGGCCACCGCAGCGGTTTCCGCGCCCGAAAACAAATCATAGCCTGTTGATTTTATTGGAAAAAATAATCGCTTATAATGCGCCCCTCAAAACGCGCGCCGCATCCTGCGGCGGCGGCAACCCAGGCACTGCATGAGCATCGACAAGGAAGTTTCGCGGCGGCGCACCTTCGCCATCATTTCGCATCCGGACGCCGGCAAGACCACGCTCACTGAAAAGCTGCTGCTGTTCGCCGGCGCGATCCACATCGCCGGCAGCGTGAAGTCGCGCAAGGCCTCGCGTTACGCGACTTCCGACTGGATGGAAATCGAGAAGCAGCGCGGCATTTCGGTGGCGAGTTCGGTGATGCAGATGGAGTTCCGGGATTGCGTGATCAACCTGCTCGACACGCCCGGCCACCGCGATTTTTCCGAAGACACCTATCGCGTGCTGACCGCGGTCGACGCCGCGCTGATGGTGATCGACGCCGCCAACGGCATCGAGCCGCAGACGCTGCGCCTGCTGCAGGTGTGCCGCGCGCAGAACACGCCGGTGATCACCTTCATCAACAAGATGGACCGCGAGGTGC
This sequence comes from Burkholderiales bacterium, assembly GCA_050250695.1. GTDB lineage: Bacteria > Pseudomonadota > Gammaproteobacteria > Burkholderiales > SG8-41. The sequence goes on from JBFWOE010000072.1 coordinate 6,864, forward strand.
GTGAACCCACCGACCTCGTCGACGAGATCGAACGCACGCTGGGCATGCCGGTGGTGCCCTGCACCTGGCCGGTGGGCATGGGCAAGCAGTTCAAGGGCGTGTTCGACCTGCGCGCCGACCGCATGCGCGTGTTTACCGCCGGCGAGGACCGCGTCGGTGACGACGACGAAATCATCGCAGGCATCAGCAATCCGGAGATTGCCGCGCGTTTCGGCGACACCTTCGCCCATGCGCGCGCCGAAATGGAACTGGTGCAGGGCGTGTCGCCCGCATACGACCGCGAGGCATTCCTCGCCGGCAAACAGACGCCGCTGTTCTTCGGTTCGGCGATCAACAACTTCGGCGTGCGCGAGGTGCTCGACGCGGTGGTCGACTTCGCCTCGCCGCCGCGGCCGCACAAGGCGCTGCAGCGCGAGGTCAAGCCCGAAGAACCGAAGTTCTCCGGCGTGGTATTCAAGATCCAGGCCAACATGGACCCCGGCCACCGCGACCGCGTCGCCTTCATCCGCATCTGCTCGGGACGTTTCGAGCGCAGCATGCGGCTGAAGAACTGCCGCACCGAAAAATTCTTCCGCCCGAGTTCCGTGGTGTCCTTCCTCTCGCAGCGCCGCGAACAGGTCGAGGACGCTTATGCCGGCGACATCATCGGCATCCCCAACCATGGCGTGCTGCAACTGGGCGACACGCTGACCGAAGGCGAAGACCTGCAGTTCACCGGCCTGCCGTTTTTTGCGCCGGAACTGTTCCAGACCGTCGAAGTGGCCGACCCGCTGCGCAGCAAGCAGCTGAAAACGGGGCTGGCGCAGCTGGGCGAGGAGGGTGCGATCCAGGTGTTCAAGCCGGTGGCGGGCAGCCTGCTGCTGCTCGGCGCCGTCGGCCAGCTGCAGTTCGAGGTGGTCGCGCACCGCCTGAAACACGAATACGGCTGCGAGGCGCGCATGGCGCCGGCGCGTTACGTGGCGGCGCGCTGGGTGACCTGCGAGGACGAACGCGAACTGCAGCGTTTCATCGATGCCAACTCGCACCGCGTCGCGCATGACGCGGTCGGCGCACCGGCTTTCCTTGCGGGAAACTCAATCGAGATCGACGTCGCGCAGGAGCAGTGGCCGAAAATCAGATTCCACGCGCTGCGCGAACACGCGGGGCTGATTTTCCATTCCAACGCCGCGGTTTGAGCGCCGGCTATTTCGCTGCGACCTGTGTGATCCAGCGCGCAATTTCATCCACCGAATCGCGCGGCGCGTTGCGGTGGTCGGAGCCCGGTTCGTGGAGTTTTTTCAGCGGATGGTCGGGCAGGGCGTCGAACATTTCCTGTTTCGCGCGCAGCAGCGCCGGGTAGTCCGAAGTCGGCGCCACGTGCAGCACCGGCAGCGATTTCGGCAGCGCGGCGGACGATTTCATCTGGTTCATCGCGCCCTGCGGATCAAACCAGCTGAAATAACTGGCGGCGGTGGTGCGCACGGTCCAGCTGCGGCCGCCCTCGAATTCGTCGAAGTCGCCGGTTTCGCCGCCCTTGCCTGATTCCAGCATTTCCCGGGCCTGCGAGACTGCGCCGCCCACCTTGCCCTGGTAAAAAGCGGTCCCGACATTGCCGCCGGGCGCGATGACGATCAGGCCGTCCGGGGGCTGGCGGGTTGCGTAATAAATCGCGAACACCGCGCCCTGGCTGTGGCCGGCGACAAACACTTTTTTCGCCCCCTTGCCGCGCAGGGCGCTGATCGCGCTGCTGACTTCCTGCACGGCTGTCGCGACATCCCGGTCATAGCTGCGGCGTTTCGACCACGGCATTTCCAGGCTGGTGACCAGAAAACCCTTGGCGGCAAGTCCGTCCGCCAGCGGCTTGATGATGCCCGACGGATTGCCGCCCTTGCCGTGCATGACCACGACGCCGATCTGCGGCGCCTCCTGTGCGGGAACGGGCGTGGAAATGGCGCCGGCAGCGGCGGCGAGGAGCAGTGTGAGGATGCGCAGCATGGCGGGTCTCCGCGGTGGGATGCGGCATCATACTCCGGAGAAATGGTGCCGAATGCGTGACGCCGGTGCGGTTCAGGCGAGTTCGCCGAAGATCCTGCGCACCGCAGCGACGCGCGCCTTGAGTTCGGGGATTTTTTCCTCGATGCGCAGCCGGTCCTGGCCGGCAAGCTTGTAGTTTTTCTTTTTCTGGATCAGCTGGATGATTTTCAGCGGCTCGATCGGCGGGTTGGCCACGAACTGCAGCAGGATCGCGTTTTCGCTGGCGTCTATGCGCGCGATGCCCAGCGGCTTGCCGAGGATGCGCAGGCGGTGGCTGTCGATCAGCGTGCGCGTGGCATCGGGCAGGTCGCCGAAACGGTCGATCAGTTCTTCCTGCAGCAGCTGCAGCTGGTCCTCGTTATCGCAGTTGGCGAGCCGCTTGTAGAGCACCAGCCGTTCGTGCACGTCGCTGCAGTAGGCGTCGGGCAGCAGCGCCGGCGCGTGCAGGTTGATTTCGGTGGTGACGCCCAGCGGGGCGTTGAGGTCCGGTTCCTTGCCCGCCTTCAGCGATTTCACCGCGGTGTCGAGCATCGCGCAGTAGAGGTTGAAGCCGACTTCCTGCATCTCGCCCGACTGCGAATCGCCGAGCACCTCGCCGGCGCCGCGGATCTCGAGGTCGTGCATCGCCAGGAAAAATCCCGAGCCCAGTTCCTCCATCGACTGTATGGCTTCCAGCCGCTTTTTCGCATTGGCGGTGATGTTGCCCTCGTCGGGCAGCAGCAGGTAGGCATAGGCCTGGTGGTGCGAGCGGCCGACGCGGCCCCTGAGCTGGTGCAGCTGGGCGAGGCCGAACCGGTCGGCGCGGTTGATGATGATGGTGTTGGCGGTGGGGATGTCGATGCCGGTCTCGATGATGGTCGTGCACAGGAGCACGTTGAAGCGCCCCTGGTAGAAATCACGCATCGCCAGTTCCAGCTCGCGCTCGCGCATCTGGCCGTGGGCGATGCGGATGCGCGCCTCCGGCAGCAGCCGTGTGAGTTCCTCCTCGACGTTGCGGATGGTGTCGATGTCGTTGTGCAGGAAGTACACCTGGCCGCCGCGCTTGAGTTCGCGCAGCACGGCTTCGCGGATCAGCGACTTCGAATGGCGCGCGACGAAGGTCTTGATGGCGAGGCGCCGCTGCGGCGCGGTGGCGATCACCGAAAAGTCGCGCAGGCCTTCGAGCGACATGGCGAGTGTGCGCGGGATCGGTGTTGCGGTCAGCGTCAGCACGTCGACCTCGGCGCGCAGGGCTTTCAATTGCTCCTTCTGCCGCACGCCGAAGCGGTGTTCCTCGTCGATGATCACCAGGCCGAGGTTTTTGAACTTGACGTCGCGGCTCACCAGCTTGTGCGTGCCGATGGCGATGTCGATGCGGCCTTCGGCCAGCCCTTTCAGTGCGTCCGTGGTTTCCTTCGCCGAGCGGAAGCGCGAGAGTTCGGCGATTTTCACCGGCCAGTCGGCAAAACGGTCGGAGAAGGTGTTGAAATGCTGCTCGGCGAGCAGCGTGGTGGGCACCAGCACGGCGACCTGCTTGCCGTCGGCCACCGCGACGAAGGCCGCGCGCAGCGCAACCTCGGTCTTGCCGAAACCGACGTCGCCGCACACCAGGCGGTCCATGGGCTTGAGGTTTTTCAGGTCTTCGATCGTGGCGTTGATCGCCGCGGCCTGGTCGGGCGTCTCCTCGAACGGAAAACCCTCGGCAAAAGCTTCGTAGTCGTGCGGCTTCAGGTTGAAGGCATAACCCTCGCGCGCCGCGCGCTGCGCATACAGGGCCAGCAGTTCCGCCGCGGTGTCGCGCACCTGCGCCGCGGCTTTTTTCTTGGCCTTGTCCCATTGCCCGCTGCCCAGCTGGTGCAGCGGCGCCTGTTCCGGCGCCGCGCCGCTGTAGCGGCTGATCAGGTGCAGGCTGGAAACAGGGACATAAAGCTTGTCGTTGTTGGCGTATTCCAGCGTCAGGAATTCGGTGGAACCTTCGCCGAGGTCCAGCGTCTGCAGGCCGAGGTAACGGCCGATGCCGTGGGTTTCGTGCACCACCGGGTCGCCGACCTTGACCTCCGAGAGGTCGCGCAGCATGCCTTCGGGGGAGGTGCGCCTGGCGTCGCGCACCGCGCGCTGCCGCACCTGCGCGGAGTAGAGCTCGTTCTCGGTGACGACCGCGACATGCGCATCGTTGTCGATGTATCCGGCATGCAGCGGTGCGACGCTGAGCACGAAACGCGCATCGAGTGCGCTGAACTGCGCCCAGTCCGCGGCCTGCGCCGGTTTGAGGTCGTATTCCGCGAAATACTCGAGCATGGTTTCGCGGCGGCCCAGCGTTTCGGCGAGCACCAGCACGCGACCTTCATATGTGTTCACGAAATCACGCAGCCGGTGCAGCGGATCGTCGGCGCGGCGTTCGACGTTCAGCGGCGGCAGCGCGGCAGTGGCGGATTCGTCATACAAGTTATTGTTTTTATTGATATTTTCTGCCGCCTCCGCGGGGGAGCCGGCGGCGGGCGCAGTCGCCGCACGCAGATCGATGCGCGCAAACGGCTTGATCGCACCGAAGAACGCATCCTCGGTGAGGAACAGTTCCTGCGGCGGCAGCACCGGATTTGCGAGGTCGCCGCGCACCATCGCGTGCCGTCCGCGGGTGTCGGCCCAGAATTCGTCGATGGCTTCGGTGATGCCGGGGCGCAGGCACACCGTGGTGTTCTGCGGCAGGTAGTCGGTCAGCAGCGCAGTGCTGTCGAAAAACAGCGGCAGGAAATATTCGATGCCCGCGGTCGGTATGCCCTTGGACACATCCTTGTAGACCTTGCTGCGCGAGGGGTCGCCCTCGAAACGTTCGCGGAAACGCTGGCGGAATCGCGTCTGTGCATCCTTGTCCAGCGGAAACTCGCGCGCCGGCAGCAGCCGCACTTCCGGCACCTTCAGGATCGAACGCTGGCTGTCGACGTCGAAGCTGCGGATGGAATCGATGACGTCGTCGAAGAGGTCGATGCGGTAGGGCAGCGGGCTGCCCATCGGAAAGAGGTCGATCAGCCCGCCGCGGAAACTGTATTCACCGGGTGCGACCACCTGGGTGACATGGTTGTAGCCGGCGAGGGTGAGCTGCAGGCGCAGCGCGTCGGGGCCGAGTTTTGCGCCCTGCCTGAAATAGAAGGTGTTGGCGGTGATGTAATCGACGGGCGCGAAGCGGTAGAGCGCGGTGGTCACCGGCACCAGTGCGATGTCGAAGTCGCCGCGCGCGATCTCGCACAGCGTCGCCAGCCGTTCCGACACCAGGTCGTGGTGCGGCGAGAAGTGGTCCCAGGGCAGGGTTTCCCAGTCGGGCAGCAGGTGCACGCGCAGTTGCGGCGCGAAAAACGGAATCTCCTGCAGCAGGCGCTGCGCCTGCCACGCCGACTCGGTCAGCACCAGCAGCGGACGAGCGCGTGCCGCCAGCGCGGCGAGCGCCGGTGCATCACTCGAACCTTGCAGCAGTGCAGTGCTTGCGCGCTGCCCCGGTGCGGGCAACTGGAGGGGCAACAACATCAGGGGTGGACTTGCGAAAGGGCGCTATTATAAACGCGGCCTCCTGCTTCTTTCGTGGATATTCCGATGAAAAAACTGTTGCTGCACATTACATTTTTGCTGCTTGCGGCCTCATCGACGGCGGCGGCCACGGCGCAGACCATAAAGTCCGAAAAACACGAATTCCGCATCGTCACGCTGGTGCGCGGCCTGCAGAACCCCTGGTCCATCGCCTTCCTGCCGGATGGCCGCATGCTGGTGACCGAACGCGAAGGGCGCTTGCGCATCGTCGGCAAGGATTACAGGCTCGATCCCAAACCCGTCGCAGGCCTGCCCGAGATCGTCGCCAGCGGCCAGGGCGGCCTGTTCGACGTCGTGCTGCATCCGCAGTACGACAAAAACGGCTGGATCTACTGGGCCTACAACGCACCGGGCCCGGGTGGATGGGGTACCGCGATGGCGCGCGGCAAGCTGCAGGGCTATCGCATGACCGAAGTGCAGGTCCTGTTCAGCATGGAACCGAAAACACGCGCCGGCCATCACTTCGGCGGGCGCATCGTGTTTGACAACAAGGGCTTCGTCTACCTGACCCTCGGCGACCGCGGCGACATGCCGCGCGCGCAGAAGCTCGACGACCATGCCGGTTCGGTGATCCGCCTGCACGACGACGGCCGCGTGCCCAAAGACAATCCTTTCGTGAATCGCGCCGGCGCGAAGCCGGAGAAATTCACGCTGGGCAACCGCAACATGCAGGGCGCCGCGCTGCATCCGCAGACCGGCGAATTGTGGACCCATGAACACGGCCCGCAGGGCGGCGACGAGGTCAACGTCATGCGTTCAGGCCGCAACTACGGCTGGCCGGTGATCACCTACGGCGTCAACTACGGCATCGGCACCCGCATCGGCGAAGGCAGCGCCAAACCCGGCATGGAACAGCCGCTGCATGTCTGGGTGCCGTCGATCGCGCCTTCGGGCATGGCTTTCTACACCGGCGACAAATTCCCGAACTGGAAAGGCAATATCCTGGTCGGTGCTCTGCGCGATGAAATGCTGGTGCGGCTGGAAATGAATGGCGAGAAGGTGGTGCGTGAGGAGCGGTTGATCAAAGGGGTAATCGGGCGCATCCGGGATGTCAGGGTGGGGCCGGATGAGTTTGTTTATCTGCTGACGGATGAGCGGGAGGGTGTGGTTGTTAGATTGGAAGTGGTGAGATAAAGTTATAATAAAATCAATGTGTTAATGCATTACTGGATGGCGCAGATGGCATTTATTTGATCGACAAAAGATACTGTATAATTTTACAGTATCCAAGACATTTAGGAGTCGACGCATGTCCAGTAAGGCCAAGTATGTGATCGATCCTGTTGATGGTTTACCAGCACTTTCGGTTGGGTTCTGGTCAGCCGATAAAACAGACCGTATTCGACGTTACGTTGATGCCTGTTGGGCAGTTCGTACACGATTTCCTCAACGTGCATATGTGGATTTGTTTTGTGGTCCTGGTCGCGTGTATGAACGTTTTGGGAAGATGTGGCAAGACGGTAGTGCTGTCAGCGCGTTTAGTCAGTCAGTGAAAAAGGGTGGTGCATTTACGAAGTTCATCGTAGGAGATATTGATCCAACAAATCTTGACTCCTGCGCGCAGAGAATTAGGACGCGCGGTGGTTCTCCGACGGTGTTGTTGGGTCCTGCAGATAAGACAGTGGTTAGTGCTGTAGAGCATTTGGCGGGTTCGGGGCTTAGCCTAGCAGTGCTTGATCCATTTAATTTAAATCTTCTACAGTTTTCGGTGATTAGTGCACTGGCCAAGCTCAAGCATGTCGACATTATTGTTCACTTTAGCCTGATGGATCTTCGACGCAATCTAATTACTCAATATCGCGACCATGGCGGTTCGTTTGATCTTGTAGCGCCAGATTGGCGTGCGAATGTTAGGGCTGAGGAGTTAAATAAGCGAGAGGCTCCGCACTTATTTGAGAGTTACTGGATTAACTTGATAGAGAAAACAGGGCTTAAGGCTGCTGTAAATCGTCCGGTGTTTAGAAATGTGAAAAGGCATGAGCTTTACCGGTTGATATTATTTGGTGATTATCAAAGATCTGGCACTGGTTTTAGGAGCGCATTAAGGATCAGGTCGAACAAATCCGAAGTGCGATGGTTATAGCGGAACTGCATTTCGTAAAGATACAACGGGAACTTTGAAGGCGACA
>JBFWOE010000073.1:0-4868 GCA_050250695.1 Burkholderiales bacterium
TGCCGGCCAGGCGGCCGATGGGATTGATGCGCCCGGCATCGACGTGGAAACGCTCGTTGACGATGCCCTCGTGGTAATGGAAATAGACCACTTCGCCGAACACCGCGTGGTAGGGTTTGCGGCCGAGGTCGACGATCTGCATCAGCCGGCATTCCAGCGCGACCGGCGCTTCGGCAATGCGCGGCGGGCGCACCTTGACCGAAGGCACCGCTGTGAAACCGGCTTTTTCCAGCTCGTTGACTTCTTCCGGGTAATCCACCCCGCACATGTTCATCTGTTCCTTGATCGCATCGCTGACGATGTGCACCACGAATTCCGGGATTTCACGGATGTTGCGCACCGTGTCCTTGGCGCCGGCCGCCTTGTCGCCGACGGAAAACATCAGCATCGCCGGATCGGAACCCACGGCGTTGAAAAAACTGAACGGCGCGGCGTTGGGACCGCTACGACCCAGCGTGGTCACCAGTGCGATCGGCCGCGGCGTCACAGTGCCTATCATCAGCTTGTACTGGTCCTGCCACGACAGTTTGGCGGCGTCGAATTCGGTCATCGGGATGTTCCGGGCGGAATGGAAATGAGGCACGATTCTAACGCAAGCCTCCCGGACCAAAAAAAACGCCTCCCGCAGGAGGCGTTCGGGCTGCAATAAAACGTTCAGCGCAGGCGAATCTTGCCTTCGGTAATCACCTTCGCGTACTTGGGTATCTCGCGCTTGAGCAGTTCTGCAACCTCCTCCGGCGAACCGCCGACCGGATCCAGGCCCTGTTTGGCATAAAAGCTGCTCACCTCCTTGGCACCCAAAGCCTTCTTCACCGAGGCATTGATCCTCGAAATCGCCTCCTTCGGCGTGCCTTTCGGCATGAACATCACGTACCAGTTATCCGAGGTGAAGCCTGGGTAGATCGAGTTCATCGTCGGCAGACCGGGCAGTGCCGAAGCCGGTTTCCCCGTGGTCACGGCCAGCGCATTCAGGCGTTTCGCCTTGATGTGCGGCATCGCGGAAGGCGCGGTGGCGAACAACATGTCGATCTCGCCCGTCGCCACGCCGAGGGTGGCCGGGCCGCCGCCTTTGTAAAGTATGGTTTCACCGCGCGCCTTGGCAAACTGCTTGAACATTTCGGCTGACAGGTGGCTGGTGCTGCCCGGCGTGTTGCCGCCCATGTTCAGGCCCTTCGGCACACGGAGGGACAATGCAGCCAGATCCTTGACCGATTTCGCCGGCACGCTGGGGTGGGTCACCAGCACCAGCGGCGCCGACGACACCCAGACCACGGGATCCAGATCCTTCAGCGGATTGAACTTCATCTGCTCCTTCTGCAACGTGACATTTACGGCGATGGTCGCAGTGGTGAACAGTACCGTGTAACCGTCAGCCGGCGACTCCACGGTGATCTGCGCGCCGATCAGGCCGCCGGCACCGGTGCGGTTGTCCACCAGCACCTGCTGCCTGAGGTCCTCGCGCATTTTCTGGGAGAGCAGGCGCGCCTGGATATCCGTGCCGCCGCCAGTGCTGAACGGCACGATCAGCCGCACCGGTTTTTCCGGATAGGCGCCGATCGCCGGACCCGCGGCAGCAATCGCCAGCCCGCAAACCCCTGCTGCGACCGCTCGCGCGATAGTTTTCTGAATCATGCTGAAATCCTCCTAATTATTTGATTTTAAATGGCAATTTACTGTATCGCCATAGTGACACGTGGAAACCATGAGATTCCGCCTAGACCATAACGCGGACCCTGCAAAAGGGTCAAGAAAAACGACGCCTCAATGCGGACTGGATATCAGACCTTATGGACTGCGATTGCGGCAAAAAAACGCCCGCGGAAAGCGGGCGTTTTTTTGGCAGCGGGGAAAAATCCCCGGATCCGCAATGTGCGGATCGCGTTCGATCAGTTGGCGACGATTCTGGCAGCCTTGATGACCTTGGCGTACTTCGCCACTTCGCTCTTGAAGTTTTGTGCCAGCGCTTCCGGCGTGCTGCCGACCGGTTCGCCACCCTCCTTGCGGATGAAGGCATCGACATCCGGCTGCTTCAGCGCCTTGATGATTTCCGCATTGAGTTTGGCGACGGTTTCCCTGGGCGTGCCTTTCGGGAAAAACATCGCGTACCAGTTATCCGATTCGAAATCGGGATAGAGCGATTTCATCGTCGGCAGGTTGGGGAATGCCGCCGCGGGTTTTGCCGTGGTCACGGCCAGCGCCCGCGCCTTGCCCGACTTGATGAACGGCTGCGCTGCCAGCGCGGTGGCGAAGGTGAAGTCGGTCTCGCCGCTGATCAGCGACACCATGGCCGGTCCGCCGCCGCCGTAAGGCACAGGAGTGACGTCGGCGCCCGTGAACAGTTTGAGCATTTCCACGGACAGGTGGCTTGTCGTGCCGCTGCCGTTGTGCGCGACGTTCATCTTGCCGGTCTTCTTCGCAAGAGCAACCAGTTCCTTGACGTTCCGAACCGGCACGCTGGGGTGCGCTACCAGCACCAGCGGCACCGAAGAAATCCAGCTCACCGGGATCAGATCGGTCACCGGGTCGAACTTCACCCGTTTCGCATACAGCGTGACGTTCACCGACAGGGATGCGGTGGTAAACAATATGGTGTAGCCGTCGCCGGGACTGCGCACGACAAACTCGGCGCCGATCAGACCGGCCGCGCCGGGGCGGTTCTCGATCAGGAAATTCTGTCCCATGCTCTGCTGGAATTTCTGGCCGAGCAGGCGCCCCTGGATGTCGGTGCCGCCGCCCGCGCCGAAGGGCACGATGATGCGCACGGGTTTGACGGGCCATTGCTGCGCCTGCGCCGGAACGGTGGCTCCCAGGGTAATGGCCGCCAGCAGTACGCAGGCATGCCGCAGATTTCCTGCAATCATGGAATTTCTCCGTAAAAAGTGGATGGGTCGGTTGGTGCGAACAGCCGGAAAAGGGAACGCGGCGGACTCAACCGCGGTAAACGGGCTCCGGCTGGGTAAAGAAGGCGTGCAGGATGTGGTACACGGTCCTGTAGTTGATCTGCTGGAAACTGGCATGCGAAATCCCCGCCATCACCGCAAACTGCTTGTCGGGATTGGGCAGGCGGTTGAAGAAGTCAATCAGGTCTTCCATGCTGGCGATGCCGTCGAACTGGCCGCGCATGATGATGGTCGCAGCGCTGATCTTTGCCGGGTCGACCACCGGCAGCTTCGCGCACATGTCCAGATAAGTACCGGTGGGCACCGAGTCGTCGAGTTCGAGGATGGCGTCGGCAAAAGCCTCGACGACGCGCTCCTCGGCGCACCCGGCATGGTCGCGGTTGAAAATCGAATGCACGAAGGCACGGTCGATCGGCCGCCGCTTCATCGAACGCCACTGGTCGAGCTTCTTGGCGCGCTCTTCCAGCGTCGGGCTGCCCTTGCCGGTCCACACGAAGGCGTCCAGCGCAAGCCGGGCGACACGTTCCGGATGGCGCTCGGCGAACATCGCCGCGCGCAGTGCGCCCGATGAAATGCCGTAGACCATGAATTTTTTCGCGCCGGTGGTTTTGGTGATGTATTCAGTCGCTGCAGCCAGGTCGTCGGCGCCATTGGCGATGTCGAAATAAATGTCGCGCGACTTGTCGGAGCGGCCGTAGCCCTCCATGTCGACGCACCAGGTGTTGAATCCGCGCTGCGCAAACCAGTCCATCACCGACGAGTCGGCGCGACCGGGAACCTTGAGGTCGAATGTCGGCTGCGAGGCCATCGAGGAACCATGCACGAACAGCACGGTGCCGTTTTCGCCCGTAGCATTCCTGCCCTTGCCGTCGACGGCGGCTTTTTCCCACAGGAACAGTTTGACGTCCCCCTTGCGGGTCCAGTGTTCCTTCCCGGCAACAGCGGGGGCGGATGCGGCGGCAGTCTGGGTCATGGATTATCTTTTTGATCGGCAGAGTAAAAAGGAGCGCAAGTCTAGGATACGGAACAGGCTCAGTCAACGGTGGGCGCTGCCGTTATACTCGCGGCGCGGGACTGCCACGCTGCCATCCCGCGATTGCCACTTTCCGTCAAGTCCACGTAATGTCCAAGACAGCAAACTATTCCACGCAGTTCCGCAGCATCCGCAGCGAAGTCAGCCCGGAAGAATGGGAAACCCGGCTCAACCTGGCGGCGTGTTACCGCCTGACCGACAGCTACGGCATGACCGACCTGATCTACAACCACATCACCGCGCGCATACCCGGCGATGACGAGTACCTGCTGATCAATCTCTACGGACTGCTCTACAAGGAAATCACCGCATCGAGCCTGGTGAAGATCGACCTCGAAGGCAACATCCTGTGGAAACCCGACACCGATTACGGCATCAACAAGTCGGGCTACGTGATCCACGGCGCCATCCATCGCGCACGCCCCGAAGTCAAATGCGTGATGCACACGCATACGCGCGCCGGCATGGCGGTGAGTTCGATGAAATGCGGCCTTCTGCCGATGACCCAGACCTCGATGCGTTTTGTCGGCCACCACGGTTACCATGACTACGAAGGCCCGGCGATCGACCTCGCCGAACGCGAGCGACTGGTGCGCGACCTGGGGCCGCACGACACGCTGATCCTGCGCAACCACGGACTGCTTACCTGCGGGAACACCATCCAGCAGGCCTTCAACACCATGTACCAGCTGGAGATGGCCTGCCGCGCACAGGTGGATGCCATGGCCGGCGGCCAGGAGATCGTGCTGCCACCCGGTGAGGTCATCGCGAACACAGCGAACCTCTACCAGCCGGGCACGCGCCGACCCTACGGCGTGCTGGAGTGGCACGCCATGCTGAGGCTGCTCGACGCGGAATCGAAAAACTCGGGTTATCCGCCGTACTGGCACTGACGACGGTCATCGGGGCACGCCCGGGCCGGTCACCGGTCCCTA
>JBFWOE010000073.1:4968-14220 GCA_050250695.1 Burkholderiales bacterium
CCCTAATAAACCGGCTTCGAACGGAAGTGCATTTCGCGCGCAATCGACTTGACCTTGACCGGCTCGACCCTGGTGCCCTTCAGCACGTCGAGGGTCACCTCAACGCCGGCATCACCGCTTTTCCACAGCCGGGTGTAGAAATCGGCCTGCCCGGCCAGCGGCTGGCCGCCGAGTCCGACGATGATGTCCCCCGCCTTGAGTCCGGCATCCTCCGCCGGGCCTTCGGCCGAGACGCGGGTGACGATGACCTTGCCCTGCACTTCCTGCGAGGTTATGCCCAGCCACGGCCGGGGTTTGGAAGTGGCGCGGCCGTTGGCGATGAAATCGCCCAGCACCGGTTTCAGCGTATCTATGGGTACGAACATGTTGCCGGGTATGCCGCCGCGGCCGATGGCGTCACCCACCGCCAGCGAGCCGATACCCAGCAATTTGCCTTCGCGCGAAAGCAGCGCGGCACCCTGCCAGTTCACGGTCGCCGGCGCCGTGTAGATCGCCTCGTCGAGCAGGTATTCCCAGTAACCGACGAATGGCCGCTTGGAAACGATATAGGCCGGAGCTACGCCGTCGAAACCCACGATCAGCACCAGGTCGCGCAGGTTGGTCACCGCCGATTCCCCGAAATCCACCGGCTTGATCGGCAGCGGCTTCAGTGATTTGACCAGTCCGAGGCCGGTTGCGCTGTCATAACCGATGACATTGGCCGGGAATTTCCGTCCGTCGGCGGTCGCCAGTTCGACGGTATCGGCCTCGGTGACCAGGTAACCGATGGTCAGCACCAGGCCGCCCGAGTCGATGACCACGCCGGTACCTTCGCGCTGCGGTCCCAGCGAGCGGGCGCTGCGCGCATCCGGCACGGCCTTGACGCTGATCTTGACCACCGAAAACTGGTCCACGGTCAGTTCGCGGTCCGGGGTCGCGGCGTAAGCCGGCAATGCAAAACCCGCGAGCAGCAACACCAGCGCACGCAAACCCGCGCCGGCGTTCTGGAGAAAATCCCTGGTCGTCGTCATCTGAACCTCCCGCGCCTGTCGCATCGTCGCGCCAATGTCCGCGACCTTACGGCTATCCTACGACGATTGCGGAGTCCGCAAAAGAGCCGGCTCGCAATCGGCGATACAATGCCCCTCCTTTTGACGATTGTGGAGGACAAACAGCATGGAACTCGGACTCAAAGGCAAAGTCGCGGTGATCACCGGCGGCACCGAAGGCATCGGCAAGGCCGCCGCCCTGACGCTGGCGCGTGAAGGCGCCAAGGTCGCCATCTGCGCAAGACGCCAGCCGCTGCTCGATGCAGTGGCTGCCGAAATCACCAAGGCCGGCGGCACGGCCCTCGCCGTTTCCGCCGACATGAGCAAGGCCGCTGACTGCAAGCGTTTCATCGACGAGGTCGTCAAGCATTTCGGCGGCATCGACATCCTGCTCAACAACGCGGGCACGTCGAAACGCGGCAATTTCCTCGACCTCTCTGACGAAGAATGGGCGGCCGACCTGGAACTGAAGGTGTTCGGTGCCGTCCGCTGCTCGCGGCTGGCGATTCCGCACATGAAAAAACGCGGCGGCGGCCGCATCATCAACATCACCATTTCCAGCGCCAAGCAGCCGGGCGCGGGTTCCTATCCGACGTCGGTGTCGCGTGCCGCGGGCCTGGCGATAACCAAGGCGCTGTCCAAGGAGTTCGCCGCGGACAACATCCTCGTCAACACCATATGCATCGGCAAGATCAAGTCGGGACAGCATGAACGGCGCTACACCAAGGATGGCATCAGCGCAGACCAGTATTATGCCGGTCTGGCCAAGGACATCCCGCTGAAACGCGCGGGCGAAGCGCAGGAAGTTGCCAACGTCATTGCTTTCCTCGCCTCGGATGCCGCCAGCTACGTGACCGGCACCAGCATCAATCTCGATGGCGGGATTTCCGGAGTATTGTGAATTTCAAGAAACAAATAATTAAACGGTTACTGGGCGCTGCCTGCATCAGGCAAATGGAACCAGCCCATTGCTCGGGAAATGGTGCTGACGAGAGGAGTCGAACCTCCGACCTACTGATTACGAATCAGTTGCTCTACCAACTGAGCTACGTCAGCGCTGCCGCAAGAAGAAACTGCGAAAGGCGCGTATTTTAACGCACTGGCCCGGCGCCGGCGCGCACACGCACGATGATATCCACGCCGTCGGTCACCATGCCGGGGGGCAGTTCGGGCAGGCCGGTGACCGTAAGCGCATCGGCATCGATATCGGTAATCTCGCCCGTCTCGATGTTGTAAAGGTGCTGGTGCGGCTGCGTGTTCGGATCATAGAACACGCGCCTGGGATCGACGATCACTTCGCGGATCAGCCGGCGGTCGCGGAACAGGTTGAGCGTGTTGTAGACCGTCGCCTTCGAGGTTTCCGCATGGCGCTCGTTGACGAAAGCGAGGATCTGGTCGGCCGACAGGTGACGGCCGCGGCTGAACAGCACATGCGCGATCTCCAGCCGCTGATGGGTGGGCACAATCTCATGCGCCCTGAGCAACGCAATCAACGAGCTGCGATCGTAAGATATTGCTTTCATTGGGGTTTATTCTAGTTCAATGATTGGACTTTGTCTAACTCCATGACCGGGGCCATCCTGATCCTGCTTCACGGCTCCCGCCACGTGTGCAGGCACCGGAGCCCGGCGCTCAGAGCGCACGCAGGTCGTGTGTTTTTTCACACTATTCCCGGATTCGCTACCGCTCATTGCGACCTTTCCGCCTCTTATCGGGAAGCCGTGGCAGCGGCGTAGAATCCGCACTAACCTTACACCGTCCAAAAGGGGCTGCCATGAAACGAAAAAACGGATTCACGCTGATCGAACTGCTGATCGTGATTGCCATCATCGGCATCATCTCCGCTATCGCCGTTCCGCAGTATTCTGAATACGTCACCCGCAGCAAACTTGCCGAAGCTACGGCCACGCTGTCCGAACATCGCGTGAAAATGGAGCAGTTTTTCCAGGACAACCGGACTTACGCGAATGCCTGCGATGCAGGCTCCATCGCCGTGACGCCTACCGGCCGCTATTTCGCATACGCCTGCTCGAATCTCTCGACAACGACCTACACGATCACCGCCACCGGCATAGCCGCGCAGGGCACCGGCAATTTCGTCTACACCATCAACCAGGCCAACGCCCGGGGCACCACCACCGTGGGTGCTGGCTGGAGCGGCGCCGGCTCAACCTGCTGGGTCACCAACAAGGGTGGCGGATGCTGAACCGACCGCACTACGGATTCAGCCTGATCGAACTGATCGTCGGGCTCGCCATCCTGGCCATGCTGATGGCGCTTGGCGTGCCGCAATACGCCACGTTCATTTCCAATGCACGGCTGCGCGCCACCACAGAGGGTGTCGCCAACGGTCTGAACCTGGCCCGCGCTGAAGCAGTCAAGCGCAATGCGCGGGTCGAACTGGTGCTCACCGACGAGGAACCCATCGAGGCACTGGTCAATGGCCTGCCCCCCTCCACCAGCGGCTACAACTGGGTGGTGCGGGAATGGGTGCCGGCCACCGGATCCTACAATTTCATCGAGGGCAAGGTCGGCGCCGAAGGTTCGGGACGCAGCGAGGGCAGCGGCGTGGTAATCGCCTCCAACAGCGCCGATGCCACATATGACGGCCGGATCATTTTCACCGGTTTCGGCGCAATGGCCATCGGTCAGCCGGTTTCCTTCCAGTTCACTTACCCTGGTGCCGGACTATGCGCCGCAGCAGGAGGACCGCTGCGCTGCCTCAACATCAACGTGTCGCCGGGCGGCCAGATCCGTGTCTGCGATCCCAAGGTCACCGATGCCAAAGACACACGCGCCTGCTAGGACCGAAACCATGAAACAGCCACTCAATACGACTTTGAAACTGCAGCATGGCGTCATGCTGCTGGAAGCCCTGATCGGGATACTGATCTTTTCCCTGGGCATACTCGCCATGGTCGGCATGCAGGCTGCGGCCTTCTCCGCCAGCGCGGACGCCAAGAACCGCTCCGAAGCCGCCGCCTTCGCCACAGACATCATCTCCAAGATCTGGACGCGGGTCGACCGGACCTCGGATGCAAGCATCATCACTTCGCTGAACAACTTCCAGCTGAACACCGGCGGCAGCAATTGTGCGTTCACCGGCGGCGCCGCGGACGGTACCAATACCTACGTGACCGGCTGGGTCAGTGCCGTCACCGACTCGGCCACCGGCCTGCTCGGTGCCACGGCCAGCATGCAGCAGATCCTGGTGTCCACCACCGACCTCAACAGGGTCACAGTCACCGTCTGCTGGCAATCGCCTCAGGATGCCGCTCCGCGCAAACACCAGGTGATCTCCTATGTATACTGACCACAACAACAAGTGCGCCCCCCGCAAGGCAGGCCGGTCGCAGACCGGTCTCAGCCTGGTGGAAATCATGGTCGGTGTTCTGATCGGCATGATCGGCATCGTCGTCATATTCCAGATGCTCGCCACCTCCGAGGAACGCAAACGTACCGTATCCGCGGGCAGCGACGTCCAGGTTTCAGGCATCATCGGCATGACGTCGCTGGAGCGCGATGTGCGCGAAGCAGGTTACGGCTACTCATCCGCAGCCTACGATGCCGGTGTCACGCCGATCATGGGCTGCACCGTCAATGCCTATGACACGGCACGCCCCACGGCCGCCTATACCTATACCCTGGCACCGGTACAGATCATCCAGGGCCTCGGCACTGCCTCCGATACCGTTATCGTGCTGCGCGGGAGTTCGAACACCTTCCCTGCCGCGCAGGTGTTCACCGAATCGAGCGACACCTCGAAGAAAACCCGCGGCCGGGCCGGCATCTCCCCCCGCGACATCCTGCTGGTAGCGGCAAACACTCCGGCACTGCAGTGCATGAATGTCGAAATTACCGACACCAGCAATGCCGACGCGCTGACCATCAATCACAACCAGGGTTCGTACAACTATACGGTTTACCTGCCCGATGGCAGCACGACGACACAGTCGCGCATCGCGCGCCACAACAATATCGCCCCGCCACTCACGTTCACGGCAGGCTACCTTTTCAATCTGGGCCCCACCCCCCGGCGAAATATCTGGACCGTGCAGTCCGGCAAACTGCAGGTTACCAACGACCTGCTTTACCAGGACACCAACGGTGACGGCGTCAACGATCCAGTGGAAGTCGCCGACAACATCATCACGCTGCAGGCCGAGTACGGCACAGACGCCGACAACAACGGGCGCATCGAGTCGGGCGAATGGACCACCGCCAACCCCGCGACCACGGCGCAGTGGGCCAACGTTCTCGCGATCAGGATGGGCATGCTGTTGCGCTCCGGACAATTCGAACGCACCCCCGTGACCACCACCGTGCCTTCATGGGAAGGCGGCCAATTCTTCATCACCAATCTCGATGGTTCGGACAGTACCACCTCGCCGGCCGACCCCGCCAACAACTGGCGCCATTACCGTTACCGTGTCTATGAAACCGTGGTCCCCCTGCGCAACATCCTGTGGGGCTCGCAGATCAGGCCCTAGCCGCAACCATGCATCCGGAGAACCCGTACATGAATTCCCAGCGCAGACAACAAGGCGTCGTGCTGTTCATCTCGCTGATCGTGCTGGTGGCAATGTCGCTGGCCGGGGTCGCGCTGTGGCGCTCGATCGGCACCGGCGTGCTGATCGCCGGCAACATCGCGATCCAGCGCGGCGCGGTCACTTCATCTGACGTCGGCATCGAACAGGCCCGCACCTGGCTGATGGCCCAGTCACCGACAGTACTCAACACCACCCAGCCCCGTGGATATGTATCGAACTGGGACAATACCTTCGATGCAACGACTTACGACTGGAACAATCTGGGCAGCACGCCGCCCGTAACTGATGCAGCCGGCTTCTCGGTGCAGTACGTCGTGCACCGGCTGTGCAGCCTGCCCAATGCCGGCAACAACGCGCCCAACCAGCAATGCCTGACGGTCAGCATCGCCGGCGGCAGCAGCAGCCGCGGCGGCGGCAGCTACGGTGTGCTCCCGCTGACCGGCACCACCTACGTCTATTACCGCATCACCTCGCGCGCCATCGGCCCGAGGAATACGGTTTCATATACACAATCAATCATGTACTGAGACCGGCGCCTGCATCACCAGCCGCCAACGGAGATCATCATGAATGTACAGTCCCCATATCCGAAACAATCCGGCCTGAGCCGCAGCCTCCACGCTCTGGCCTGCGCCGCGGTTTTCGCTTTCTCGCCTGCCGCCTCCCAGGCCGCACTGACCGACATCGCGGACGTACCCCTGGCCAGCAGTTCCACGACCGTGGTCAAGCCCAACATCCTGTTCACGCTTGATGATTCGGGCAGTATGGGCCGGCTTTACATGCCCGACGAAATTTCCGGAAAAACCGGAACCACCGGCTTCAAGAGCCATCTGTGCAACACGATTTACTACAATCCGGCCATCAACTACGTCGCGCCCAAAAACGCCGACGGCACCGATTTCGCCAACGCCACGTTCACCAATGCCAAGAACGACGGCTTCAACTCCGGATCGGGTACTACCAACCTCGACACCAGTTTCACCGCGCACGGCAGCGATAGCGGGCAGCGCGCCTACTACTATGTCTGGAGCGGTGGCACCCCGCCGCTGACCGGCAGTTCTGATACCTCCAGCACCACCGGCTGCTGGCCCTCCTCCAGCTCGTCATTCCCGCATACCACGGGCAACTGGACCAAGGTCCAGGTCACCGCCACCTCGGGTCCCGGCAGCACCGATGAGCGCCAGAACTTCGCCAACTGGTACACCTATTACCGCACGCGGATGCAGATGATGAAGTCCGCCACCGGCCGCGCCTTCGTCAGCATCGGCGAAGGCTACCGCGTGGGTTTCATCACCATCAACCCGGGCAGCCCGGTGTCGTCCTCCAAGTACCTGGCCATAGGCGACTTCGACGCCACCCAGAAAAGCAACTGGTTCACCAAGCTCTATGCCCAGAACCCCAGCAGCTCGACGCCGCTGCGCGAGGCGCTGGCTCGCGCGGGCCGGCATTTCGCGGGCGTGCAGTCCGGCATCAACAACGGAATGACCGGCGATCCGATACAGTATTCCTGCCAGCAGAATTTCACGATCCTGACCACGGACGGTTACTGGAACGGCAATGCCGGCGTCCAGATCGACGGCACTGCGATCGCCAACCACGACAACAACATCGCCACCAATCCGCGGCCGATGTTCGACGGCTCGACCAGCGTCACCAGCAGCGTAAGCGTCACCGAGGATTACTTTTATTCCAGCTGCTCGAAGGGCAGGCAGAGGATCCGCAGGGCGACAACCACCGTAACCACGCCGATTTCGCCGGCGGGACCTGCGAGCACGGTCACCACCACCGACAACATCACCAGCTGTTCCTATAGTCCGCCCGCACTGCCGCCGGACACCGGACCGACCGTCACCACCGTGACCTCCTCCAGCGGCGGCTCCAGCGGCTCGCTGGCCGACGTCGCCGCCTACTATTACCAGACCGACCTGCGCAATCCGGGTTCGACCGGCGCGCTGGGCACCGATGTCGGCACCGACAACAACGTGCCTTCCTCAGGCACCAATCCCGAAGACGATACGGCAAAACATCAGCACATGACCACGTTCACGATGGGCCTGGGACTCGCCGGCACGCTGAACTATGTGCCGAACTACAAGACGGGGGCCGGCGACTTTGCCGCACTGCGCAGCGGCGCGCTGAACTGGCCCACGCCGACCAATGACGATCCGACCGCGCTCGACGACCTGTGGCACGCTGCAGTCAACGGTCGCGGCCAGTTTTTCAGCGCCGCCGACCCGGACACCGTCGTCGACAGCCTGACCAGCGCACTGGCCGGGGTCAATGCCCGCGTGGCTTCGGCAGCGGCGGCGGCCACCAGTAACCTGGAACCGGTGGCCGGCGACAACTTCGCCTACACCGCCAGCTACAAGACACTGGACTGGATCGGCGAACTGGAGGCCAAGGAAATCGACCTGGTGACCGGTGCGGTGGGCACGACCCCGGTATGGTCGGCACAAGCCAAGCTCAATGCCAAGACCGGTGACGCCTGCGACACCCGGGACATCCGGCTGTTTCGTTCCGGCGCCACCAACAATCTGGTCAGTTTCACCTGGAATACCCAGGCCTGCGATGCCGGCGGCAATCCCACCGGCGCCGCCGCCACCGCGCTGAACGCCAGCGAACAGGCCCATTTCGGCGCTGCCCAGGTCGCCACGCTCAGCCAGTTTCCGGACATGACCGACGGCACCGCCGGCTCGGTCGATCAACGCGGCCTGGCGGCAGGCGCCCATATGGTCAACTTCCTGCGCGGCCACCGCGGCCGGGAGGACTTCACGCCCAACAATGCCGCGCTCTACCGCACGCGTACCGCCGTCCTCGGCGACATCGTCAATGCCCAGCCGGTATTCGCGCGCGGGCCCTTCGCGGATTACCAGGATACCGGTTACGCCGCCTTCAAGTCCGCGAATGCCACCCGCACGCCGATGGTCTACGTCGCCGCCAACGACGGCATGCTGCACGCCTTCTATGCCGGCACCAGCACCGTCGACCCGCAGGGCGGCGAGGAACGCTGGGCCTTCATCCCGACGATGGTGCTGCCCAATCTGCACAAGCTGGCCGACAACAACTACAGAACACTGCACCGTTTCTTTGTTGACGGCACGCCGACGATCGGCGACGTCTACGATTCCGTCAACGCGGTCTGGAAAACCATCCTCGTCGGCGGCCTGAACGCGGGCGGAAAAGGATACTACGCGCTGGACATCACCGATCCTGCCGCTCCCAAGGGACTGTGGGAATTCAAGCACACCGCGACCTGCGCCGGCACGCCCGTGGGACAGTCCTCTGACTGCCACCTCGGCCTCAGCTATGGCAACCCGCAGATCAGCAAGCTCGCCGACGGCCGCTGGGTGGTGTTCGTGACCTCGGGTTACAACAATGTCAACTCGCCTGCCGTTGCCGGCGACGGGGTTGGCTACCTCTACGTGCTGGACGCGCTGACCGGCCAGATCATCTACAAGATCTCGACCGGCGCCGGCGACGCCACCACGCCCAGCGGGCTGGGGAAGATCAACACCTTCGTGCTCGACACCGCGCTCAACAACACCACGCAGCACCTCTATGGCGCCGACCTGCTCGGCAACCTCTGGCGCTTCGAGGTCAACGCCAGCCAGTCCGCCACCCTGGTGGCCACACTGACGGATGCGTCCAACAATCCGCAACCGATCACCACCAAG
>JBFWOE010000074.1:0-14142 GCA_050250695.1 Burkholderiales bacterium
AAGAAATTTCCGGATATTGCCGCGGCAGTGCGTGAAGAGCATGGCGTAACGCTCTCCCAGCCGCAATTTGACGCGCTGATCGAAAGTGTCTACCGGCGCTACGGGCCGATCTAAGCGAACCGTGCGTAGGCTCGCGGCAGGACGATGCCGAACAACTGAAGTGCAGCGGTCAACACCACAGGCCAATCCATGAAAATTTCCGTCAACGGCGAAACACTGAACTATGTCAAAACGGGCCAGGGGCCCGTCATCTTCTTCGTGCACTTCCTGGGCGGTTTCTCCTACCAGTGGCGGTACCAGATCGAGGCCCTGCAGGATCGCTACACCTGCATCGCCTTCGATCACCGCGGCTTCGGATTCTCCTCGTTCAACGGGCGCTGGGACGTGCCGACCGGCGCCGAGGATCTCAAGGCCGGGCTCGACGCACTGGGCATCGACAAGGCCCATATCGTCGGCTACTCCATGGGCGGGCCGGTTGCGCTGGTCTTCAACGCACGGTGGCCGCAGATGGTGCGGTCGCTGACGCTGATCGACACCTTCGCCAGGAACCACACTCACTCGAAGGCGCGGATCGAGGAATCCGAGAAGTGCCTGCGCTACATGTCCGTGCGGGAATACGCGCGCCAGTACATCGCGACCCGGCTCCTGCCCTCGACGCCGAAAGCCGCTATCGATGAACTGCTCTCGGCGATCTGCCTTTGCAGGAAGGAAGCCTATCTCGATGTCCTGCGCGGGATACTGCTTCCCGATTTCACCGAGTATTGCAGCAAGGTCAAGGTGCCGACCCTGGTCATGTGCGGGCGGCACGACAAGACAACGCCGGTCGCGTTTACCAACGATCTGACACGGCTGATCGACGGCGCAATCGAGCGGATCATTCCGACCGGGCACCTCGGCTGCTTCGACGACCCGGTCGAGTTCAACAAGCCGATCATCGAGTTTCTGGACGCGCAGCCCAGATAGTCCCAGGCGGGCCCGCCGGTAAAACCCGCCGGTGCCGCGTCACTGGACCTTGATGCCGGCCTCCCTGACGACTTTCGCCCACTTGGCGAGTTCAGCCTTGACAAACTTCGCGTATTCGTCCGGCGAACTGCCCACGATGATCGCGCCCTGTTCGGCAAACCGCTTCGTAGCCTCGGGCGACCGCAGCGCCTTCGAGAAGCCGTCGTAGAGCTTGTTGACGACGTCCTTCGGCGTTCCCGCGGGCACCAGCGCGCCAGCCCAGGCGGTGAATTCGTAGCCCGGTGCCCCGCTCTCCGCGATCGTCGGCACATCAGGAATCAGCGGTGAGCGCTGCGCACTGGTGATGCCGAGCGGCCGCAGGCGGCCCGACTGCGCGTAGGGCAGGATCGCGGCGATGTTGAGGTAGCTCAGGTCCGTCTCTCCGCTCAGCACGGCGATCAGCGCCGGGCCGCCGCCCTTGTAGACCACGTGCAGCATCTTGCTGCCGGTGACGTTATTCAAAAGCTCCGCCGCCATGTGCAGATTGCTGCCGTTGCCGGCGGAAGCGTAGGTGAGCTTTCCAGGCTGTGACTTGGCGATCGTGACAAGCTCCTTGATCGACTTTGCCGGCACCGATGGATTCACCACGAGCACAAGCGGGCTCGCGGTAAGCAGGGACACCGGCGTGAAATCCTTCTCGACGTTGAACGGGAGCTTCCGGCGCAGGCTCGGGTTGACCACCAGCGGCACCGCATGAATCAGCACCGTGTAACCATCGGCCGGGGACCGCGCGACGATTTCGGTGCCGATGTTGCCGTCCGCGCCGGGCCGGCTGTCGATGATCACGTTTTGTCCAATGACCTCACTCATCTTGGGTCCGATCACCCGCATGGCGATATCCAGGCTGCCGCCGGGCGGGAACGGAATGATCATCCGGACCGGTTTGCTCGGGTAACCCTGCGCCCCGGCCGGCGCGGTCATCAGCAAACCCGAGGAAATTGCGGTTATCAACAGCACCAAGCGACTGATATGCATGGTATGCCTCCTCCAAAGTGTTTTTCCGGGCACGCCACGGCTACCCCGTGCACGGGCCCCGGGTGACCACAAGGCTACACCGTTTTCGCAAGTGTATAGGAATCTCAAACCACCTTTCACCCGATTCGCGACGGTATCTCCGGGTCGTAACCCAACCATCGACCGGAGGCCGCTTACCGGCCAACAGCAGCCAGACGATTACATGATTTCCGCCGGCCAGCTGCTGGATGCTCAATGGCGCCACAAGGCGCCGCCGCTGACCTTGTCGATTTCGGCCAGTTGCGCCTCGTGCACGGCCAGTTCTTCGGCGCTGGCGCGCACCACCACGAGTTTCAGGCTGCCGCGGTCGAAACCGCTGTCCGCGGCGGCGGCATCGACGGACTCGCTCTCGATGATCAGGCTGTCCTGGCCGCGGGTCATCGCCAGGTAGACGTCGGCCAGCAGTTCAGCGTCGAGCAGCGCGCCGTGCAGCGTGCGCGCCGAGTTGTCGATCTGGTAGCGTTCGCACAGCGCGTCGAGGCCGTTGCGCTTGCCGGGATGCAGGTCCTTCGCCATGCGCAGCGTGTCGATCACAGACGGGCACCAGGTGGCGAGTTTCTTTTTCTTCAGCAGCGCCAGCTCGCTGTCGATGAATCCGACGTCGAAGGGCGCGTTGTGGATGATCAGCTCCGCGCCCTCGACGTATTCCAGGAATTCGGCGACGATCTCGGCAAATTTCGGCTTGTCGGCAAGGAATTCGCTGGTCAGGCCGTGCACCTGCAGCGCGGCCTCGTCGCTGTCGCGGCCCGGATTGACGTAGCGGTGGAAATGCCTGCCCGTGAGACGGCGGTTGACCAGTTCCACGCCGGCGATCTCGATGATGCGGTGCCCGAGCTTCGGATCGAGGCCGGTGGTCTCGGTGTCGAGGATGATCTGCCGTGCCGTCATCAGCCGATCCGCACCGCGCCCACGCTGTCCACGCCCAGGTTGGCCAGCGCGTCGGCGCGCTCGTTGCCGTCATGGCCGGCGTGCCCCTTGACCCACAGCCATTCGATGTCGTGCTGCGCCGCCAGTTCGTCCAGCCGCCGCCACAGGTCCTCGTTCTTCACCGGTTTTTTGTCGGCGGTTTTCCAGCCGCGTTTTTTCCAGGAATGGATCCACTCCGAGATGCCCTGCTGCACGTACTTCGAATCGGTATGCAGGCGCACCTTGCTCGCGCGCTTGAGTGCCTCCAGCGCGCGGATCACCGCGATGAGTTCCATGCGGTTGTTGGTGGTGTGCGGTTCGCCGCCGAACAGTTCGCGGACATGGCCGCCGCTCCTCAGCAGCGCGCCCCAGCCGCCGACGCCCGGGTTGCCCTTGCAGGCGCCATCGGTATAAATGTCGATCACCTCGCTCATTGCATGCGCACCTTCGCCGCGGCGGTGTCTTCCTCGCGCACGCGCTCCGGCACCGGCGCCAGGTTCTTCTTCGGCACGGCTCGTTCGTTCCACTTCGGCATGATCAGGCGGATGCCGCGCACCCGCTTGATCGCCTGCAGGAAATAGACGCCGCCTGCACCCGGCCACCAGCGGTCGCCGGCATTTTCCATGAACGCAAAACGGTCCAGCCATTTCTGCTCGGCGCAGGGCGGCGCATAACAGGCCATGGACCCGGCGACGATTTCCAGGCCCACCAGCGCGAACCAGTCCTTGACCCGCGGCAGATGGATGAAGCGGCCGCACCACGGAAAATCGCGGCGCGAGGCCACGCTGTGGCGCAGGCCCCACAGGCTCAGCGGGTTGAAGCCGGCGATGACGACATGGCCTTCGGGCCGCAGTGCGCGGGCCACCTCGCGCACCACCTGGTGCGGATCGGGCGAAAACTCCAGGGTATGCGGCAGCAGCATCAGGTCGATACTGTTCGATTCCACCGGCAGGTCGCGGAAGTCGGCGCGCAATCCGGCGCCCGGATGCGTGCCGACCTGCACCCGCAGCGGGATGCGGCTCGCGCGCAACAGGTCTATGTCGCCGAAACCGAGCTGCAGCGCGTGGTAGCCGAAGATGTCGGCGACCGCGCGGTCGAAGTACGACTGCACGCGCGCAGCGACATAACCGCCTGATGGCGTTGCCAGCCACCCGGTCGCGGAAACCGGAACTGCTTCATTTGACATGGAGCGAGTTTAAATCATAATCGGGCGCAGATCTGATTCGGAACGGAATGGAGCAGGAAATTGGAGCAGAAAACAGCAGCTTGCGAGGTTGTGGCACTGCGCGCCTTTGCCGACAATTACATCTGGACCATACGCGACGCGGGCCATGCCGCCGTCGTCGATCCCGGCGATGCGCGGCCGGTAATCGAGTACCTCGAACGCGAAAAACTCGAACTGGCCGCCATTCTCAACACCCACCACCATGCCGACCATGTCGGCGGCAATGCCGAGCTGCTGGCGCGCACCCGGGTGCCGGTCTACGGGCCGCGCGACGAACGCATCCCCGAAGTCAGCCACCGCCTGGGCGACGGCCAGAAATTCGTGCTGCCGCACTTCAACATCGAATTCGAAACCCTGGAAATACCGGGCCACACGCGTTCGCACGTGGCCTTCGTCGGCGGCGGCATGCTGTTCTGCGGCGACACGCTGTTCGCCGCCGGCTGCGGCCGGCTGTTCGAAGGCACGCCGCGGCAGATGCACGATTCGCTGACCCGCCTGTCGCGGCTGCCGGACGACACCCGCGTCTACTGCGGCCATGAATACACGCTGTCCAACATCCGCTTCGCGCGCGCTGCCGAGCCGGAGAACCGCCTACTGCCCGAACTCGAAGCCCGCATGCAGGCCCTGCGCGACCGCGACCAGCCCACGCTGCCCTCGACCATAGGCCAGGAGAAGGCGACCAATCCCTTCATGCGTGTCGGCGAGGCGTCCGTTGCCCGCAACGCCAGCAACCGGGCGGCCAAAAAGCTGTCTGACCCGGTCAGCGTGCTGGCGGAAATCCGTGACTGGAAGAACAATTTCTGAGCTGCATCTGAGCCGCGCTGCCGGATATTTCATGTCCGACATGCAGTTGTAACCATAATTTATTGATTTTCAAGGACTATCCGGTTTGACATTGCCGCCAGCCGCGGCTACCATCCGGCAACTGACTGGCGCCCCATGCTGATGCCTGCTGACATCGTCCGCACCCTGACCGCCGCCGCGCGCTGCGTGCTGCTCGCTTTTGCGCTGTTCGCCGCGGCCTGCGCACAGCTGCCGACCGCTGAACTGGCCGAACCACAACCCGTCGCCGCCGTTACCGTGATCACGCCGGATGAACCGGCCGCGGAACAGGTGCCGGCGCCGCCGGCCCCGCCGCCGGTCGCCGCAACCCCGGCGCCGCCGACCGACCTGTGGGAACGCATACGCGCGGGTTTTGCGCTGCCCGCGATGGACGGCAAACTGGTCAGCAACTGGGAAAACTACTACTCGGCGCGGCCCGACTACGTCGCCGGCATGGTCGAACGCGGCAGCCATTACCTGTTCCACATCGTCGAGGAAGTCGAGCGTCGCAAGATGCCGATGGAAATCGCACTGCTGCCGATGATCGAATCGGCCTACAACCCGCAGGCCTATTCCCGCGCCCACGCCTCGGGGCTGTGGCAGTTCATCCCCTCGACCGGAAAACTCTACGGGCTGCGCCAGAACTGGTGGTACGACGGCCGCCGCGACGTGATCGCCGCGACCGGCGCCGCGCTCGATTACCTGGAAAAACTCTACGCCCAGTTCGGCGACTGGGAACTGGCGCTGGCCTCCTACAACTGGGGTGAAGGCGCGGTTGCCCGTGCCATGGCGCGCAACCAGGCCCGGGGGAAACCCACGGATTACTCCAGCCTGACCATGCCGGCGGAAACGCGCAACTACCTGCCCAAGCTGATCGCGGTGAAGAACATCGTCGCCGACCCGGCGCGTTTCGGCCTGCAGCTCGCAGCGGTGCCGAACGAACCCTACTTCGCCGTGGTCACCGTGCACAAACACATCGACGTCGAACTCGCCGCGAAGTTTGCCGGCATGCCGCTCGACGAATTCAAATTCCTCAATCCTGCGCACAACAAGGCGGTGATCAAGGCCGGCGAAGCGGAAACCATCGTGCTGCCGCGCGACCGCGTAGAAACCTTCAACACCAGCCTCGCCAGCTATGAAGAACCGCTGGTAACCTGGCAGGCGCACACGCTGAAACGCGGCGAAAAGCCGGAGAAAGTCGCAGCCAGGTACGGCATCAGCATGAGCGAGCTGAAACAGGTCAACGGCATCAGCGGCAGGAACACCTTCCGCGCCGGACAGCCCCTGCTGGTGCCGGTCGCCGCCGGCGCCGAACCCAACCTGCCCGACCTGCCGGCCACCCCGGTCACCCTGACCCGGGCCTACAAGGCGGCGCGCGCCAAAAACGCCAAACGCGCGGCGGTCAAAAGCCGCAAGGCCGCGGTAAAACCGGCCGCAAAAAAAACCAAACCCGCGCAGCGTGCCAAAAAACCTGCAACGAAGGCGGATGCAACAAAATCCGCGCCCGCCACGGTCGTCGCCGCGCAGGACCGCTGATCCCCCTGCCGTAATTCAGTCGTAGAGATGGCAATGCGCCGAGTGTGTGGCGCCGAACCCGCGCGATTCCGGGAATTCGCTTTTGCAGCGCGGCAGCGCTACGCCGCAGCGCGGATGGAAATGGCAGCCCGGCGGCGGATTCACCGGTGAAGGCGGATCGCCGGTCACGCGGATCACCGGACGCGCCGCGCCCGGATCGGCAACCGGCACCGCGGCCAGCAGCGCCTGCGTATACGGATGTTTCGGCGACCGCAGCACCTCCGCCACCACGCCGCGTTCGACGATGCGCCCCAGGTACATCACCGCGACTTCATCGGCCATGTATTCGATGACCGACATGTTGTGGCTGATGAACAGGTAGGCGATGCCCTTGTCGCGCTGCAGGCGCCTGAGCAGGTTGAGGATCTGCGCCTGCACCGACACGTCGAGCGCGCTGGTCGGCTCGTCGCAGACGATCAGTTGCGGATCCACCGACAGCGCGCGCGCAATGGCGATGCGCTGGCGCTGCCCGCCGGAAAATTCGTGGGGATACCGCTCCTTGATGTCCGGCGCGAGGCCGACTTCACCGAGCAGTTCATCGATGCGTGCCAGGCGTTCGGCTGCGGTGGCGCCGGCCCGCAGCGCCAGCATGCCCTCCTCCAATGCGTCGCCGATGCGCACGCGCGGATTCAGCGACGCGTAAGGGTCCTGGAAAATGATCTGCGCGTGGCGGCGGCGCTCGCGCAGTTCGGCGCGATTCAGCGCCAGGAAATCCCCGCCGCCGAACAGCACCTGCCCGTCCGTGGGCTGAACCAGCCTCAGCAATCCGCGGCCCACCGTGGTCTTGCCGCAGCCCGATTCGCCGACCAGCCCCAGCGTGCGGCCCGGTGCGATGTCGAAGGACACGCCGTCGACGGCGCGGACATGGCCGACCGTACGCTGCAGCAGGCCCTTGCGCACGGGAAACCAGACGCGCAGGTCCCTGACTTCGAGTAGCGCGGATTGAGGAGCGGAGATTGCGGGAGCCTCGCCTGCAGCCGCCACAGACGCCTTCGCAGCCGCCTGCACTGCATGGTCCTCTGCGTAGAGGTGGCAACGCGCGTGGTGCCCCGCCGCCGCCGTGCCCCACGGCGGGATCTGATCCGCGCAATGCGGCAGCACGCTGTCGCAGCGTTCGGCGAAACGGCAACCTTCAAAACGGCGGTTCAGCGCCGGCACGCTGCCGCGGATTGCCACCAGCGCGCGGCCGCGGCCGGCGCGTTCGGGCAGCGATTCGAACAGCTTGCGTGAATAGGGATGCGCCGGACCAGCGAAAAACGCCGCAGCGGGTGCGGTCTCGATGATCTCGCCCGCATACATCACCGCCACCTGCTGCGCCATCTGCGCCACCACGCCGAGGTCGTGGGTGATCAGCAGCATCGCCATGCCGCGGTTGCGCTGCAGTTCGAGCAGCAGCTCCAGCACCTGCGCCTGCACCGTGACGTCGAGCGCAGTGGTCGGCTCGTCGGCGATCAGCAGTTCGGGGTCGCAGGCCAGCGCCATCGCGATCATCACCCGCTGCTTCATGCCGCCGGAGAGCTGGAACGGGTATTCGGCTGCGCGCCGGCGCGCGTCGGGCATGCGTACCGACTCCAGCAGTTCAAGCACCCGAGAGGAAACCGCTGCACCGTCCAGCGCCGTGTGCTGCCGCACCGCCTCCGCGATCTGCGCGCCGACGCTCATCACCGGGTTCAGCGACAGCCCCGGTTCCTGGAAGATCATCGCAGCGCGCCGGCCGCGCACGTCGCGCATTTTCGCCTCCGGCAGCGCCAGCAGGTCCTCCCCGCCCAGTTCCACCATGCCGCCGGTAATGGCCGCCGACTCGGGCAGCAGGCGCATGATCGAGAGCGCGGTCATCGATTTGCCGCAGCCCGATTCGCCGACCAGCGCGTAGGTCTCCCCGGCAGCGATGTCGAAGGACACGCCGTCGACGGCGCGCACCGGCTCGCCGGCACCGCGGATCTGCGTGCGCAGGTCGCGCACCGACAACAACGGGCGGCTCATGTCCTGCCTCCCCGGCTTTCAGCGGCACGCTTCACTGCCGCACTCCCACCACCAGTCGCGGGTCGTAGGCATCGCGCACCGCGTCGGCGAACAGGTTGGCCGCGAGCACCAGCGCCAGCATGAACGCAAACGCCGCCGCCAGCGCCCACCACACCATGGGTTCGCGCGCCATCTCCAGCCGCGCGCTGTTGATCATGGTGCCGAAGCTGATCATCGACGGATCGACACCGACGCCAACGTAGGACAGCACCGCCTCGGCCAGCACCAGCCCGCTGAAATCCATCACCAGCGCGATCATCACGATGTGCATCACGTTGGGCGCGATGTGTCGCATCATGATGCTCCAGTGCGACACCCCGAAGGCATGCGCGGCCTGGATGTATTCCATCTCGCGCAGTTTCAGCGCCTCGCCGCGCAGCAGCCGGCACAGCCCAGTCCAGCTGGTGATGCCGAGAATCACGCACAGCGCGAGCAGGCGCACGTCGGCGCGGATCTCAGTGGTCGGAAACAGTTCGGCGTGGTTCTCGATGTAGACCTGCATCATCAGCACCGCGGCGGCGATCAGCAGCACGCCGGGAATCGACGACAGCGTGGTGTAAAGGTACTGGATGACGTCGTCGATCCAGCCCTTGAAATAACCGGCCATCACCCCGAACACCAGCGCGAAAGGCAGCATCACCAGCGTTGCCAGCGTGCCGATGACCAGCCCGGTGCGTATGCTTTTCAGCGCCTGGTACAACACGTCCTGGCCGACCTTGTCGGTGCCCAGCACATGGTAATGCGGCGCCAGCGCCGCCGCCGGGCCGGCCAGCAGGCAGAGCAGGCCCAGCGCGCTGAATACCGCGCGCCACGGCACTGCCGTACGCCCGTCCCAGGCATCGCGCCACACCGTTTCGATGCCGGCGCCCGAACTGCGCGCCACCGCCGCGCAAACGGCTATCGTCGCAACGAACCACAACAACAGGCCGAAAGCCAGGCCGCGGAAGGCCTTGAGCGCGACATCGCGGGCCCGTTCGGCCTGCGGATCCTTCAGGTGGGCGCCGCCATGCCGCAGCCGCGGATACACCCGGGTTTCGCTGCCGTCGGGCAATTGCATGGTCTCCCTGGCATAGAGATGGGTGGCCAGCGGCGCCGAGTAGGTTTTTTCGCGGTTCGCGCGCAGCGTGGACAAGGCGAGGTCGAGCACGCTCTGCACCTGCGTCGAGTACGCCGGCTTGCCGTCCTGCGGCGGCAGCGCCAGGCGGAAATGCACGGAGTCGATCAGCCCGACCAGCACAAATGCGGCGAGCACCGTCGCCGCCGCCATGCCGCTGGCGCTGCGGCTGACACGCGCCCACGGTGCGCGCAGGTGCGGACGGGCGCGGGTGTAGGCAGCAAAGACCATCACCCCCGCCACCAGCAGCCACACCAGCAGGTCGCTCCACAGCAGTTCGACGCGGAACGGCATCATGAGAAACGCACCCGCGGGTCGACCAGCGTGTAGGAGATGTCGGTGAGGATCAGCCCTATGATGTAGAGCACCGAGCCGAGGAACACCATCGCGCGCACGATCGCGAAATCCTGCTGGCTGATGGCGTCTATGGTGTAGCTGCCCAGGCCCGGGATGCCGAAAAAGGATTCGGTGATCAGCGCGCCCATGAACAGCAGCGGGATCACCACCACCACGCCGGTGAGGATGGGGATCATCGCGTTCTGCAGCACGTGGCGGAACAGCACCCGCACCTCCGACAGGCCCTTGGCGCGCGCGGTGCGCACGTAGTCCTTGCTGATTTCCTCGAGGAAAATGGTGCGGTACCAGCGCGAACTGCTGCCGACGCCGCCGATGATGCCGATCAGCACCGGCAGCACCAGGAACTTGACCGCATCGAAGCCGGCGTCGTAGCCGGAGATCGGCACCAGGTTCCACAGCTTTCCGAATACGAACTGCCCGCCGATGATGTAGAACAGCGTCGACACCGACATCATCACCACGCAAAGCACGACGCCCCAGAAATCGATGTAGGTCGCGCGGAAAAACGCCATCAGCAATGCGAAAGAGATGTAGACAAAGAGCCCGACGATGAATGCCGGCAGCTGCACCGCGAGGCTGGGCCACATGCGGGTGCGGATGTCATAGCCGATGTTGCGGCCCTGGTCGGAGGAACCGAAATCAAAGGCGAACAGCCGCGCCGATTTGTCGAAAAACACGGTTTCGGTCACACGTTCGACGCCTGTCATTTTTTCATTTAAAAACAATGGTTTATGATATCCCCTTTCGACCTTCCATTTTTCCACGGCAGCGGGCGTGACACGTTTGGCGCCGAGTTGCGCCCGCGCCATGTCGTCGGGCGAATTGACGAAGAAAAACAGCGCGAAGGTGAGCACGTTGACGCCCAGCAGCACGAACACGCCGTAGACCAGGCGGCGCAGGATATAGGCGCTCATGCCGCCTCCGCAGGAGGGTTTGCCGCCCGCCGTTCGCGGCGGCGCCAGGCCGCGACTGCCGGCAGCGTGGCCAGCACCAGCACCAGTCCGATCAGTGCCAGCGGCCACAGCACCGGCGGATTCCATTCGCGGCGCAGTTGCGCGCGCAGCGCCGGATCCAGGCGCTGGTACTTGAGTCCGTTGTTGGCAATCTGGTTGGGCTTGCGGTTATGGACCCAGCCATGATGCAGCGTGTAATCGCGGGGGAAAAAGCTCCAGACCCAGGGTGCGTCATGGCGCAGCAGGCCGACCATGCGGTCGATAATGGCCTGGCGCTCCGGGCCGTTGGCCATGTGTTTCATGCGTTCGAACAGCCGGTCGTATTCTTCATTGCGGTAGTTCGACACGTTCTCACCCTGGGTTTTCGCGCGTCCCTGCGGGCCGTGCAGCAGGAACAGGAAGTTCTCAGGATCAGGATAATCAGCACTCCAGCCGAGGAAAAACAGCTGCGCGGTACCGCGCCGCAGCTTGTCCTGCAGGCGGTTGAAGTCGGTGGCACGGATCACCAGCTGCACGCCGAGTTTCCCGAACTGGCGGATATACCAGTCAAGACGCGCTTTGCTGTCGGCACCGCTGGAAGTGGTATCGAGATGCAGCAGCAGGGGCTGGCCGGTTTTGGCGTCGCGGCCGTTCGGATAACCCGCCTCGGCCAGCAGTTTGCGCGCCAGCTCGATGGATTTGCGCTGTGGCCGGCCGTTGCGCCAATCGTAGACGTACGGGTTGATGCCGTCGGCATCGACCTCACGGGAGCCGAAAATCCCCGGCGGTATCGGTCCGTGTGCAGGCACGCCGCGGCCGTTGAGAAATATCGATATGAATTCCTCCTGGTCGACCGCAATCGTTATTGCCTGCCGCAGCTTGCGTGCACGTTCAGCGTGCTTTGCATCACTTCCACCGACCACCGGATCCATCATGTTGAAACCGAGGTAGAACACCGTGGTCGCCATGGATGTCTGCAGGCGGATGCCTCTGCGCGCCATTTCTTCCGACAGCGCGACGCCGCTGCGCCCGGAAGACTGCATCGCCTGATCGAAAGTGTCGGAGCTTATGCCGGAGGCATCGTAGTAGCCCTGAAGGAACTTGTTCCAGTACGGGATACTTTCTTTTTCCAGACTGAACACCACCTTGTCGATGAATGGTAACGGTTTTCCGGCATCGGCCAGCAGGCCACGGGCCGCGTCATCCGCTTCGCCCTCGGCGGGATAAAATTCGCCGCCGTAGTTCGGATTGCGCTCGAGCACCATCTGGCGGTTGGGATTGTTGACCGTCAGCATGTAGGGACCGGTGCCTACCGGGTACCAGTCCAGTGTGATGTTTTTCTGCGCCATGCCGGGCTGGTCATAAAAGCGGTCGGCTTCCGGCGGCACCGGCGCGAAAAACGGCATCGCCAGCCAGTAGGCAAACTGCGGGTATTTGCCGCGCACCCGCACCGCGTAGCTGTGGCGGTCGATGACGCGTGCGCCTTCGAGTTCATGCCGCGTCAGATCGACCGCGGCGCCCCCTGGCAGGGCCGCCGCCTCTTTTGCGCGTTCATCCGCGAACTCCTTGAGCCCGACGATGTACCCCGTCATCAGCTGCAGGATCGGCGAATGCAGGCGCGGATGGCCGAGGCGCTTGATCTGGTGCACGTAATCCGCGGCCTCGAGCTCGCGGGTGCCGGTGTATCTGAAATCCGCCAGCGTATCGATGCCGCGCAGATCGGCAGCAGTCAACGCGTGGTAGCGCGGCCGGCCGGCCTCATCGACGGCGAACGCCGGGTGCGGCTGGTAGCGCACGCCCTGCCTGATGCGGATCACATACTCGCTGAACGCCACCTTCTCTGCCGGCGCGGACTCCGGCAATGGCCTGCCGGCGGCATCCAGGTACTGCGGCCGCGGCACTTCCTCGGCGCCGAAGGGAATCAGTTCATAAGGCCGTTTCAGGTAATGGTACTGCAGCGGCGGCTGATAGATGTTGGCAATAAGGACTGCTTCGTTCGATGCATATGACTGCACAGGATCCAGGTGTTTGGGTCGCTCATCGAACGACGTGTAGAGCGTATTGGATCCAGCATCGGATGCCGGATAGGGATCGTTCCACGGCGATCCGCCGCAACCCGCGGCAAGCGCGAGGACCGTCAGCGTCAGGACATGGCGGATGAACGACATCGCGGCAAAGTGTAGCCGATAATCGCCGGCGCATCTTCTGGTTATAATCGGCCGGCAACGGAATCATCACCGGGAAAAGGCACACCATGGGTTTATTGCAGGACAAAAAAATACTGATCACCGGACTGCTGTCGAACCGGTCCATCGCCTATGGCGTCGCGCGCGCTGCGAGCCGCGAAGGCGCGCAGCTGGCATTCACCTACCAGGGCGAAGACATCAGGGAGCGCGTGGTCAAACTGGCCGCGGATTTCGGCACGGTGCCGGTGCTGCCCTGCGACGTGTCGCAGGACGACCAGATCACCGCGCTGTTCGACAGCCTGCGCGGCGTATGGGGCGGACTCGACGGCCTGCTGCACTCGATCGCGTTCGCGCCTCGCGAAGCGCTGAAAGGCGATTTCCTGGACGGCATGACGCGCGAGGCCTTCAGGACCGCACATGACATCAGCAGCTACAGTTTTGCCGCTCTGGCCAGGGGCGCCGTGCCGCTGATGGCCGGCAGGCCCGGCGCGATGCTGACGCTGAGCTACCTTGGCGCGGTGCGCACCGTGCCCAATTACAACGTGATGGGGCTGGCGAAGGCGAGTCTGGAAGCCGGCGTGCGTTACCTGGCGAGCGATCTCGGTCCGCGCGGCATCCGTGTCAACGGCATCTCGGCAGGACCGATCAAGACGCTGGCGGCGGCCGGCATCGGCGGTTTCGGCAAGATCCTCAAGTTTGTCGAGGACAATGCGCCGCTGCGCCGCAACGTGACCATCGAGGATGTGGGCAATGCAGCGGCGTTCCTGCTCTCCGACCTGGCTTCGGGCATCACCGGGGAAATCACCTACGTCGACTGCGGCTTCAGCACCGTGGTCGGCGGCATGCGCGGCGAATAACCGCTCACGGACCGGCTATTTCCTTTCAATCGCATCCTTGCGGATGTTGACGGGCGTCTTCTGCTTGAGGCTGGCGAGGTAGGCCGCCAGTTCGGCCTGACCTGAAACCTGGCGCAGCGTCTGGGCGATG
>JBFWOE010000075.1:0-14105 GCA_050250695.1 Burkholderiales bacterium
ATCTCCCCGAACACCCCGCCCGCCTTCACCAGTTCGACGATTTTTTCTCCGACGGTGATGCGGACAATGCCGTCGATGACCACATACATGAATATGCCGGCCTCGCCCTCGCGCATGAATATGCCGGCCTCGCCCTCGCGCATGATCACCGCGTTTTTCTGCTGGAACACCGGTGGCCGGGCCGGAAAATTGGCGGTGAGCTCCTGGAGCAGCGCCGCATCGAAAACCGCGCCGGAGGTGGGAATCGTCTCGATCGCACCCGAGGCCCCGCCCTTGCTGCCGAGCATCTGCATCGCCAGCGCCAGGCGCAGGCGCTTGATCAGTATCGCCAGCAGCATCAGCGCGAATTCCGGTGATTTCTGGATCGCGCCGGAAAACACCCTGCCGTTCATTTCGATGACTTCGCAGGCGGTCTTCGCCGTCGCCGTCGCGCTGCGCGGCACGCCGGTCAGCACCGACATCTCGCCCAGCACTTCGCCGGCCTTGATCACGTCCAGCGGCTTGCCGCCGCGCGTCAGCGCCATCTCGCCGCTGGCCAGGAAATACATCGCATCACCCGCGGCATTTTCCGCAAACAGCGGGCTGCCCGCAGCGACACTGCGCGTCTTGCCGCTGGCCTTGAAAAACAGCTGCGCCACGTTGGCGTCATAGACCTCGCTTTGCGCGGGC
The DNA here is from genome assembly GCA_050250695.1 of Burkholderiales bacterium. Lineage (GTDB taxonomy): Bacteria > Pseudomonadota > Gammaproteobacteria > Burkholderiales > SG8-41. The sequence goes on from JBFWOE010000075.1 coordinate 670, forward strand.
CGGGTGAAATCGAATTCGTTCATGCCGGGAAAACCTCGTCGTCTTCAGGGAACCGCACCATGCCGACCGGAGCGCATCCGGTCGATGTCCCCCCGGAATCCTTATATGCAGCATCCGTCAGTCCGTCAAGGCACTCCGTTACTACTTTGCGAAAGTCACCGCACCCCGCCCGGGCAACCGACGGTACCCGGCTCAACCATTGCATCTGCCGGCCGTTAACGTGATGGATGACGGATAACGGACTTTTTATGGCCCGCAACGGCGCCGGATCGCCGGATCTTCGGCACATCCGGCCATGCATGCGGAATACGGCTTTTTGCCCCAGGCCCGGGAGACACGGCCCGCTCCCGGAAAAAACATGATACCTGTCCATTTCCGCAGTTTCGAAACCCGCATCGTGGTCTTTTTCGTACTGCTGCTCACGGCAGTACAGGTTGTGGCGTTCGTGGTCATCAGCATGGCTCACGAAAACATCACCAGGCGCGAACTGGCCAGCCAGATCCGTGTCGGCGAACGCGTATTCGAACGCGTGCTTGAGCAAAACGGGCGCCAGCTGGCGCAGATTGGTGCCATGCTTGCTGCCGACCCTGATTTCCGCGACGCTGTCGCGGTGCGTGATTCGGCCACCGCTGCGGCGATCCTGGGCCGCCATGGTGCACGCATCAATGCCGGCCAGGTCATGCTGGTGGACCTCGAGAACAGGTTGCTCGTCGATACCGCGCATGGTGAAAAAATCGGCCAGGATTTTGCTTTTCCGCACCTCATCCATGCCGCACGCAACGCCCTTCATGCCAGCAGCGTGGTCGTCATCGACCGCCAGCCCTACCAGCTGGTGGTCGTACCGGCGATGGCGCAATCGCCGGTGGCCTGGATTGCCATGGGGTTCAGGATAGATGACCGCCTGGCCCTGGACATGCAGGAACTGACCACGCTGCGGGTGTCATTCCTGACCGAACAGGGAGAACGCCGATGGAATGTCAGCGCCTCGACGCTGCCACAGGCCGAACGCGGGCTGCTGGGTGAACGCGTTGCGGAACTGGCTCGCGCACAGGCCGATGATGTCGTATTTGCGATCGGTGACCAGCAATACCAGACCCGCACCATCACGCTGACGCGGCATGACGGCGACCGCGTCATCGCCGTACTGCAGCAGTCGTTGAAAACCGCGCTCGGACCGTTCCACGAGCTGCAGCAGACCCTGCTCGACCTGGCCATCGCCAGCATACTGACTTCGCTGTTCGGCAGCATCGTCATCAGCCGCAACCTGGTCAGCCCGATCAGGAGCCTGGCGGCGATCATGCGCCGGCTGCGCCACGGCGACCACGCAGGACCGATGGAGATACGGCAACAGGATGAAATCGGCGAACTCGCATCCGGATTCGTCCACATGCGCGACGCCATTTCGACACACGAGAAAAAAATCCTGCGCCTCGCCTATCAGGATGCGCTGACCAGCCTGCCTAACCGCGCACTTTTTATCGACCGTCTTGACCTTGCCACCAGGGTCGCAAGGCGCGATCACACGCCGCTGAGCATCCTCAGCATGGATCTGGACCGGTTCAAGCATATCAATGACTCGCTGGGACACCCGACGGGCGACCGGGTACTGCAGGAAGTCGGCAGGCGGCTGAAAGGGCTGCTCCGAGAGTCGGATACCGTTTCGCGCCTGGGCGGTGACGAGTTCGCAATCATCCTGCCCAGGGGCGAAGCAGGATATGCCCGCGAAATCGCCAAAAAAATCATCGCGGCACTCGACGTGCCGATCACCATGGACAACCAGCCGCTGGACGTACGCACCAGCATCGGCATCGCCACCTGCCCGGAACACGGCACCGACCCGCATGACCTCATCCGTCATGCCGACATCGCCATGTATGTCGCCAAACGTGCCAGCAGCGGCTACGCGGTATTTGATCCTGTTGAAAACAGGCCGCAGCAGGATTATCTGACCCTGCTCGGCGAATTGCGCAAGGCCGTGGAACAGGACGAGCTGGTGCTGCACTACCAGCCCAAGGTCGACCTGGGATCCGGCGCCACGGCGCAGGCCGAAGCACTGGTGCGCTGGGCGCATCCGCAGCGTGGCCTGCTGCCCCCGGGCGACTTCATCCCCTTTGCCGAGCAGACCGGCTACATCCGCAACCTGACGCGCTGGATCATACGCCGCGCGATACGCCAATGCGGCGACTGGCAGTCCCGCGGCATCAACGTGGTGATCTCGGTGAACATCTGCGCGCGCGACCTGCTCGATCCCGGCCTGCCCGATCTGGTCGAGACTGATCTTGAACAGCATCATGTCGATGCCAGATTCCTGAGCATGGAAATTACAGAAAACGGCGTGATGGAGGATCCCGGAAAGTCGATGGAAACGCTGCGCAGGCTGAATCAGCTGGGCATCAGGCTGGCCATCGACGATTACGGTACGGGTTATTCGTCACTGTCCTACGTGAAAAAGCTTCCGGTAACCGAACTGAAGATAGACCAGTCCTTCGTCCGCAACATGACCACCGACGCCGATGATGCAATGATCGTCAAATCGACCATTGAACTCGGCCACAACATGGGCATGCAGGTCGTGGCCGAAGGCGTGGAGGATCTCGCGATCTGGGCATTGCTGCGGCAAATGGGCTGCGACATGGCTCAGGGTTATTGCATCAGCAAACCGCTGCCGGCAGACCGGTTCGAACACTGGCTGGCGGCAAACCCGGTTTTCGGCGATCCGACGATACCGCCGGCACAACTGGCATCGCGCTGGTCCAAAGGCAGTACCGCGATCACGGCACGCCTGCCTCCAGCCAGAAAAACGCAAAAAACGCGCGGCTGACCGGCCGCGCCCGCGATCTCAACCGGTGCGTTTGACCCTGACGCCGGCCCAGCCCCTGGCCAGGGTGACTTTCAGCTCCTGGTCCGCGGACAACTGCGCGCTGTCGCGGACGATCGCGCCGTCGGCGGTTTCGGTAATGCTGTAGCCGCGCTCGAGCACCCGCTGCGGATTGAGGTGCAGCAGGTGCGCGCGCACACCGCCCACCCGCTCGGCTGCCGCGGTCATGCGCACACTGACCGCGCCGCGCAGCCGGCGCATCAGTTCCTGCTGCAGTTGCAGCAACCGGCCGGTATCGGGGGCGGCCGCGCGCAGCCTCTGCGCCGCATCGCGCAATTGCCACAGCTGTTCTTCCGCACCGCGGCGCCACTCGCCGCGCAGCCGGCCGGCGAGATGCTGAAGGTGGATCACCTGGTTGCGGATGCGTTCGCCCGGATGGGTCAGCCGCCGCGACAGGTAATCGAGGCGCTGCATGCGGTCCTCGATGCCACGCGCGAATATCCGGGCCAGTTGCTGGCCCGACAGCATCACATCGCGCCTGAGCTTGGCGCCGTCGGGGCTCACCAGTTCCGCCGCCGCGGTCGGCGTCGGCGCACGCAGGTCGGCGGCAAAATCGGCAATCGTGAAATCGGTTTCGTGGCCGACGCCGGACACCACCGGCAGCGGACAGGCACGGATCGCCCGCGCCACCGCTTCCTCGTTGAACGCCCACAGGTCCTCGATGCTGCCGCCGCCGCGGCATACGATCAGCACCTCGCATTCGGCGCGCGCACCGGCCAGCGCGATCGCCTCCGCAATTTTTTCGCCCGCACCTTCGCCCTGCACCGGCGCCGGGTAGATGATCACGCTGATGCCCGGCATGCGCCGGCGCAATGCGCTGATCACGTCGCGCAGGGCCGCGGCCTGCGGCGAGGTCACCACGCCGACCGTGCGCGGAAACGGCGGCAGTTCGCGTTTCAGCGCCGCATCGAACAGCCCTTCCTTCTCCAGTCTCGCCTTGAGTTTTTCGAATGCCGCATACAGGGCCCCCAGCCCGGCGCGGCGCATGGCGTCGACGACCAGCTGGAACTTGCCGCGCGCTTCGTAAACCGTCGCCGTCGCCCGCACCTCGACCTGCATGCCGTTTTCCGGCTGCCAGTCCAGGTACTGCGCCTTGTGGCGGAACATCACCGCGTCGACCTGCGCCGCCTCGTCCTTCAGCGTGAAATAGCAGTGGCCGCTGTCGTAACGCTTGAAATTGGAAATCTCGCCGGCCACCCACAGCAGCGGCACGTTGCGCTCGATCGCGCTGCGCGCAAGCCGGTTCAGCTCGGCGACCGAGATCACGGTCTGCTGGGTCGCCTGGTCGATCAGGTCGGGCATGGCGTGATTGTAACGAGTGTCCGCACTGCAAGCCTCAGGCCCCGGCGGCCTGTCCAGCCCGCTGGTCCAGTTCCGCCCAGCGCTCGAATTTCTCCGCCAGCAGTTTTTCAAGCGCCGCCACCCGCTCCCGGTCCGCCTTCAGTTGCGTAGCGGCCTGCCTGTGGTAATCAGCGCAACTCATGCGCATCATGAGCGCCGCCTGCTCCTGCTCGAGCGCCTCCAGTTCATCCGGCAACCGCTCCAGTTCGCGCTGCTCACGGAAGCTCAGTTTCACTTTCGGCGCCGCAACCCTGCCGGTGCTTCTGGCCGGTGCTGCGGCCCGGACAACCGGCGCTTCCGGCACGCTGCGCTGCGCCAGCCAGTCGCTGTAGCCGCCGACGTATTCCTGCCACCTCCCGTCACCCCCGGCAACCAGCGTCTGCGTCACCACGTTGTCGAGGAAGGCACGGTCATGGCTGACCAGCAGCAGCGTGCCGCCGTACCCCTGCAACGTGTCCTCCAGCAGTTCCAGCGACTCGATGTCGAGGTCGTTGGTCGGCTCATCCAGCACCAGCACGTTGGCCGGCCGCGCGAACAGCCGCGCCAGCAGCAGCCGGTTGCGCTCGCCACCGGACAGCATGCTGACTTTCGCCTGGGCGCGCTGCGGCGGAAACAGGAAATCGCCGAGGTAGCTCATCACGTGTTTGCGCCCGGCCGCGGTTTCCACCCACTCCGACCCCGGACTGATGGTGTCGGCCAGCGTGCGTTCCGGATCGAGCTGTTCGCGCAACTGGTCGAAGTAGGCGATTTCCTGCCTGGTGCCCAGCCGCACCGTGCCGGCATCGGGAGCCAGTTCGCCGAGGATGATCCTGATCAGCGTCGATTTGCCGGCGCCGTTGGCGCCGATCAGTCCGATGCGGTCGCCGCGCATGATGCGCAGATCCAGATTCCGGATCAACGGCTTGCCGTCGTAGCTTTTGCACACGCCTTCCAGTTCGGCGACGAGTTTGCCCGAACGCTCGCCGGCATCCAGCGCGAGTTTGACGTTGCCGATGCGGCTGCGCCGTGCGGCGCGTTCGACGCGCAGCGCCTCGAGCCGCCGCACCCGGCCTTCGTTGCGCGTGCGCCGGGCTTCGACACCCTTGCGGATCCACACCTCCTCCTGCGCCCAGAACTTGTCGAAGCGGCGGTTGGCTTTTTCCTCATCGGCCAGCTGGTCGGCCTTGCGTGCTTCGTAGGCGGCGAAATTGCCCGGATACGAGCGCAACAGGCCGCGGTCGAGTTCGACGATGCGGGTGGCGACGCGGTCGAGGAACGCCCGGTCGTGGGTGATGATGATCGCGGATCCGGGCTGGCCCTTCAGCAGCAGGTCCTCGAGCAGCGTGATGCCGGCGATGTCGAGGTGGTTGGTCGGTTCGTCCAGCAGCAGCAGGCCGGACTTCAGGGCCAGGGCCAGCGCCAGCGCGGCGCGTTTGCGTTCGCCACCGGAAGCGGTCTGCGGCATACTTGTCTCGTCGAGGCCGAAGCGGTGCAGGTATTCGAGCAGCCGCGAGTCTGCTCGCCAGCGCTCGCGTTCATCGGCAATGTCTTCAAGCGCGCCGCGTGCGGTCAGGCTGGCATGCAGGGTTTCGGCTGCGGGCAGCAGCGGCTCCTGCTCCACCATCACCACGCGCAGGCCGTCTTCGCAGCGGATCCCGCCATCGTCGAGCGTGCCGCGACCGGCGATGATGTTAAGCAGCGAGGATTTGCCGGTGCCGTTGCGGCCGATCAGGCCGATACGTTCGCCGTCGTGGACGGTCAGGTTGGCGCGATCGAGCAGCGGATGCAGGCCGAAAGCCAGTTCGGCGTTGTTGAGCGTGAATAATGCCACGCGCCGAGTATAACGATCCGGCCCCGCCGCAGCGCGCAAGCTGCGGGCGCAAAAGGTTTTTTCCGGCCTTGCCCATCCACAGCCCGCCACGGCGCGGTCACGGTTGTTCGTGCCCCCCGGCGGCACCCGGGAAGATATATATAACATATTGTTTTAATTAATATTTTTAACAAGTTTAACAAATAGGCAATAAACAGTTTTTCCATGCAGGCAGGTCACTTAGCAGCGTCATTGACATGCTGTGCACAGGCTTATCCACAGTAATTGTGGAAAACCGGAAAAAGCCTTTATGGCTCAACCCACTTGCCTGCACCGCGCTTGCCGATTCGACGCATGGCCGCTACAGTTACGCCAGTTTTTTTCCGAACCCCCAGAAAAGAGTCCGCGTGTTCTCAATCATTCAAGCGGCCGGTTGGCCGATCTGGCCGTTGATCCTCTGTTCCGTCATCGCGCTGGCCATCATCGGCGAAAGGCTGTGGTCGCTGCGCCAGAACGTGGTGCTGCCGAAAAACCTGCTGGTGCATACCGTGCAGGCCTACCGCCAGAACGGCGTCACGCCGCAGATGCTGGCACAGCTCGCGGCCAGTTCCCCGCTGGGTCAGATCATCGCCGCCGGGCTGCGCAATGAAAAACGCAGCGCCGAAGTGATGAAGGAAGCCATCGAGGAAGCCGGGCACGTGGTGGCCATAGACCTCGAGCGTTTCCTCACCAGCCTCGGCACCATCGCCGCCATCGCCCCGCTGCTCGGCCTGTTCGGCACGGTGATCGGCATGATCGAAATCTTCGGCTCCCAGGGCCCGCAGGGCAGCAACCCGCTGGCGCTGGCGCACGGCATCTCGATCGCGCTCTACAACACCGCCTTCGGCCTGGTGGTCGCGGTGCCGAGCATGGTGTTTTACCGTTATTTCCGCACCCGGGTCGACGCCCTTCTGGTGGACATGCAGATGCAGGCGGTCAAGCTCGTCGAGATCATCCATGGCGAACGCGATGCCTGAGCGCCGGCGCCCGGGGGCATGCGCATGAAATTCCGCAGCCGCGCCTTCCGCGAGGAACCGGAGATCAACTTCATCCCGTTGATCGACGTGCTGCTGGTCATCCTGATCTTCCTGATGGTGACCACCACCTACTCGCGTTTCGCCGAACTGCAGATCAACCTGCCGACAGCGGAGGCCGATCGTCCGCCCGAGCGCCCCGCGCAGATCGACGTCGCGGTCGATGCCAAGGGCAATTACTCGATCAACAAGGCCCCGGTCAACGCCACCAACGCCGGCATGCTCAGCGACGCGCTGAAACGCGCCGCCGGCGACATGAAGGAACCGGTCGTGGTGATCAATGCCGATGCCAACGCAGCCCACCAGTCCGTGGTGCGCGTGATGGAAGCCGCGCAGATGGCCGGACTGCCTAAAATCACCTTCACCACCCAGGCGCCGCGCAAGTAAGGTACCTGCCGTTTCTCGACGGCAATCGCCAAACGGGCTACGCTTAGCCCGTGATGTCCTCCCCCGCTCATTGGCAGAATCGCGGCGCCGTCGCGAACCTGCTGCTGCCCGTGGCCCTGCTGTTCGCGACCGTCGCCATGCTGCGGCGCCTGGCCTGGCGCAACGGCCTGCTGAAGACCCGGCAGGCCGGCGTGCCGGTGATCGTTGTCGGCAACATCACCGCCGGGGGCACCGGAAAAACACCGCTGGTGCTGTGGCTCGCTGAATTCCTGCGCGCAAACGACCGTCGCCCCGGCGTCATCAGCCGCGGCTACGGCGCCGCGCGCAGCGACCCGCGCCCGGTACCCGTCGAAGGTTCACCGGTCGATTACGGTGACGAACCCTGCCTGCTGGCGCGCCGCGCCGGCTGTCCGGTGTGGGTGGGCGCCGATCGCACGGCAACCGCGCTGGCCCTGCGATCCGCACACCCCGAAGTCGATGTCATCATCAGCGACGACGGCCTGCAGCATTACCGCCTCGCCCGTGATTTCGAAATCGCCGTGATAGACGGTGCGCGCGGACTCGGCAACGGCTGGCCGCTGCCCGCGGGCCCCTTGCGCGAACCGGTATCGCGGCTGGCCACGGTGGATGCCGTAGTCGTCAACGGACCGGACGACACCGCGGCATGGCCGCGGGCATACGCCATGCAGCTCGAGGGCGGCCGTTTCCGCAACCTGCACGATCCGCATCGCACCGTCGACGCGGCGCATTTCCGCGGCCGACGGGTGCATGCAGTTGCCGGCATCGGCAATCCGCAGCGGTTTTTCGATCACTTGCGGCAACTCGGCGTGGATTGCGCCACCCGCGCCTTTCCCGACCATCACGCCTACGTTCCCGGCGATCTGCGCTTTGCCGGTACGGATGAAGTCGTGATGACCGAAAAGGATGCGGTAAAATGCGCGGCATTCGCGACCGCAAGCCACTGGGCCCTGGTCGTCAACGCCGGCATCGATCCCGAACTGGGCGAACAAATACTCGCCCGCCTCGCACAGGCCAAGCGCAATGGATGAAAAACTGCTCGACATACTGGTGTGCCCGATCTGCAAGGGGCCGCTCGTCTACCGCAAGGCTACGGACGAACTGATCTGCAAACCCTGCCGCCTCGGCTACCCGATCGAGGACGGCATACCGGTGATGCTCGAGGAAGACGCGCGAAAGCTCCCCCCCGAGGAGGAAGTTTAGGATTGCGGATCGGGGATTGAGGATCAATCAATCCCTGCCTTTCCTCACTCCAGACTTCACACTCCTCACTCCGCAATGAAGTTCACTGTCGTAATCCCCGCCCGTTACGCCTCGACGCGTTTTCCCGGCAAACCGCTGGCCGACATTGGCGGCAAACCGATGGTTGCGAGGGTCGCCGGGCGCGCGGCAAAAAGCGGGGCTGTGCGGGTGGTTGTCGCCACCGACGATGCGCGCATTGCCGCTGCGGCCGAAGACCACGGCTGCGAGGCGATGATGACGCGGCGCGACCATGCCACCGGCACCGACCGCATCGCCGAAGTCGCGCGCAAGCTGCGACTGCCGGCAAATGCCATCGTCGTCAACGTGCAGGGCGACGAACCTCTGATCGCGCCGGCGCTGATCCGGCGCGTCGCGGAAAACCTGGCGACACATCGTGCAGCCGCGATCGCCACTGCCGCCTGCCGCATCACCGACGCGCACGACATGGCCAATCCGAACGTGGTCAAGGTGGTGCTCGACGACGACGGATACGCGCTGTATTTCAGCCGCGCGCCGATTCCCTGGGCGCGCGATGCATTTTTGCCCTTCAATTCCCCGAAAGGCATCCGCGCGCTGCCGCGCCGCCTGCCGGCGCTGCGCCACCTGGGCATCTACGCCTATCGCGTCGCTTTCCTGCGGGCCTATAACCGTCTCCGCCCTGCTGCGATCGAACAGGCGGAAGCGCTGGAACAACTGCGTGCGCTGGCCCACGGCTACCGCATCAGCGTTGCGCTGACCGCGACAGCGCCGCATCCGGGCGTCGATACACCTGCGGATTTGCGCCGCATCCGGCGCCTGTTCCGAGTTACATGACCGATTGCTGATTTTGCGTGGCGCGCCGGCGCGGCTATACTCTCATCCCCGGTCCTTCCAACCAGAATAATCCTTATTCCCCCGGCGGCATTCATGCGCATATTGCTGTTAGGCCTGCCCGGCGCGGGCAAAGGCACCCAGGCCCAGTTCCTGATCGAGCGTTACAGTATTCCGCAGATCTCGACCGGCGACATGCTGCGCGCGGCGATGAAAACCAATTCCCCGCTGGGCAACGAGGCGCGCTCGTACATGGATCGCGGCGCGCTGGTGCCCGATCCGCTGGTCATCGAACTCGCCAAGGAGCGCATCAAGGCGCCGGACTGCGTCAACGGTTTCATCATGGACGGTTTTCCGCGCACGTTGCCGCAGGCCGAAGCGCTGCGCCAGGCCGGCATCGACATAGACTTTGTCATCGAAGTCGAAGTCGGCGACGGCGAGATCCTGCGGCGCATGAGCGGACGCCGCATCCATCCGGCGTCCGGCCGCTCCTACCATGTGGAGTTCAATCCACCACGCGTTCCCGGCAAGGACGACATCACCGGTGAACCGCTGGTGCAGCGCGCCGACGACAACGAGGAAACCGTGATGAAGCGCATCGAGACCTACCACACCCAGACCAAGCCGCTGGTGAACTACTACCTGAACTGGGCCGCCAGCGGTGACCCGCGTGCGCCCAGCTACGTGAACATCTACGGGCGCGGATCGGTAGAACACATCCGCGACAAGATCTTCGCCGCCATCGAATCGCATGCACCGCACAAACGCGCTGACCGGGCAGCCAAACCCTGATGGCGCAGATGCCCGGTCCACATCCTCATAAGCAGGCACGTGCCCGCCCGTAACCTCCTCTACGCCCAGTCCGGCGGCGTTACCGCCACCATCAATGCGACAGCCGGCAGTCTCATCGAAACCGCGCGCCGCCACCGCGCGCGCATCGGCCGCATCTACGCCGCGCGCAACGGCATCATCGGTGCGCTGACCGAAGACCTGATCGACGTTTCGGCGGAATCGCCGGCGGCGATCCGCGCCCTGCGCCATACCCCGGGCGGCGCCTTCGGCTCCTGCCGTTTCGACCTCTCTCCCATGCCGCAGGGCCGCGCGCAATACGAACGCCTGGTCGAAGTCTTCCGTGCCCACGACATCGGCTATTTCTTCTACAACGGCGGCAACGGTTCGGCGGAAACGGCGCATCTGGTCGCCACCGTGCTGCCGCAGCTCGGTTATCCGGTGGTCTCCATCGCGGTGCCCAAGACCATAGACAACGACATCGTGCATTCCGATTCCAGCCCGGGCTTCGGTTCCGTGGCCAAACACGTCGCCACCAGCCTGCGCGAAGCGATGGCAGACCTGGCCTCGATGGCCAACAGTTCGACCAAGGTGTTCGTGATGGAGGTCATGGGCCGCCATGCGGGCTGGATTGCCGCTGCCTGCGGCATGGCGCAGCACGCCGGCGATGACGGCCCGCTGCTGCTGCTGGTGCCGGAAATCCATTTCGAGCGGACACGTTTTCTCGCCGCCGTGCGCGCACGCATCGCGCGTTACGGTTACTGCGCGGTCGCCGTCGCCGAAGGCATACGTCTCGCCGACGGACGGCGCCTGACCCAGGCCGGCGGCGACGGCATACCCGCACATGACCAGCTCGGCGGCGTCGCACCCCTGATCGCCGGCATGATCCGGCGTGAACTGCAGGTCAAGGTGCACTGGAGCGTACTCGATTACGTGCAGCGTGCCGCCCGCCACCTGGCCTCGAAAACAGACCTCGAGCAGGCTCATGCCGTCGGCCGTGAAGCTGTCGCCTATGCCATGCGCGGTCTCAGCGACGTGATGCCGGTGATCGTGCGCACCGGCGACCGGCCCTATCGCTGGCGAATCGCGCCGGCGCCGCTGGCCGGCATCATGAATCGCGAAAAATGCCTGCCCCGCGGTTTCCTGACTGCCGACGGTTACCGGCTGACCACCCGCGCACGCCGTTATTTCGCGCCGCTGATCCGCGGCGAAGCCTGGCCGCCGTTCAGGGACGGCTTGCCGGTGCATGCCCGGCTCAGGCTGGAACCCGTGGCCCGCCGCCTGCTGTCCGGCTGGCAAATGTCCTGAAAAGCGGCCCGAAAAAGGCAAAAACCAGCGTCAAATCAGCCAGAAGCGCTGCATTTCGGTGGAGGCCGGAGGCATCCGGTTTTATAATGCGCCGTCCGCAAATTCGCGGTTTTTCGATTCGTCGAAAAATCCGGCTTGGCGCTTGAAAAATTTCTCAATTAAAACAATAGGTTAGGAGTAATCATGACGAATGGTTTGATTTTTGCGCTGGTCTGCGCCCTCGCCGCGCTGGTCTACGGCGTGGTGTCGATCCGCTGGATCGTCGCGCAGCCTGACGGCAATGACCGCATGCGCGAAATCGCCGCTGCCATCCAGGCCGGCGCGCAGGCCTACCTCAACCGTCAGTACACCACCATCGCCATCGTCGGCGCGGTGCTGTTCGTGCTGATCTGGATCGCACTGGGCGGCGCCACCGCCGCCGCCTTCGCGGTCGGCGCGGTACTGTCGGGGGCAGCCGGTTACATCGGCATGAATGTTTCAGTGCGCGCCAACGTGCGCACCGCCGAAGCCGCGAGGAACGGCATCAATCCCGCGCTCGACATCGCCTTCCGCGGCGGCGCCATCACCGGCATGCTGGTGGTGGGTCTGGGACTCCTCGGCACCGTGCTGTTCTTCTGGTACCTGACTGGCAGCGCCGCTGCAGGCGCCAAGATGAGCGACGTCATCAAGCCGCTGATCGGTCTGGCCTTCGGTTCCTCGCTGATTTCGATATTCGCGCGGCTGGGCGGCGGCATCTTCACCAAGGGCGCCGACGTCGGCGCCGACCTGGTGGGCAAGGTTGAGGCCGGCATTCCCGAAGACGATCCGCGCAACCCGGCGGTGATCGCCGACAACGTCGGCGACAACGTCGGCGACTGCGCCGGCATGGCCGCCGACCTGTTCGAAACCTACGCCGTGACCATCATCGCCACGATGGTGCTGGCGGCGCTGATGCTGCCGAAACCCGAAGTCGTGCAGGGTGCGGTGATGTACCCGCTGATGCTCGGCGGTTTTGCCATCATCGCCTCGATCATCGGCGCCTTTTTCGTCAAGACTTCCGATGGCAAGAACATCATGGGCGCGCTCTACCGCGGCCTGATCGTCGCCGGCGTGCTGGCGCTGATCGCGTTCTACCCGATCACCAGCTGGATGCTGGGCAACATCGCCGAGCACTACCCCAGCCTTTCGGTGATGAAACTCTATGCCGCCTCGGTCGTCGGCCTCGTGCTGACCGCCTTCCTGGTATGGATCACCGAGTACTACACCGGCACCCAGTACGCGCCGGTGCAGCACGTCGCGGCAGCCTCCACCACCGGCCACGGCACCAACATCATCGCCGGCCTCGGTGTATCTATGCGCTCCACCGCCTGGCCGGTGCTCGCGGTCTGCGTGGCGATCTACGTGTCGTACACCCTGGGCGGTCTCTACGGCATCGCCATCGCCGCGACCTCCATGCTATCGATGGCCGGCATCATCGTCGCCCTCGACGCCTACGGCCCGATCACCGACAACGCCGGCGGCATCGCCGAGATGTCGGAAATGCCGAAGTCGGTGCGTGACGTGACCGACCCGCTGGACGCCGTGGGCAACACCACCAAGGCGGTGACCAAGGGTTACGCCATCGGTTCCGCCGGCCTCGCCGCGCTGGTACTGTTCGCCGACTACACCCACAAGATCGAGGAAACCGGCCGCACCGTCAGCTTCGACCTGTCGAACCCGGCAGTGATCATCGGCCTCTTCGCCGGCGGCCTGATTCCCTACCTGTTCGGCGCGATGGCCATGGAAGCCGTCGGCCGCGCCGCCGGTTCGGTGGTGGTCGAAG
>JBFWOE010000076.1:0-13884 GCA_050250695.1 Burkholderiales bacterium
CAGCCACCTGCAGAGCAAGGCCGGCATCACCGGCGTCAAGGCGGGACTGCTGCGCGAGCACCTGGGCGCGGAACATTACACTGACCCCGTGCGCGTGGCCGCGGCGATCAAGGCGCTGACGCTGACGCTAATGGCGGCACGGCCCATCAACGAAGCGATAAGCAGCGCCGGCGGCGTGCAGTTCGATGCGCTGGATGAACGGCTGATGCTGAAAAATTTGCCCGGGTTGTTCTGTGCCGGCGAAATGCTCGACTGGGAAGCGCCGACCGGGGGTTATCTGTTGACGGCATGTTTTGCGTCAGGTCGGACGGCAGGCCTCGGCGCATTGAGTTTTATTAATTCAATAAAATCAGCTAGTTAAATAGATTTTTTGCCGTAGCTTCGCTCGACATCCATTTAGTTCCCAAAATGGGAACATTTAGTTATAATTCTGCACGGGAACAAAAATAACACCTGCACATGCTCCTCACCGGTCGCGACAAACTTCATGAGTTCACGTCGGCCCACACGGATGCACGGGCATGGATTGAGAACTGGATTGCCGATGTCGAGGCTGCGCAATGGCGTACACCACAAGACATCAAAGATATTTACGCGTCCGCCAGCTTTTTGGCCAACGGCATTGTGATTTTTAACGTCAAAGGTAATCGTTATCGGCTTGAAGTACGGGTTGCTTTCAATACCTGCCTCGTGATCGTGCGATGGGCCGGTACCCATGCGGAATACAACAAGCGAATGAACTGACACCTATGCTGCTCGAACCGAAAATCATCAAGACCGAAGATCAATATCAGGCGTACCTTCACGAAGTTGACCGTCTGGCGGCGAACGATCCCGCTCCGGGCACCTCGGAAGGCGATCGCCTGGAACTGCTGGCAAAACTGGTCGAAGACTACGAAAAATTGCGCTTTAAATTTAACCGCCCCCATCCGATAGAAGCCATTCGTTTCAGGATGGAAGAGCGCGGAATGAAACAGAAAGACCTCGCACCACTCCTCGGTGGGCGAAATCGTGCTTCGGAAGTCTTGGCGGGCAAGCGCCCCCTGACCCTTTCTGCCGTACGCGCATTAAGCACGGCTCTTAATATTCCTGCGGATTTGCTGATTCAGGAACCCGAAGCGGAATACTCGGTAAACGACGAGACAGACAATGTTTCAATGCCCTTGCTTGTACGCTCCGGTTGGTTCAGCGACGAAGAAATATCGCGCCTGACTGTCACTGAAGTCGTTCAACGCTACCTTAAACCCCAGCATGGGCCGCTTTATCTTAAACAAACACTGACCTTTGGTTCAACACCAAACACTAATAAAACAAACCTTAAACTTTGGGTAGGTCGGGTATTAGAACTAGCAGAACAAACCTGCGGCGACCTCGGAGTTTGGCGACCGGATACGCTTAATCAGGACTTCCTTTCTTATATTGCGAAACTCAGTTGGTCTGAATCCGGGCCACGCCTCGCAAAAGATTTTCTTGCTGAGAAAGGTATCGCGCTGATCGTGCTTCCCGCTATGCCACGGACAAAGTTGGACGGCGCGGCCATGCGCGGTAAAGATGGGGCGCCAATTATCGGCATGACTTTGCGCCACGACCGTCTCGACAATTTCTGGTTCACGCTGATGCATGAACTAGCGCACGCTTGGAAGCACATCACTGAAGCCGGCATGGTCATCACTGACGAAGATGTGCAAAACGAACAGGACGATGATGAAAAAGAGGCTGAGGCTAACAGGTACGCGCGCGATACTTTCATTCCCAGAGCAGAATGGACGCGCAGTGAAGCATTTTTAAGACCTACTGTTACCAACATTCAGGCACTTGCTGATCGTTTGCATATTAGTCCCACGATCATCGCAGGACGTTTGCGGCACGAAAAAGTGGGTTATGAAAAGCTCAGCAAACTAGTGGGTTATCGACAGGTTCGCAAATGGTTCCCTGATGTGAGGTGGGGTTAAAACATGCGCAATTCGTACTATTACGTTCCTATTCTTCCAGCGTGAGGCGGTGCCTTCGGCGCGCTGGCCCGTCTGTCGCCAACGACCAGTTCGCGACTGACACCGCTACTTGATATCCCTGATCCGGTTTTACATGGCACCAGCGATCTCGAGTCGCATTACTTCAAGCGTGCCAAAGGCATCAGCGAAGCTTGGTCTCATGCGCGGCCGCTGTATGTCGACATGTACAACCTGCCACCACAGTTGCGCATGGCTTCTGGTATGCATCCGCTGCGATACGTGTTCGATCAACTGGTGCGCTTGGGCGTAAGAGCCATACCTGTCACAGGGACCGAAGCCGACCGAGACTCAGCCTATTGGCATACTGCTTTTTCATTGATTCACGAGCTTGGCACGGGGTTTTGCCTGCGACTGTCCCGTGAAGATTTGAATGTACGAAAATCCCTTCGGTCAGAAATCACTAAAGTGCTCGAAGTAGCGCAATGTTTACCGGAACATTGTGACCTGCTGATCGATTTCCGCCATGTAATCTCGAAAGATTTACCCGAGCTGAAGACAGTTAGCCTTGAAGTGCTGCAAATCATTCAGGCGATCGGTGAATTCCGCAACGTCGCCATTGCCGGCGGTAGCATCCCCGAACAAATGGGCAAGAAACACAAACGAGTTGTGCACCACGAAAAACGTAATGAGCTGGATTTGTGGTCTGGCCTCTTGTCTGCAATGCCGTTGGCTTACGCAGATTACGGCGTAATTACACCCAACTACGTCCCGCCCAAAGGATTTGTCCGCGCACCATCACGAATCCGCTACACCACTGAATCCGAACATATCTTTCGCCGTGCCGCTCGCAAAGACTATGTTGCGCTATGCCGAGAACTGATCGCAACTTCCGAATTTAAAGGCCGGCTTTACAGCTTCGACGACCATTTGATTTACGGCTCCGCCAAAGGCGCCATCCGGCTCAATCAACCGGGCCAGTGGGTATTGGCCGATACCAACCACCACCTGACGTTGGTATCAGCGCAAATCTTTGATGTACTCCATTCAAAAAATTTAGCAAACCGGTTTCAAACCCCCGAGCCGGTCGCACACCCGTGGCTTCAGCCTGATCTTTTAACTGAAAGCACTTAAAACTGTACGCTGGCGTGGTCAGCGCAGCAGTAACAGCTCGATGGTACGCCGGTAGATGTTCTTCAGCCCCTCGACCTCCGCCACCGGGATGCATTCGTTGAGCTTGTGGATGGTGGCGTTGCTGGGGCCGAATTCAACCACCTGCGGGCAGATGTCGGCGATGAAACGGCCGTCGGAAGTGCCGCCGGTGGTCGACAGCTCGGTGGTGACTCCGGTGACTTCCCTGATCGCCTTCGATATCGCGTCGACCAGGTCGCCCTTCGCGGTGAGGAACGGCCGGCCGTCGTAACTCCATGCCAGGTCGTACTGCACGCCGTGTTTGTCGAGGATGCCGTGCATGCGTGTCTGCAGTGATTCGACGGTGCTCGCGGTCGAAAATCGGAAATTGAACTGCACCCGCGCCGTGCCCGGAATCACGTTGTTGGCGCCGGTGCCGGCGGTGAAGTTCGAGACCTGCCAGGTGGTCGGCGGAAAATATTCGTTGCCGCGGTCCCATTCGGTGGTCGACAGTTCGGCGATGGCGGCGGCGACTTCGTGGATCGGGTTGCGCGCCATGTGCGGATAGGCGACGTGGCCCTGCACGCCGTTGACCGTGAGCACGCCGGACAACGAGCCGCGGCGGCCGTTCTTGATGGTGTCGCCGAACTGTTTGACCGAGGTCGGTTCGCCGACGATGCAGTAGTCAAGCTTCTCGCCACGCCGCGCCAGTGCTTCCACCACGCGCACCGTGCCGTCGGTGGCCGGACCTTCCTCGTCGGAAGTAAACAGCACCGCCAGCGATCCTGGATGGTCCGGATTCGCCTTTACGAATTCGCGCAGCGCGACCACGAAGGCGGCGATCGAGGTTTTCATGTCGGAGGCGCCGCGCCCGTGCAGCACGCCGTCCTTCACCGTCGGCGTGAAAGGATCGATGTGCCATTGCTCCAGCGGCCCGGTGGGCACGACGTCGGTGTGCCCGGCGAAACACACCAGCGGCGCGGCCCTGCCGCGGCGCGCCCACAGGTTGGTGACGCCGTTCATGGCGATGATTTCGCATTCGAAACCCAGCGGCTTCAATTGCGCCATCACCAGGTCCATGCAGCCGGCGTCTTCGGGCGAAACCGAGCGGCGCGCGATCAATTCCTGTGCAAGGTCGAGTGTCTTGATGTCGGGCGTCTGGGTATCCACCGAGTGGACTTTCACGGGTTTTGCAGGAGTGCATGGTAGCAAAGTGCGGGTAAAATCTCCGCTCCCGTATCGCCCGTCCCCGTCGTCACCCATGCCCGCATTGCTGGTTTCACACCGATTGCATGCCGAACGCGGCGCCGATCTCGCCGCGCAGGCGCAACGCCTGGGCCTGCCGCTGGAGCTGGTGGTGCTGCCGGCCGATCCCGAGGCGCGCCTTGCCGAAGCCGACTGCGCACGCCTTGATCTGGCGTTTTTTTCGAGCGACGTGTTTCCGGCGCATTCGCGCCAGTTCTTCTCCACCGTGCGCAAGGCGCCGTCGCTGCAGTGGCTGCATGTGTTCAACGCCGGCGTCGACCATCCGATCTACACCGAGATGCTCCAGCGCGGCGTGCGCCTGACCACCTCGGCGGGATCGACCGCGGTGCCGATCGCGCAGACCGCGATCACCGGCCTGCTGATGCTGGCGCGCAATTTTCCGCGCTGGCTGCGCGGCCAGCGCGAACGGCGCTGGGATCCGATGCGGATGCCGGATTTTCCGCGCGACCTCGTCGGCCAGACCGCGGTGATCCTCGGCCTGGGCAGCATAGGCGCGGAGATTGCGCGGCTCGCCCGCGTGCTCGGCCTGAAGGTGATCGGCCTGCGCCGCAGCCCGCGGCGCGATACCGACCCGGTGGACGAACTGTATCCGCCGCAGAAGCTCGCCGAACTGCTGCCGCGCGCCGACTGGCTGGTCATCGCCAGCCCGCTGACCGCGGAAACCCGCGGCCTGATCGGCGCGGACATGCTGGCGCGACTGCCGCGGGGCGCCGGATTGCTCAACATTGCGCGCGGCGAGATCATCGACGAAACTGCGCTGGTGGCCGCGCTTCGCGAGGGCCGCCTCGGCGGCGCCTACCTCGACGTGTTCGAAAAAGAGCCGCTGCCGGCGGATTCGCCGCTCTGGGAGCTGCCGAACGTGGTAATTTCACCGCATAACTCGGCCGCGGCGCAGGGCAACGACGGACGCGTTTACGACCTGTTCGTCGCCAACCTCGAACGCTGGCATCGCCGGCAGGCACTCAGCAACGAAGTAAGCACTACCTAAAACCTAAAACCAGGAGGAAACATGTTTAAAATCAATAAGTTACATATTGTCGCCGCACTGCTGCTGGTTGCCCAGCCGGTGCTGGCGCAAAACTGGCCGGCCCGCACCGTACGCATCATCGTGCCCTATGCCGCGGGCGGCAATACCGATTTCACGGCCCGCACGGTGGGCGCCAAGCTGGCGGACATGTGGGGCCAGCAGGTGATCGTGGACAACCGGCCCGGCGGCGGCACCAACATCGGCTCGCAGCTCGCCGCCACTGCCGCGCCCGACGGCTACACCCTGTTCATGGGCGGCGCATCGAACGCGGTCAACATGACGCTCTACTCCAGGCCACCGTACAACACGCTGCGCGATTTTGCGGCAGTCGTCTGGTGCGTGCAGGGCGCGCCGATACTGGCCGCGCATCCCTCGCTGCCGGCGAAAAACGCCAGGGAACTGATTGCGCTGGCCAAGGCGCGCCCCGGCCAGCTGAACTTCGGTTCGGCGGGCCTCGGCAGCTCCAACCACATGGCCGGCGAACTGTTCAAGATGATGGCGGGCATCAACATCGTGCACGTGCCGTACAAGGGCAACACGCCGTCGATCACCGACGCCATCGCCGGCCACGTCGAAATGGTCTTCAGCGGCGTACCGGCACTGATACCGCACATGAATTCCGGACGGCTGCGCGGCATTGCCATCGGCAGCCTCGAACGGTTCAGCGCCGTGCCCGACCTGCCGACGTTCGACGAGTCCGGGGTCAAGGGTTACGAAGCCAGCAACTGGTTCGGCCTGATGGCGCCGATCAAGGTCCCGAAGGACATCATCGCGAAAGTGAATGCCGATACCAACAAGGCCCTGGCGATGAATGACGTCAAGACCAAGTTCGTCGCCGCCGGCATCAATCCCAAGGGCGGCACGCCGGAATTCTTCGACAAATTCATACGCGCTGAAATCATCAAGTACGAGCGGGTCATCAAAAAGGCCGGCGTCAAGCCGCTGTAAACCAACAGGGCTTCCGTGCCTGCTGCGCGGAAGCCCTTTTTCTGCACTCGGGAGGAGAACCCATGAATACCTGGATCAAGCTGGCAGTCGCCATCAGTGCCATTACGCTGGCCGCCCCGGCCGGCGCGCAAGGCTGGTCACCCAGCCGCAATGTCGAGATCATCGTCGGCTCCGCGCCCGGCGGCAGCAACGACCGGACCGCGCGAACGGTCGAAAAAGCCATCATCGACGGCAAGCTGATCCCGACGTCGCTGTCGGTGGTCAACAAGCCCGGCGGCGGCAGCTCGATCGCTTTCACCTACGTCAGCCAGAAAGCCGGGGATCCGCACACGCTGCTGATCGGCACTACCGCGCTGCTGACCAACCACATCGTCGGCCGCAGCAAGCTCAATCACAAGGACTTCACCCCGATCGCTTCGCTGTTCAACGACTACGTGGTGTTCGCGGTCAACGCCAACTCGCCGCTCAAGACCGGCAAGGATCTGGCCAACAAGCTGAAACAGGATCCGAAGTCGCTGTCCATCGGCTTTGCCACCGCGCTGGGCAGCCACAACCACATCGCGGCCGGAATGCTGGCCAAGAGCATCGGCATCAACCCGCGCGATCTCAAGGTCGTGGCCTTCAAGGGCTCCAAGGACGCCATCACCCAGCTGCTCGGCGGTCACATCGACATGGTGACGACCGCAGCGGGCAACGTCTCCTCGCTGATTGCATCAGGACAGTTGCGAGTGGTCGGCGTATCCGCCAACCAGCGCTTTGGCGGCGCGCTTTCCGACATCCCCACCTGGAAAGAACAGGGCGTCGATCTCGTCTACGGCGGCTGGCGTGCGATCGTGGCACCCAAGGGCCTGTCCTCGGACCAGGTCGCTTACTGGGAAGGTGTGCTGCGCAAGGCCACTTCGACCCCGGAGTGGAAAGCCAATGTCACAAAGAATTTCTGGTTTGATGACTTTGTGACCAGCGCCCAGTTCACCAAGGACATCGACAAGGACTACAACGACATCCGCGCTGTCCTCGTCGATCTCGGTCTTGCCAAATAACCGCCTGATCAGGAGTTTTTCATGAGCGCAGCCGTCGTCGTCACCGAACGCCCCGCAGAGGGCGTAGGCCTGATCCGCATCAACCGGCCGGAAGCGCGCAATGCGCTCAACCTCGAGGTGCGCAGGCTGCTCGGCCAGTACCTGACTGAGATGGCCGAAGACGACAGCGTGCGCTGCATCGTGCTCACCGGCAACGACAAGGCCTTCGCCGCCGGCGCCGACATCAAGGAAATGGCCGGCGCCGGGAGCATCGACATGCTGCTGCGCGGCACGCAGAACATGTGGCGCAAAATCTACGGCTGCCCGAAACCGGTGATCGCCGCGGTCAGCGGCTTTGCGCTGGGCGGCGGCTGCGAACTGGCGATGACCTGCGACATCATCATCGCCGGCGAATCGGCGAAATTCGGCCAGCCCGAGGTGAAGATCGGCATCATCCCCGGCGGCGGCGGCACCCAGCGCCTGCCGCGCACCGTCGGCAAGTACAAGGCGATGCGTTACGTGCTGACCGGCGACCTGTTCGGCGCCAGGGAAGCCTATGACATGAACCTGGTCAGCGAAGTCGTGCCCGACGCCGAGGTCGAGAAACGCGCGGTGGCGATGGCGCAGCAGATCGCCGAGCTGGCGCCGCTGGCGGTGCAGCAGACCAAGGAATCGCTGATCCGCGGCATGGATGCCTCGCTGGAAACCGGGCTCACGCTGGAGACGCGCACGCTGCAGATGCTGTTCGCGTCCAAGGACCAGAAGGAAGGCATGGCGGCGTTCATCGAGAAACGCAAGCCGAAGTTCGAGGGCCGCTGAGCCGCGGCGCCGCGATGAAAGCCGTCTGGAACGACACCGTCATCGCCGAATCCGCGGATACCGTGGTGGTCGAGAACAACCATTATTTCCCGCGGGAGTCGGTGAAGGCGGAATTCCTGCGCCCTAGCAGCACCACCACGGTCTGCGGCTGGAAGGGCACGGCCAATTACCACACGCTGGAAGTCAACGGCCGCAGCAACCCCGACGCTGCGTGGTATTACGCCGAACCCAAGGAAGCGGCGCAGGAAATCCGCGGCCGCATCGCCTTCTGGAAAGGCGTGCAGGTTACGCCCTGACCGTTTTCACGGAGGCACGCCATGCCTTACGCCCAGGCCAAAGACGCACGCCTGTATTACGAAGACAGCGGCAGGGGCACGCCCATCGTGTTCGTGCATGAATTCTCCGGCGACCTGCGTAGCTGGGAAACCCAGGTGCGCCACTTCAGCCGCCGCCACCGCTGCATCGCCTTTAACGCCCGCGGCTATCCGCCGTCGGAGGTGCCGCGCTCGTGGAAAAAATATTCGCAGACCATCGCGACCGACGACATCGCCGCGGTACTGCGCCACCTCGGCCTGCGCAGGGCGCACATCGTCGGCTGCTCGATGGGCGCAATGGCGACGCTGCATTTCGGCCTGCGTCATCCGCGAATGGCGCAATCGCTGACGCTGATCGGCGCGGGGTCCGGCTCCTCATCCGGCAATCGCCGCAATTACCTGCGTGAAACTGAAGCCCGGGCGCAGGCATTCGAAACCAGGCCGATGAAAGAAGTGGCGAAAATCTATGGCAGCGCCCCCAACCGCGTGCAGCTGCTGCACAAGGATCCGCGCGCGTGGAAGGAATTCTGGGCGCGTTTCGCCGAACAGTCGGGCCCCGGCCATGCCAACACGCTGCGCGGCCTGCAGGCGCGCCGGCCGTCGATCTACAGCCTTGAAGCAAAATTGCGCCGCCTCGTGGTGCCGACGCACGTGGTGGTCGGCGACGAAGACCGCGAAGCGCTCGACGCCGGCGTGTTCATCAAGCGTACCTGCAATGCTGCGCGGCTCACCGTGGTGCCGGCCACCGGGCACGTGGTCAACGTCGAGGAGCCGGCGCTGTTCAACCAGCTCGCCGATGACTTCATCACGCTGGTGGAAACGGGCCGCTGGCGGGCCCGCGTCATCGTAAAATAATTAATATAATCAAATACTTATAACATCAACGCGGGGCGCAACCCAGCGCCAGCGCCTGCAGCACGTCGCCACTGCGCGCGTTCTGCACGTAGGCGGCAACACCGAGATCCCGCTGTTTCCAGCGTGGATCGAGCTTGAAACGGTGATCGAGCCCAACCCTGCCCTGAGTGTCGACGGCGAGCGGGCCGATGATGTCGCGCACCACAAAATCGTGCGCCAGGCGTTTGCCGCGGTTTTCGCCGGCGGTGACGTTGCTGGCGAGATTGTTTTCATACAGCGCGAGCCAGGCCTGCGCCTGTGCACGCTCTGCGGCATCAGTAATCATTGCGCTGCCGCTGACCGCCAGCGCATCTTTTGACAGGTCCAGGGCCAGCCGCAGGTCGGCGCGGGGTTTTTCGCGATTCACCGCGGCCACCTTTTCGCCGAAATCATCGCGCCAGGTGCCACGACGGTAATCCCTGCCGTTGACCATGAACTGCGGCGTGTAGACAAAACGCGACTGGTTGCGCGCCGCGGCCTGGCGCTGGCGTTCGCTGTAGCGTGACTGCGCGAAGGGATCGACCCAGCCGATGTAATTCCAGTAATCGACATGGAAGGCCAGCGCAACCACGCGCTCCGTGTTGAAACCGCGCCCCGGCAGGCCGCTCAGCCAGCGATCGGCCGGCGGACAACTGTCGCAGCCTTCGGAGGTGTAGAGCTCGAGCAGCGGCACGCGACGTTCGCCGCTGGCTGCCGTGCACTGCGCGGCCTGCGCCAGCGGGGATACGCCCAGCACGGCGCCCAGCGCGAGGGAGAGGATGCGATGGCCCATGCCGGTATGTCGCGCGGCGACGCGGCGCCTTACGCCGGAATCAGGATCGCGACCGCAGGCAGGCCATCAGTTCTTCGGCTGCGCGCGCCGCGGGATCGCTCTGTGCCAGACCGGTCGCGACCGCACGCGCGGCGACGGCATGATCCGCATTTGTGAACAGCGCATCGAGTTCCGCCGCCAGACGCCGCGCCGTGACCCTGCGGAACGGCAGGGTCCGCGCCAGGCCCAGCGCCTGCGCCCGCCGCGCGTTGTCGGGCTGGTCGAAGGCCGCCGGCACGATCAGCTGCGGGCGGCCCGCGCGCAGCCCCTGCGCCAGCGTGCCGATGCCGGCCTGGTGGACGATGGCTGCGGCGCGCGGAAACACCTGCGAATAGGGCAGGTACGGAAATGCGCGCACGCCATCTGGCAGATCGCGCGGCTGTTCGGGACCGGTGACCAGCATCGCGCGCCGCCCCAGCTGCCGCGCCGCGGCCGCAGCGTGTTTCCAGAAATCACCGGCAATCCACACCGCCGACGAGCCCAGCGCAAACACGATCGGCGCCTCGCCGGCATCGAGAAACTGCGCGACGTCCTCGGGCAGCGTTGCAGCGGCGCCATCGAACACCGGACTGCCGCAGACCACGGTGTGCAGCGGCCAGTCGGGCTGCGGCTGCGCCAGCGGCGCATCGAACAGCGCCAGATTCTTCAGCGGCGAAAACTGGCCCTCGAACATCGCCATGCGCTCTGTGGGCGGCAATCCCAGTTCGGCGCGCAGCGCGTGCAGCGGTGCTTCCCAGTGGCGCACGCCGCGCTTGAGCAGCCCGAACAGCGCCCCGTAGAAACCGGGACCAAGCAGACGCAGATGGCGCAGCCACGGCGCGCCGTCGATCACCGGCGGATCATGATCCGACATCAGGCTCAGCGGCGCCAGCACCGTCGACACCCAGGGGAGATGTTTTTTCTGCGCCAGCAGCGGCAGGGTCAGCGCCAGCGGATGCGACACCAGCAGGTCGGCCCCGGCGGTGGCGCGCTCCAGATCGTCGTAAGCCGCGCGCAGATGCGGCATGACCAGCTCTCGCATCAGGAATTCGGGGCCGTGCCGCCCGTTGAACAAACGGGTGATTACCGCGCGGTACTCGCCGAAACTGGCCATGGCCGGACCGACCGCGGCAAATTCGACGCCGGCATTTTCCACCGGCTCGCGATAATCCGCCGCGGTGGCGATCACCGCCTGCTCGCCGCGCGCGACCAGCGCACGCGCCACGGCGATGTACGGATGCAGGTCGCCGAGCGAACCCAGTGTCGCGAACAGGAAACGGCTCATCGCGCGGCGACTATGCCCCGTGCAAATCGTTCGATCAGATTCATGTCTTCTCCTTGCAGACCTGGGATTGTTTGATGTTGTTATGAAGCGCCGGGAGCGCAGGACAGGCCGGCGCCCGGGCGTCCATTATGCGATGTTCCATGCGTTGCGATGGATGATCCCGGGGCAAGACACGTCCGGCGCCCGATCGCGCGCCTTGCAGTCCAGTTCGTGGTGGCCATGGATCACCGCCGCGTGAACCCTTCGAGCATTGCCGGGCGGATGAGTGTCGCCTACCATCGGCATCCGATCAGGAGAAACCGGCATGAGTGAACTCAGGGGAAAAGTTGCGGTTGTCACCGGCGCCACGCGCAAGCGCGGCCTCGGCCGCGCCATCGCGCTGGCGCTGGCCCGCGCCGGCGCCGACGTCGCGGTCACCGGCAACAGCCGCAATCCGTCCAGCCTCACCGCTGATGAGCTGAAAGACGGCTGGCGCGGTCTGCCCGACGTGGTTGCGGAAATCGAAGCGCTGGGCGTGCGCGGCCACGGCGCGTACATGGACGTGCGCAAGGCCGATGACGTGCAGCGCATGGTGCAGGAGGTCGTCGCAAAACTCGGCCGCATCGACATCCTCGTCAACAACGCCACCTATCCCCGCGCCGCCGACCGCGTGCCGGTGCAGGAACTCGATGACGACCTGTGGCGCACCATCATCGACATCAATCTCACCGGCACCATGCTCTGTTCCAAATACGCATCCAGACAGATGATTGCGCAAGGTGACGGCGGCAGCATTGTCAGCATCTCCTCGGGGGCGGCGCTGAAGGCGCCTGCGACCTTCTCCGCCTATGCCGCCTCCAAGGCCGGCATGCATGCGCTGATGTCGGCGCTGGCCGACGAGCTCGGTGAACACGGCATCACCGCCAATGTCATCGCGCCGGGATTCCTCGACACCGCGCGCATCGACAGCCTGCGTGATCCTGAAAAATGGGAAAAACGCCTGTCGACAATTCCGATCAAGCGCCCCGGCACCGTGGAGGAAGTCGCCGACCTCGTGCGTTACCTCTGCGGCCCCAGCGCGCGCTGGATCAGCGGCGACGTGCTGCTGATGACGGGGGGCGAGGTGCGGCGGGCGGCGCGTTAATCCGGCGGCGTGCCGGCTTCGCATTTTTTGCAGGGCAATTCATGGCCGATCATAGACTGTCGGCCTTCCGGCGTCGTGACCCAGGGACGGTTGGTCCACGGCGGGTTGTGGCGCACATGCTGGTGGTGGCCACAGGCGAGTTCGGCGACCCAGTCGCCGGCGTCGTCCTGGTGGAAGCCGGCGATCGCTTGATTCAATGGCTCAGCGTTCGCAATTACCAGCGCACATCGTTCTTGCATGTGTCTGGTGCACTGTGTGGTCAGGCTTCACTTTGGCTGAGCTTTTGCCAGCCGGTCCGCCATTCGTGTCTGCCAGCCCGGTCCTGTCGCGCGCCAGCGCTCGATGACACTCTCGGGCAACCGGATGGATATGAGCTTTCTTGGATTTGCAGAACGGGGACGCCCCCCTTTGTTGACCTTGCCTCTGGCGAGCATTTCATCGGTCAACTCCGGCAGTTCATCGTACTCGTGCCGCTGAATGACGTGGGCGTCTACGCGCTTTAGGTCAGAGCCCAAGGAGCGTCGCGATGCGCGCTTTCTCGCGGTCATTTGCTTTCCTCATGCTGAAGACGTGGCGATCCGCGCCACGCGGTGTATAGCCAACAACAACGATCCGTCCGCGCAGCACACCGAAGCAGATGATTCGGGTTTCACCGTAGTTCCTTCGCTTGTCCTCGACCTCAAAAGTCGTCCCGGTGAAAATCAGTTCGGCGTCCTTGAAATCGAGACCGCGTTCAGCAAAAGTGGCCTCACGCTTCTTCGGATCGAAGATGACTGCCATAGGTTATTGTATCTACAAAAACAAGCTCTTGCAATGGACCGTCAACCGCCCGAAAAGAGAAACTTAACGTTCCCGGTCACCGGCGCGCGCCCACTCACGCTTGCGAGGCACGATGCCTGCGCGCGCATCCGCGTGGGCTGCGCTGTTATGCTGCATTGATCACTTGCCCGAACCACCTAAATAAGAGGTACTCACACCAGTAACGTAGAAATTGAATCTCTTGGTTCTTAGCGTTCCTGTGTCGAACAATTGCGCCACTCCCCCTTAGAACCCGAAAGCGATACCGCTTGAACCAACAGAAAACGTAAACTGCGGGAACAGTTGCCTTTGCGGTGAATGTCCTTTGCGCATGCGGAAGAAGTTGACGCTCGGTCTCATGAACAGGCAACTCAAAGCTTACGAGTTCCCTCTTAGGAGTAACTGATCGAATTGTTACGGCCGGTTCCAAGGATGTTGCTTTCTCTCCGAGGTTCGTTACCTCGAACGTTAAAACGAGCTCAATCGTTGGATTTACCTTAGGATCATAGTGCTCACTGAGA
>JBFWOE010000077.1:0-13870 GCA_050250695.1 Burkholderiales bacterium
CGGAAAAATATGCTGGCCGCCCCATGGCCGAATTGCCAATGTTGTTCCAGCGCATTCTGCAAAATGCCATCCGCGATCATTTCCGCCGCCAGAAGGTACGATCGGCGTGGGTCATGCCTCTGGGCTCGCTGTTCGGACCCGAGGCGGACGAAGACCATGACCCCTTGGACACCCTCGAAATAACCAGTGGCTCCAAACTCGCTTCACGCCCGGCCGAGCAACTTGAGCAAAAACAAGTACTTGATATCATTGAAAAAGCCATTGCCGCACTGCCCTTGCGTCAACGTCAGGCATTCATCTTGCGTTATTGGGAAGAACTTGACGTTGCCGAGGCGGCAAAGGCAATGGGGTGCTCGGAGGGCAGCGTAAAAACGCATTGCTCCCGGGCTACGCATGCTTTGGGAATACTGCTTAAAAAACAGGGAATTGAGTTATGAGTATGCGGGAACGCGAAATTGCGCAAAACATTGTCCGCACGCTTGAAAACGGCACCTTGGATCTGGATCGCGGCATCGTGACTCGACTGGCCGCCGCCCGTGATCAGGCGCTTGCGCACCACGACGCGATGCCGGCATGGTCCATGGCCTGGGCCGGATACGCAAAATCACGCTGGCCTGAACGGCCCGCAAGCGGTCTGCGGCACGCTTTACCCGTGGCAATTCTTATACTCGGCTTGATGGGCATCGTATTCTGGCAATCCGGCAACGGGCGGGGTTATGAACTGGCGGATATCGATGCACGTCTGCTGACCGACGATCTGCCTCTTGATGCCTACCTCGACAAGGGGTTTGATTCATGGCTAAAACGGCAGTCGCGCTGATCATCTGGCTATGCTTCTCGCTCAACGCCGTCGCAGCCCAGCCATCCGCCAAGCAGTCCGCTAAATCCGCACGGCCGGCCTGGTCGGAGCTTTCGAGCGCGCAACAGCAGATTCTCGCGCCCCTTGCCGCCGATTGGGAAAACATGGATGCCGCGCGGCGCAAAAAATGGGTCAGCGTCGCCGATCGCTACCCGAAGATGAAACCCGCCGAACAGCAGCGCCTGCAGAAACGCATGAAAGCATGGGCGGCACTGACGCCCAAACAGCGGCAGGAAGCGCGTGCGCGATATCAACGCATCAAAAAACTCACCCCGGCACAACGCCGCGAAATGTCAAAGCAGTGGCAGGCCTACCGGCGCTCCCTGGCCCAGCCGGAAACACAGTTTGATCCTCCGGTGGGCGAACTGATCAACCCGGCCCCAGCAACGCCCGCAGAACAGCAGTGACCGGAAACGCGCGGACGCCGACACTGGCAAAGAGGCTGCTCTGCCTGGTCTACGATACCCTGCTGCTCATCGCATTGCTGCTCTTCGCAGGCGGCATTGCCACGGCACTGGCGCAACTGGTCAGCCCGGACAATACCCGCCTGATCACCCAGGCGACCATCTTGACGGTATGTCCCTGCTATTTTGTGTGGCAATGGCTGCATGGAGGGCAGACCTTGCCGATGAAAACCTGGCGCATCCGCCTCGAATCAGCCAATGGCCGCCCCGTTACACCGGCGCAGGCTCTGAAGCGCTCCGCATTGGCGACCGCGGGCTACCTCATGCTGGGGGCCACCATTTTCTGGGTGACGCTTGATCGGGACCGGCAGTTCCTGCATGACCGGCTGAGCGGTACGCGTCTGGTGCACGGCGACTGAGTGGGCGGTGTGCCCGCCGGATTCAGCGCCTTTCCTGCCACCACATCATGGCCAAAGCCGCGCCAAAGAACATGAATATCGGCGCCACAGCGCTGGCGAACGGCGGCCAGTCGTTGAGCAGGCCGAGATGCCCAAACAGGCGGTTCAGGAAATGAAACGCCAGTCCCAGCATGATTCCCGCAAAAATTTTCGCCCCCACTCCGCTCTGGCGGCTCTGGAAATAGGCGAATGGCAACGCCAGCAGCATCATCACCAGCACAGCCACCGGATAAAGCAGTTTGGTCCACAGCGCAATTTCGTAGCGCAGCGCCTTCTGCCGGTTGTCCTTCAAGTGCTGGGAATAGGAATAGAGGCTCCAGGCCGACATCTTCTCGGGTTTGACCAGCAGCACGTTCAGCAGCGCCGGCTCCAGCACGGATTGCCAATACAGCTTTTGGTGGGTGCTGACCCGGGTCTTCAGCTGATCGAACGTGGTCTGCGCAACACCCAGCAGTATCCAGCGGTTGCCGCCTTCGTAGGTCGCGCGCCCGGCCTGGCGCAACACCCGCAACCGGTATTTTTCATCGAACTCGTAAATCCGTATGCCGTGAAGCTCACCTGTAGGCGCGACTTCCGTCACGTTGACAAAGGCCGTGCCGTCCTTGATCCACAGCCCCGAGCGGAATTCCTGGGCAACTATTCCCGATATGGCCTGGGAGCGCAAACGCTGCGCAAACTGTTCTGCCGGCGGCGCGACAAACTCCCCCACGGCAAATGTCATCACACCGAAGACGGCCCCCACCGCACACAGCGCCCCGGCCATCCTGCCCAGCGACACACCGGAGGCGCGCATGACGGTGTATTCCGAATTCGCAACGAGCTGCGCCAGTGCGAAAAGGGTGCCGATCAGAGCCGCAATCGGAAACAGTTCGTAGACATGGTTGGGCGCCGACAGCAGCACATGGAGCAGGATGTGGCGCAACTGGTAGCCACCCCGGCCGAGATCCTTCATCTGCTCAACGAGATCAAAAAACGCGAACAGCATGAGCAGCGCGACAAATACTAGCATCGTCGCCATCACGACCTCGCGCGCGACATAACTTCTCAGTGTTCTCACCGGAACATCCGCCACAACGAGAACACGGTCAGGCGCCGGTAAAACATCGCCAGCAGCAGCAGCAGCATCAGGGCATGGACACCCCACGTCCCCGTCAAGACATCTACCCTCGACTGCGCAATCGCCGCCTGCATGATCGACAGCATGTTGCTGTAAATCATGTACACGAGTAATGCGAGCACTATGTTCATGGATCGCCCCGCGCGCGGATTCACGAACGACAGCGGTATCGCCAGCAGGCACAGGATCAGCGCGCTGGCCGGCAGCCCGATTCTCCAGGACAACTCGCCGAGATTGCGCGGCACGGGATCCCGCAGCAGGTTCCATGTCGGCAGGGTTTTGGTGGTTGGCGCCCGAATCGTGGATTCGACCGTCTCGATGCGCATGGCGTAACGCTCGAATTCGAATATCTTGTACTCGGGCGAGCCCGGCATGCCTTCGTAACGCCGGCCGTTCGACAACACCAGGAAGCGGTCGCCATTGGCGGCGGTTTCCTGAAATCCGCTCTGTGCCACCATGACGCCCAGCTGGCCGTGCTGCGTCGAGCTGACAAACACGTTCGCCACCAGATTCTGCCTACCGGCAACCTCCTCGACCAGGTAAACCCGATCGGCCCGCCTCGACTCGTGAAATACACCCGGCGTCACCTGCGCGACATCATCACGGCTGTCCATCTGCCTGCGGAATTCTTCCGCCTTTTCCACGGCCCAGGGCGAGAGCAGCAGCGACAGCAGGGCAATCGTCAGCACCAGCGGGATCGCGAATGTCAGGACCGGCCGGATCCAGCGATTCAGGCCCTGCCCGCACGAAAACCAGACCACCATCTCCGAATCCCGGTAACTGCGGGTCAAAGTCATCAGCACGGCAATGAACAGCGTCACCGACAGCAGGATCGGCAGATAACCGACCAGCGTGAAGCCGAGCAGTGCGACCACGCCGGTGGAAGTGATCATCCCGCTGGCCGCCTGCCCGAGCAGGCGTATCAACTGGGTGGTCACGGTAATTCCCAGCAGCACCAGGAACGTGGCGACTGCCGACGTGGTGAGCTCGCGCAGC
Organism: Burkholderiales bacterium; assembly: GCA_050250695.1. Classification (GTDB taxonomy): domain Bacteria; phylum Pseudomonadota; class Gammaproteobacteria; order Burkholderiales; family SG8-41. The sequence continues at coordinate 3,835 of JBFWOE010000077.1, forward strand.
AATGCAGCCCGAAAAATCATGCCGGCATTTTGCTTTTTGAATGGAACCCGAAGATAATCAACTGCCGCGGTCGGACGCCGGCAAATACCGGTTTTTTTCGTGAAGGCCGGCAACGCTCATGACGGCCTGATTCTCGCAATACGACCGCCATTCATGTTCTTGACAGGCTCGCTACGAGCATAGGAGTTGACGCGTGGAATTTAGCATAAAACCAGTCGTTCCGGGACGGACGGCAACAGGCTGCGCCGTAGTCGGCGTGTACGCGGAGAAAAAGCTCGCAGCATCAGCCATTGCACTGGACAAGGCGGCAAAAGGCTACCTTGGACGAATACTTGGGCGCGGCGACATGACAGGCCGTCTTGGCACCACCCTGATGCTGCACGATGTGCCCGGCGTGGCCAGCGTGCGCATACTGCTCGTCGGCCTCGGTCCGAAAGCGGAGTTCGCCGACAAACAGTTCCGCCGTTCCGTCGCCGCCGCAGTGGAAGCACTGGCCAAGTCAGGCGCGGACGACGCTGAACTGCACTTGACCGAACTGCCGGTCGGACGCCGCGATATCGCGTGGCGCACGATGCAGGCCGCGCGCGCGGCACGGGAGACGCTTTATCGTTTTGAACGGATGAAAAGCAGCCCGGCGAAGGACGTGCCCCTGCTGCGACGCGTCGTGCTGGCAACGCAGAAAGGCGAAGCCAGTCGCGCTGCGCAGGGCCTGGCGCAGGGCCTGGCGCTGGCGCACGGCATCAGCCTCGCACGCGACCTGGGCAATCTCCCCGGCAATATCTGCACCCCAGCCTATCTGGCCGACGAAGCGCGCAAACTGGCCAGGCATTACCGGTTGAAAATCCAGGTACTCGAACGAGCCGACATGGAAAAACTCGGCATGAATACCCTGCTCTCGGTAGCCGCGGGCAGCAGCCAGCCGCCGAAGCTGATCGTCCTCGAATACCGCGCCGGCGCAAAAAGCCGGAAACCGGTGGTGCTGGTTGGCAAAGGCGTGACCTTCGATACGGGGGGAATCTCGCTGAAACCGGCGCCGGAAATGGACGAGATGAAGTACGACATGAGCGGTGCCGGCAGCGTGCTGGGTACGATCAAGGCGGTGGCCGAAATGAAACTGCCCGTGAACCTGGTTGGCATCATCCCCGCGACCGAGAACATGCCCGGAGGCCGCGCCACCAAACCCGGCGATATCGTCACCAGCATGTCGGGCCAGACCGTCGAGATCCTCAACACCGACGCCGAAGGCAGGCTGATCCTGTGCGACGCGCTGACCTATGCCGAACGCTACGATCCGGCCGCGGTTATCGACATCGCCACCCTCACCGGCGCCTGCGTCATCGCGCTCGGCCATGTCGTCAGCGGACTGTTCACCAATGACGACGCCCTGGCGCGGGAAGTCCTCGCTGCCGGAGAGCTGTCTGGAGACGGCGCGTGGCATTTGCCGCTGCACGATGAATACCAGGACCAGCTGCGCAGCAATTTCGCCGACTTCGCCAACATCGGCGGCCGCCCCGCCGGAGCGGTGACTGCCGCGTGTTTCCTGTCTCGATTCACGAAAAAATACAAATGGGTTCATCTTGACGTCGCGGGCACCGCCTGGAAATCGGGCAAGGACAAGGGCTCAACCGGACGGCCCGTGCCTCTGCTGACGCAGCTCATGATCAACCGGGCCGGCAAGCGCTAAGTGCGTCCGGACGATGACCCAGATCGATTTTTATACGCAGGCCGAAGACAAATTGCATACCGCCTGCCGGCTCGTGGCGAAAGCACTTGCACTGGGACTGAAGGTCACGATCTTCTGTCCCGACAGGGAAGCGGCATCCCGGCTGGATCGCCTGCTGTGGGCTGTCCCGGCCACCGGTTTCATGCCGCATTGCCGGCCCGATGACGCCCTGGCTCCGCTGACGCCGGTGCTGATCGACACCACCGGCGATGCCAGGGACCATGACGAGGTGCTGATCAACCTGCATACGGAATGGCCGGTAAATTTCAGCCGCTTCCAGCGACTCGCGGAAATCGTCAGCAGCGACGATGACGACCGTGCCGCGGCACGCGGGCGTTACAAATTTTATCGCGACCGCGGTTATGCGATTCGCACACACGATCTGGCAGACCGGTCGCCGAAGTAACCCGGTGCACGGGATTTACGGCTGGAAAATCCGCGCCGGTTGAATCCTGCACGACCCCTCCGTTACCATCAGTGCAGCCATGTCCGACCCGACACCACCAGACGACGCCAAGGATGTAATCGATCGGGCGGATGCCCTGCTGCAGCGCCATCGCCGGCCGCCCCCCGTGTACGGCGAATCGCCCGCGCCGGCCGCGGACTCCGCGGCCAGCATCCCGACCCTGACGGACGTCGTTATCGAGGGCGAAGTGCTGCCCCGGACTGAACCGGCACCGCAACCTGCACCGGACCGGCGCGGCGGCGAAGTCGTGTCGCGGGTACAGGCGCAGAATATCGAGCATGCGGTCCATCTCCGCATCAAGCGCAGCCTGAACGACCAGATCGCCAAGGTCGTGGAAGAACGTTACCTGCCGGAAATCGGTGCCGCACTGGAACAGGCATTATCACGGGTTACGGGGGAGTTGCAGTCCGGCATTGCCGAAATGGTACGCGCCTCGGTGACCGAAACCCTGCAGGCGCAACTTCGGCAACTGCAGCTGCCCCCGGCAGCCGCCGCGGCCTCCGGTATAATTCCTGCCGCCGCACCCGCATCTCCCCCGCCCGCACAAATGGATCTCCCGAAAAGTTTCGAACCCGCAACCATCGAGTCGCGCTGGTATCCGACGTGGGAGAAAAACGGCTATTTCAGGGCCGGCCTCGACCCGACGATCAACAAGGCCTACTGCATACAACTGCCGCCACCCAACGTCACCGGCGTGCTGCACATGGGTCACGCCTTCAACCAGACCATCATGGACGGGTTGACGCGTTATCACCGCATGAGCGGCGACAACACGCTGTGGCAGCCCGGCACCGACCACGCCGGCATCGCCACCGAAATGGTGGTCACACGCCAGATAGAGCAACAGGGCCAGTCGCGCAACGCGCTGGGACGCGACGAATTCATCAAGAAAGTCTGGGAGTGGAAAGAACAGTCCGGGTCGACCATCACCCGCCAGATGCGCCGCCTCGGTGCATCCTGCGACTGGGAACGCGAACGCTTCACCATGGACGAGCCGCTGGCCCGGCTTGTCACCCACACCTTCGTCAAGCTCCATCGGGACGGCCTGATCTACCGCGGCGTACGCCTGTCGAACTGGGATCCGGTGCTGCACACCGTCATCTCCGACCTCGAGGTGCAGTCGGAGGAAGAAGACGGCAAGCTGTGGCAGATCCGTTATCCGCTCGCCGACGGCAGCGGCCATCTCACAGTCGCCACCACGCGCCCGGAAACCCTGCTTGGCGATGCCGCCGTGGCCGTCCATCCCGAGGATGAACGTTATCGCGGGCTCGTCGGGCGCCGGGTCATGCTGCCGCTGACCGGGCGCACCATCCCGGTCATCGCTGACGAATACGTCGACAAGGCCTTCGGCACCGGCTGCGTGAAAATCACGCCGGCGCATGATTTCAACGACTACCAGGTCGGCCTGCGCCACAATCTGCCGCAATTGAACATTTTCACGCTCGATGCCGCAATCAACGACAGTGCGCCGGAAAAATACCGCGGCCTCGACCGCTATGTTGCGCGCGAAGCCGTCATAGCCGACCTCAAGGCGCAGGGCCTGCTCGAATCCGAAAAGCCGCACCGCATGGTGGTGCCCCGCGGTGACCGCACCGGCGTGGTGATTGAACCGATGCTGACCAGCCAGTGGTTCGTCAGGATGGAACCGCTGGCAAAACTCGGCCTTGATGCCGTGGCGACCGGTGAAGTAAGACTGTTTCCGGAGCAGTGGATCAACACCTACAACCACTGGCTCAACAACATCCAGGACTGGTGCATCTCGCGCCAGCTGTGGTGGGGCCACCGTGTGCCGGCCTGGTACGACGACGAGGGCAAGGTCTATGTCGCGCATGACGAGGCCGAAGCCCTGCGCCTGTCGGGCGGCAAGCCGTTGCGGCAGGATCCCGACGTGCTCGACACCTGGTTCTCCTCCCAGTTGTGGTGCTTCTCCACGCTGGACTGGACCCCGGAATGGCCGGCGAAATCGAATCCCGCACTGGACCTGTACCTGCCCTCCTCGGTATTGGTCACCGGTTTCGACATCATTTTTTTCTGGGTCGCGCGCATGGTGATGATCACCAAATACATGACAGGGAAAGTGCCGTTTCATCACGTATATGTGCATGGCCTGGTGCGCGACGCCGAGGGCCAGAAAATGTCCAAATCCAAGGGCAACACGCTGGACCCGCTGGACCTGATCGACGGCATCGACCTCGAATCGCTGGTTGCCAAGCGCACCGCCGGCCTGATGAATCCGAAACAGGCCGAGTCCATCGAGAAACGCACACGCGCCGAATTCCCCGACGGCATCCCCGCCTACGGCACAGATGCGCTGCGCTTCACCTTTGCCAGCCTCGCCAGCCTGGGCCGTGACATCAAGTTCGACCAGAAACGCTGCGAAGGCTACCGCAATTTCTGCAACAAGCTGTGGAATGCGACGCGCTACGTGCTGATGAACTGTGACGGCAAGGACACCGGCCTCGATGCTTCAGCCGCGGTGGAACTGTCCGTGGCCGACCGCTGGCTGATCAGCCGCCTGCAGCGGGCCGAAGCCGAGGCCCGGCAGGCTTACGGGGAATACCGCTTCGACAACCTGGCACGGACCATTTACGAGCTGATATGGGATGAATACTGCGACTGGTATCTGGAGCTTGCCAAGGTACAGCTCGCCGGCGGCAGTGATGAGCAGTGTCGCGGCACCCGCCGCACGCTGGTGCGCGTGCTCGAATCCATCCTGCGCCTTGCCCACCCGGTAATTCCGTTCATCACCGAGGAATTGTGGCAGAAAGTAGCGCCCCTTGCCGGCAAAAACGGCGCCAGCATCATGCTGCAGAAATATCCGCAGCCCGAGGAAGCAAAGATCGATACGGTCGCCGAGCGTGACATCGACACCCTGAAACAGCTGGTATCGGCCTGCCGCACACTGCGCGGTGAAATGAACATCGCGCCTTCACAAAAACTGCCCCTGCTGGCCCAGGGCGATCCGGCCCAACTGCGCGCTTACGCCCCTTACCTCACCGCCCTGGCGCGCCTGTCCGAAGTCATGGTCGTCAATGCGCTGCCTGAAGACGACGCACCGGTGTCCATCGTGGCAGGATTCAAACTGATGCTGAAGGTCGAGATCGACGTCGCCGCCGAACGCGAAAGGCTGGCAAAGGAGATCGCACGGCTGGAGGCGGAAACCGCCAAGGCGCACGGCAAGCTCGCCAACCAGAGTTTTGTCGCCAAAGCCCCGCCCCTGGTCGTCGCACAGGAAAAGGAACGCCTCGCGCGTTTTTCCTCGACGCTGGAACAGATGCGCGCCCAGCTGGCTAAGCTGGGCGACTGAGCCCGTACCAAGCGCTGTCCGCGCAGGAACAGCAGCGCTCATCCGATGGAAATCAAGCACACGCTGCGCGCATTGCGCCACCGCAATTACCGCCTGTTCTTCTATGGCCAGTCGCTTTCCATCGTCGGCAACTGGGTCCAGCAGATTGCCATGGCATGGCTGGTTTACCGGCTCACCGAATCGGCCTGGCTGCTCGGGGTCACCGGTTTTGCCGGACAGGCCGCCATCCTGGTATTCGCGCCCTTCGGCGGGCTGTGGGCTGACCGCTTCGACAAATACCGGCTGCTGCTGCTGACGCAGGCGCTGTCCGCCGTGCCGCCATTGCTGCTGGCGCTGCTTACCTTCACCGGAATGGTCGAGGTCTGGCATATCATCGTCATGGCGCTGCTCCTCGGCATCATCAACGCCATCGATACTCCGATCCGGCTTGCATTCACCACGGAAATGGTCACCGCACGGGAGGATTTACCCAGTGCGATCGCGATGAACGCGCTGATGCAGAGCATCGGCCGCATGGTCGGTCCGACCGTTGCCGGCCTCCTGCTTGCCGTATCCACCGAGGCATTCTGTTTTGTCGTCAATGCGCTGAGCAAGATCGCCATCGTCGGCACGGTGCTGGCGATGACGCTGGCACCACGGCCGCCGTCGGGAACCACAGGATCCCTCTGGCAACAGCTGCTCGAAGGCGCCCGCTACGCATGGCAACTGGCTCCCGCACGGTGGCTGCTGCCGATGGTGGGAATCATCAGCTTCATGGTGACACCGTACCAGACGCTGATGCCGATATTCGCAGCCGAAGTCTACGGCGGCGGCGCCGATACGCTCGGCTTCCTGATCGGCGCTGCCGGCTGCGGCGGCGTGGTCGGCATGCTGGCACTGGCCTCGCGCCGCAACGTGCGCGGCCTGACGCGCTGGATCACCGCGGCATCGTTTTGCGCCGGCTTGGGCGTACTGGTGTTCGCATTGTCGCCATGGCTGCCGCTGTCGCTCGCCGCGCTGGCGGTGATGGGTTTCGGCATCGTCGTCAACGGCATGTCGGTGAGCACGATGATCCAGACCATCGTCGATGATCGTATGCGCGGACGCATCATGGGCATCTTTTCAGTCGCCTTCCTCGGCATGTATCCGCTGGGCAGCCTCGCCGGCGGCGCACTAGCATCGGTGATCGGCGCACCGGCCACCATGGCCTGGGGCGGCGCGGCTTGCACGGTTGCCGCGCTGGTGCTGTGGCGGCGCATGCCGGCACTGCGGGCGCAGTTGCGACCCATCTACGAACGTCTGGGAATCACCAGATAAAACAACAGCCTGGAGCGGACTGCGGGGCGATCCGGGCACCCTGGGGCCGCGCTGCTAGACTTGCGGTGCATGGACATCACGACACTGGCATTGGTAACCGGACTGGGCTGGACCAGCGGCATACGTTTTTATGCAGTGGTGTTTTTCCTCGGCCTGCTGCAGCACAGCGGCATCTACACCCTGCCCGCAGGCCTGGAAATGCTCGCCCATCCCTGGGTCATCACGATTTCCGGTTTGCTGTTCCTGACCGAGTTTTTCGCCGACAAGATTCCCGGCGTTGATTCGGCATGGGATGCGCTGCATACCTTCATCCGCATCCCCGGCGGCGCGCTGCTCGCCGCCGCCGCTGTCGCCGGCGGCGACCCGGGTCTGGCCCTGGCGGCCGGTCTGCTCGGCGGCACGGTCGCCGCCGGCGCCCACCTGACCAAGGCCGGCAGTCGCGCCCTGATCAACACATCCCCGGAACCTTTCAGCAACTGGACGGCATCGTTCACCGAAGATGCGCTGGTGCTCGGCGCGCTGTGGGCGGCGCTGAAATATCCGCTGTTGTTCCTCGCACTGCTGTTGCTGTTCATCCTGGCGGCGCTGTGGCTGCTTCCCCGACTGTGGCGCGGCCTGCGGCGGGTTGCCGCCCTGTTCGACGGCAAGCGCGGCGCTTCCTGACGGCGGCCTACCAGTCGTATTGGCCGCAGAACTGCAGCAGCACCGCGACCGCCGCATCACGTTCATAGAAACGGTCGGCACGCGCCAGTCGTGCCGCGTCGCGCTGCGCCCCATCCCCGCCGAGACAGACGATGGCGATATTGAGCATCAACTGCCGCCTGACGGTATCGATGATTTCCGGCGCATCGATCGCCGGGTCATCAAGATCCAGCAACATGAACCGGTACTGCAGCACTTCCGCGAAATCACCCAGAGCCGCGGGATCCTCCGCGCGCGTCATGTTCCAGCGTTCCGGCAGGGCCCGGCCCAGGTCCGCGGCCAGTGCTGCATCGCCGCTGACCAGCAGGACTTTCCGTTCCAGACGGGAAGCAACGGTAGGCGCGGTCATCGTTCAGTACGTCCCGACCTTGAAAGGCACTTTGCGACCCACCAGGGTCTCCAGCATCTGCAACTCCACATCCGTGTGATTGATGACCGGAGCCGCCTCCATCATGTTGGGCATGCCCTTGCCGTAGATATAACGCGGCTGATCGTGACGCTTGGTGCGCACCGTCTCGGCCGCCCCGGGATCATCGATCGGCGTCAGCACTGCCTCGCCGTAACAGGTGCAGGCATAGGTGCGCCGGGCTTCGGTTTCCACATAAATGCCGGTGCCGCGGATGCCGATGGTGGCCGTTGCGGTATGGATCTGTTCGCGCTTTCCGGATTCGAATACGGATAGCAGCGCTCCGGTCAGGATGCGCAGCGCCCTTGCTGCAGCGCCTGCCGCTTTCGAACCGAATTCGAGGCGGCTGTTGGCGCGCAGCAGAAAGGCGTCGCGCTCAACCACGAACACCAGCTCGGCGCCCTTGCCGGTCACGATCAGATCTCCCGCGGCGATGCGTTGCCCGCGTTCGGCAGGCTTGCCGTTGATGCTTACCTCGCCCTTGATCTGGGCCACTCCCGGAGGCAGGGCGCCCGCAGCCAGCGCGGCGCGCAGCTTCAGCATGCCCGCGGCCACCATCGCGGCGCCTGCCGCACCGCGTAGCCAGACCCTGCGGGCTGCGCCCCGTTGTTGAAGTTTCTTCATGCCAGACCCCTTGTCATGCCGTCATGACCTGCCTACGCGCCAGATTGCCGCGCACCACCAGTTCCCGGACCGGGCGCCCGTCGACCACCCGCTCGGCCAGCCAGGATTCCGCATTCAGCTTGATGCCCCCGGGCCGGGCGCGGCCGGCAACATCGCAATCGTCGTCGCCGTTTTCCGCATGCGCATTTGCAATGGCCGTGGATTCCTTGGGCATGCATGCAGAACGCCGCAGTTCCCAGCCGAAGGACTGTCCTGCCGCTTCCACATACGCGTCACGCAGTGCCGGCATTTCCGGAACAGCTGCATGATTCGACCAGTCAGTCATTGTTTGCCCCAGCGCCTCAACCAGCCATCCCTGGAACTCCGCAGAGCCTGCGATGCAGCGTGCAAAGCGCTCACGCGGAAAACGCAGCAGGAAACTCGAGGCAAACACGGCACAGTTGCCGATCGTCGCCGAGCCGCTGCCGGCAATCTTGCGCCCCTGCAGCCAGAGGTCGCCGTCATGCAAATCCACATCCAGTCCGTAGCGGCGATACGTGGCCACCGCAGGCTGCAATGCCCACGCGCTCCAGTCCGACGGACGCTGCGGCGCCAGCCGCAGCGGCACGATCAGCACATGGCAGCATTGATCCGGATCCAGCCAGACGACCCCGCCGCCGAGCGGCCGGCGCACCACCGGCACGCCGGGCTGCGGCACCAGTTCCAGCGCGGCGCTCTGGCTCTGTCCCAGGCAGACATGTGCCTCCGCCGTTCCCCACAGCAGCACCGGCGGATCCTCTGCACGGGTGGCTTCGGCCACGCCGGCGTAAGTGGCATGAAAAAGCCGGGGCGGCAGACCACCAACATCAATGAGGCGCGCAGGAATCAGCTGGGTTTGCCTTCGGGTTTGAAAAATTTTTCGAAATAAAAATCGCGATCCGCCAGCGCCTGCAACTCGCGTGCACGGTTGTGCATGCCTTCACGGAAGATGTCGGCCAGGTGTGCGCCCTGCTCGGCATCCAGCACGTGGATCATCGAAGCAAAAGGCAATCCGTTGACGTCCTCGTCGATCTTGATGACTTCCGCCGCCATGCCTTCCAGCGGCCGCAGGTGCAGCAGCCAGGACTTGCATTCGGGATCTTCCGGATCCAGCGGGCACAGCACGACCAGGCCCAGCCAGGCCAGCCGCGCCACCTGGTTGAACAGGCGGATATCGAGCTTCTTGCCCTTCTTGTATTTGGCCAGCTGGTTCTTCAACTGGCCGACATCGGTGACGGCAATGGTTTTCATCGGGATAAGGATAGCACCGGTTCGGCCGCATAAAAAAAAGGGCTGTGTTGCCACAGCCCCGTGCCTCGCGGAATCCGCAGCGGCTGGTTACATTTTCCAGCCATAGGCGATGCCCAGCGAATCCTGGTGCATCTTCAGGTTGAAGCCCGTCCCTGCACCTGTTCCGGCCACGGACTTGCTGAAGCCGTGCATGTAGCCCAGCGTCAGTTCGGACTTGTTGGCCAGCGTCCATGTGGCGCCCAG
>JBFWOE010000078.1:0-13835 GCA_050250695.1 Burkholderiales bacterium
ACAGGCGGATATCGAGCTTCTTGCCCTTCTTGTATTTGGCCAGCTGGTTCTTCAACTGGCCGACATCGGTGACGGCAATGGTTTTCATCGGGATAAGGATAGCACCGGTTCGGCCGCATAAAAAAAGGGCTGTGTTGCCACAGCCCCGTGCCTCGCGGAATCCGCAGCGGCTGGTTACATTTTCCAGCCATAGGCGATGCCCAGCGAATCCTGGTGCATCTTCAGGTTGAAACCCGCCCCCGCACCTGTCCCGGCCACGGACTTGCTGAAGCCGTGCATGTAGCCCAGCGTCAGTTCGGACTTGTTGGCCAGCGTCCATGTGGCGCCCAGCGTCAGATGGGTCTCGATCACGCCAGGCGCAAGCACGTTGAAGAAGGTCTCCGCGCCGGGGATCGGCTGGCGGCCATGGCTTACGCCGCCGCGCAAGGTCAGGTTGTTGCTGTAGGCATGGCTCACGCCGAGCTTGAGCACCGTCATGTCGCGCCAGCCAAAGCCCGGTCCGTTGCTCGAGCCCAGGGGCTGACCCAGGACAAACAGCTGGTTGACGCTGTTGCCCACCGCTGCAACCTTGCTGTAGTTGATTCGCTGCACATCGGCCGCAATGGTGGTCGCTGGCGAGGCCTTCACCGCGATGCCGATGCCGTAGTTTTCGGGAACGTCAAAATCCCCCTGCCCGGCGAACAGGCCCTGGTATTTGTCGAAACTGCTCATCCTGGTTTCGGACTGATAAGTCGCGCCGACGCTGACCGTCGGCGACAACTGTCCGAGCCAGCCGATGCGCACACCCCAGCCGGTCGAAGTGTCATAGCCGTTGTTCGTCAAGTTCGCCGCAGAGGATGAAAATCCGGCGAAATTCTGGATACCTTCCATCTTGAAGCGCTGGTAGGCCAGATTCAAGGAAACACCCAGTGAATGCCGGGGGTTGACCTTCACCGAATATGTCGGCGCGATGAACAGCTGCATCAGATCGACGCCCAGCTTGCCCGCGCCAAAAATGGCACCGCCAGTTGCAGTGTTGAGCGTTTCGTAGCTGGTGTTCATGCCGCCGTTACCGTAGACAGATACGCCGATCGACGAAGTCGGAGACAGCATGCGGTTGTAGCCGAACTCCGGAATCAGGAATATCGAGTCCCCGTTTCCGCTGAAATCACCCGCACCGGTAATCTGCGTGCTGCGCACCGGCCGGAACAGGTCGGCGCCGAAATCGATGCGGTTGCCCACCGCCACCATCCCAGCGGGATTGGTCGCCGCCGCCAGCGCATCCTGCGGGAAAGCGATGCCAACGCCCGCCATGCCCTTGGCCTTGAGACCGTAACCGTGCTGGAAATAACCGTTGGTCGCACCTGCCGTTCCTGCGGCAAGGATTCCTGCCAGCACCAATGCAACCGCCGACAACCTGTGTTTGCACCCCATGATCCCCTCCGGATTTTAGTGTTTAGTGATTTGAAATGATCGAACCGACTACATGAAAAGACTCACGTCTGCGACCTGCGCCATAGGCAGGAATGTCGCCGCGCCGCAGTACTCCTTGACCTCGGGAATGAAATCCTCGTGTTTGAATCCGAACAGGTCGACCGTCATCTGGCAGCCGATCATGTTCACGCCGGCCTCGAGGCAGAGGCCGCGCAGCTCGCCGATTTCGGCAACGCCGTTGTTGCTGATGGTCTGTTTCATCAGGCCCGTGGCCATGGACTCGAAGCCCGGGACACCGGCCTGCACGATGTTGGGGATGTTCCAGTTGATGCTCTTGAACCAGTCAGGGCCGAAGGGCATTTTCATCGGCATCGCCGGGTTGCCCAGCGGGCTCACCTTGAGATGGGAAATATCCTTGCGCAGCAGCTGCAGCCCGTAGAACGTGAAGAAAATCGACACGTCCCAGCCCAGCGCGGCAGCCGTCGAACTCAGGATGAACGGCGGGTAGGCCCAGTCGAGCGTACCCTTGGTGGCAATGATGGTCATCGACGGCGTGCGCTTGCCCTGGATCTCGGCAAGTTTTGCCTCGAACTTTTCGTCGAACACTTCATCGACGCGCTGGCGGATCAGGGCTTCGATGGAATTCGGATCGCTCATGTTCATGCGGCCTCCGGATCGGGACGTCCGGAACCCGGGGGCTGCGGCGTCGCTGTTGAATCCATATGCATTGGTAAATTCGAAATTAATGATATACCTAATTACACGGGTGGTGGCGGGGTCTTTCAGGGCTTGCAGGGGGCAGTAAAACAATGCGCGGCAGGACTGCGCCCTGCCGCGACAAATCTATTTAACTATTTGATTTTATTGATATAACTAAACAGAAACCGGGCGCTACAATCCGGCTTTTACATCCTCGCCCTCGAGCTGGCGCCGCATTTTCCGGATATCGCGTTTTTTCAGCGCAAACGGAAACGACAGGATGTCGGTGGGGCTGGAATCGCCATAGGGCCGGTTGCAGGCCGAGATGTCGTCGTCCTTGCCAGGGCAGCCCGAGGTGCGAAACGGCGTGCCGGCGTTGATCAGTACCTCCAGCTTCGCCTGCGGCACGCCGTATTCGACAACGCGGCCTTCGTCGTCGAAACGCATGTCGCGGAAATGGCCGCCGGCGTAGTCGATGATGTAACGCGCCAGCTGCACGCGGCGCCATTGCCCGCGGTCCACCGCCGGCCAGTCTTCCATCAGCGAGCCCTTCTCCGGGAAAAAAGCGAACATGTGGTTGTGCCCGCCCATGTCGCGGATGCGCTGCGCGACCTCGAGGATTTCCTGTTCGGTCTCACCCATGCCGCAGATCAGGTGGGCGCCGAATTTCTCGGCGCCGTAGACCTCGGCCGCCCACTCGATGGCGCGCCAGTAATGCTCGAACTTGTGCGGGCTGTCGACGCCCTTGCCGCGGGTGCGCTCGAAGATGCCGGGCGTCACCGCATCCAGCGCCACCGTGAAAATGTCGGCGCCCAGTTCGCGCATGCGCACCAGGTCGTCTTTTTCCAGCGTGGTCGGATTCGACAGGATGGACACCGGCACCCGCGATATCTCGCGGGTCCAGCGCTCGAGCAGCACGAAAGTGTCGGCGTTGGAATCCGGATGGGTGATCATAGAGATGCACATGCGCTGGAACTGGCCCCGGTCCGTTCCCGCCTTCACGCGTTCGATCACCTCGCCGTAACGCGCGGTGGGCCAGTCGACACGGATGAAATTGCGGTCGGCGTAATCGCGCGCCTCCTCGCGGTGGCGCGCCAGCCCGCAGTAGGCGCAGTTCGCGCGGCAGCCTTCGGGATAGGTCACCAGCAGGTTCAGGCAGTGGGTGCATGCCGTGCGGTGCATTTTTCCCGGAACCAGTCCCAGCGTGATCGCCGCCGCCGTGCTCATCTGGACGTATTCGGGCGAACGCATCTCCGGCGTCTTGATGTGGTAATCCGGCCGGTAGAAGCGGATCGGTTGTACGTTGTCGGCAAGGGTGTCCATGCGGTTTTCCTCAGAAATCGATGCTGTCCCGGATCGCGGCGATGCCGGCTTTTGCGCAAATGTCGTCGCGGTCCCCGCCCGGGGCGCCGGAGACTCCGATCGCACCCAGCAGGGAACCCGCGCCTTCGATGATCATGCCGCCGGCGACCGCCACCACGCGCGGGCGGTGGCGGATCCCGTGCTGCTGCATCCCGGGTTGCGTGACCCGGTCGAGGTCCGCGGTGTTGGTGCGAAAAGTTGCCGCCGACCAGGCCTTGTCTTCGGCCATCGCCGGCGTATGCGGTCCGGCAAAACGGTCGCGCAGCATCACCTGCGTCAGTCCGCTGCGGTCGACGACGGCGACTGCAACCTGGAAGCCGTCATCGCGGCATTTTTTCAGCGCGGCCTGCGCCGCTTTCTGCGCGGTTTCCAGCGTCAGCGATTTCGTCGCAAAGGTCGCATCCTGCGCCGCTGCAGCTGGAGCCCACAGGATGCAGAGCGGGAATGTTATGTAAACTATTGTTTTAATTGATATTTTCATGAACGGCCTTCAGGCGGTCAGCGGGGCGCGGTAATACTCGTCGAAAGCAATCCAGCCGCGGCGATGCACCAGGTCATCATTCGCGGCATCGGTATTCCAGACGCGCGCGAGTTCCGCGCGACGCGCCACCGCGCGCTGCAGTGATTCGCCGAACTGGTCGCGCAGGTCTTCGGCGTAATCGTTCAGCGCATCGGCATCGCCTCCGATCAACGCGCGCGCGGCATCCGCAGCTGCTTCGCCGCTGGCGACCGCCGCGGCAATGCCCGCGCCGGTCACCGGATGCGTCAGGCCGGCGGCATCTCCGGCGAACATCACATTGCCAACAGCAAGCACATCGCGCAGGCCACCGACCGGTATCGCGCCGCCGGTACGCGCGAGAATTTCGCTGCCGACGCGTCCCTCGGCAACCAGCCGCACGTGCAGCGCATCGAGCGGCGCCTTCATGTCATCATCAAACCCGGAATCCATGCCCAGTCCCAGGTTGGCCCGGTCGCCTTTCGGAAACAGCCAGGCATAACCACCGGGATAGGCCGGCGACAGCCAGATGTCGGTGTCACTGAACGGCTGCAGCAGCGGTACCGTGTATTGCCGGGTGTTCACGGTCTGCAGCGGCGCCAGCCCGAGCAGGCGCGCCACCGTCGAGTGCGGGCCGTCGGCGGCGATCAGCACGCGGTACTTTACCGACCATGAACCCTCGGCGTTTCTGATTTCAGCGCTCCGCTGCGCGTCATCAAGCGCCAACAGCGCACTGGCGGGGTACACCGCGGCGCCGCGGGCAACGGCTGACCGTGCCAGCGCGCGGTCGAAGGCCGCGCGATCGACCATCAATCCGCCGAACGGCGTGTTCACAGTCGCGCCGGAGGGCAACACGCTTTTCATCGCGCTGATCCGCTGCAACAGCACGTCCTGATCCTGCGCGTGGCGCGACAGCGGCAGCGGGATGAATTCAGCGCACTGCACCGGCGTGCCGATTTCGCGCTTGCGCTCGATGGCAATCACGCGCAGCCCGGCCGCCGCGGCCACGGATGCGGCTGCGCCGCCGCCGGGACCGAGCCCGATCACCAGCACGTCGCATTCCTGCGGCTTCACGGACTGGATTCCAGCGTGGGTTGCTTCAGCGCCAGCCGCACCACTGCGACGAAATCCGCGGGCGTCAGCGACAGCATGTCGACGCTGCGTCCGGCAAAGAACTGCGTCACTCTCTGCTCCAGCCGGTCCAGCGGCAGATCGCGCAGCGCGGCCTCGAGGTCGGCCACGGTGCGCCGCGGGCTGATGAACAGGTCGCCGCTGAACCAGATCTGGCGGATGGTCCGGGTCTGCCGGTCATAGGTCACCGCCGACCGCAACAGGCCGCCCGCAAACTTCTGCGCAGCCTCGAGGATCGGCATGTCGGCCACCGGCCGGTTGACCAGGCCGACCCAGTCCGGGTGATCGATCTCGCGCAGCGCAGCCTGGTAACGCTGTTCTTCCGACAGCGTCAGCTCGCCTTCGCTGAATTCAACGCCGAACTCGCTCTCGAAGGCCTCGACCATGTTGCCGCGGATCTGCGCCGCATCCGGCCGGCGGCCGAGCAGATCCTTCAGGTTGGCGACCCGGTCGCGCGCGGATGCAATCGCCTTGTCCGACAGCTTTTCGGCGGATATGCGCAGCACGCGCAGCATTTTTTCGACATCGAACTCGATCAGCAGCGTGCCCTGGTACATCAGCGCGTCGCCGTCGAAGGCGCCGCCGGTGCCGGAAATCTTGCGACCGTCGACCTCGATGTCGTTGCGCGGCCGGAAACGGGCTTCTACGCCCAGCGCGCTGATCGCTGTGGCCGCCGCATGGCAGATACGGCGCGAAATCAACTGCATGTCGGAGCTGCCGAGGTCGCGCTTGTGGAGATAGAGCTCCCAGCCGATCTGGGTCTCGTCGAAATAGATCGCGCCGCCGCCGGTGATGCGGCGCTGCACGGTGATGCCGTGTTCACGGCAATAATCGAGGTTGAGCTCCTGCTCCGCGCTCTGGTGGTAACCCAGCAGCGCAGACGGCGTGAAACGCAGGAAACGCAGCGTGCTCGGGATTTCATCGGCCTGGCGCGCCTCGAGCAGCGCGCGGTTCAACGCGATGTTCTGCGCCGCAGGCCGCAGACCGGTATCGATGACGCGCCAGTGGTCCATCGTGCTCAGCCCGCGACCACCGGGATGCCGGCCAGCCTGCCGCCCGCAGCGGGACGGGCGCGACGTTTCGCGACCAGGTCCTGCAGATCGACACGCATGCCGGAATCGCGTTCCAGGGCCATCACTTCGTCGCCGATTGCTATCGAGCAGCAGGCCGGCGTCACCCGCACATCGCGTTCCAGCCGCAGCGCCAGCTCGACCACGCCGTCAGCCGGATGGGCAATGCCGTTGAGTCCCGCCATCACTGCATAGCTGTCGATCCCGGCCTTGATCCGGCCCGGCGGCCGCGCGCAACCGAGCAACAGCGGCATCTCGGGCAGGCGGCGGCGGGCATCCATGAAATAGCGGCCGACCTGGTGAGCGTCGGGCGTAACGAACGGCCGCTGCGCCGGCGCGTAGTACGGCATCACCACCACCAGCACCAGGGCCGCCGGCCGGTGGCGCGCGACGATTTCCAGCGCTTCCCACTCGCCAAGCATGCGCCCGTAGTGCAGGCCGATGACGATGTGCGGCACCACTTTCATCGAAGTCGCCGTCAGGCATTCCAGCGCGTGTTCAAAGTCGGCGACGCTGCGCCGCAGGTGGTAGACCTGCGAGATCGTGTCCTGCGCGCCGATCACGTCCATCATCGCGGCGTCTATGCCCGCGTCTTCCATGCGCCGCGCGATGTCCCTGTCGACCAGCGCCGTGTGCAGCGCGATCCTGAATCCGGGGAAGGCGTCCTTGATACGCCGCACGGTCGGGTAATAGCTGTCGTACTCGACCTCGTTGCGATGGTTGGAGCCGCCGGTCAGCAACATCCCCTGCGCTCCAGCCGCGACCTGCTCGTTGACCACGCGCCACAGCGCCTCGGGTGTGCGCGCGGGGATCATCGGCTCGAGGATTTTCGCCTTGCAGTGATCGCAGGCCAGCGCGCATTCACCTCCGGTGATCGACACCGCCGGCCACGCGCTTTTGCCGCAGCCGGCAAGCTCCGACGTGACGTACGACTTGAAGGTCGGGGTGTAGAAATTGATGCGCGGCTGCACGTCCCTGACGGTGCTTTCGATTTCGCCGACCAGCGCGGCATCGAGCTCGATGCCGTCGAGGCCGTCAATACCGGCGGCAATGTCCAGCCAAGGGTGGGTCACTGCATTACCCGTTCAGCGATCCGCCGCGCTCACGCACCGCAGCCGGCGAAACCTTCCGCATTCATCTTCGCCTCGAACGCCGCCGCCACCGCGCCGCCGGTCACCAGCGCCGCGGAATCGGCATCCCAGTTCGACGGTTTCATCTTGACCATCCAGCCGGAACCGTAGGGATCGCTGTTGATGGTGCCGGGCGCGGAGGACAATACGTCGTTGATCGCCACCACTTCACCGGTAACCGGCGCCTTGACCGGCCCCACCCATTTGCCGGATTCGACGGTGGCCGCCGACTTGTTCTGTTCGACGCTGCGCCCGACCTTCTTCGGCGTGCACGACACCACCTGCCCGGCCAGCGCCGCGGCGTAGGCCGTCATGCCGATGGTGACCGTGCCGTCGGCTTCCTTGCGCGCCCACACGTTGGTTTCGACGTTGTAATACAGGTCGTCCGGGATGTTGCAGCCTTTGACTGATGCCATTTTCGTTGCTCCTCTCTCTTGCCGTTTCCTAGAAAAACAATGCCTTGTCTGAACTCAGGATCAGGTCTGCGAGCTCGCCGCCGCTGGACATCTCGTCCACCTCGGCAATCACGTCGTCGACTTCCATTTCGTAGCCCGGCATCGCCGGCCGGCACAGGTAGAACTTCGCGCCGGCAGCCTTGGCGTCGCGCATGAATTCGATGATTGTCTTGCCGCCGTCCAGCGCCGTCAATTTTTCCGGCACCCCCTTCTGGCACAGCTTGACGCCTTCCATGGTGAAAAACACCTTAACCTCGGCATCCATCGAGGCCATGATCGCCGCCATGTAGAACGGCGTCGCGCAGCGGTGGCGCTGCGAGGGTCCGCTGGTCATCACGATGACCACGGTTTTTTCTTCATTATCAAGGTAATGGCGGTCTTCACTCATGGCGTCAGCCGTTTGCAGACGATGTTGTCACGACGGCAGCGCGCCTGGTAACCCGCCCATGCCGCATCGCCGGTGAGCAGCACGTCCAGCGCCTGCTCCACCGGCTGCGCCGGCTTCACCCGCGCGATCCAGGATTCATAGGGCTGGCGGTTGAGCAGAGAGGGATCCTCAAGCACGGCGCTGTTGGCACCCGCAATGCTGCAATCGAACAGGTTGGGCACCGGACCCGCCCATTTCCCGCTTTCAATCGTGGCCACCGGTTTGCCCGCAGGACGCAGCGTGCCGGGACGGCGCACGCGCACGTGCAAAATCTTCCCGGCGATGCTCTGCGAGATGTCGGTCATGCCCACGGCCAGCTCGCCCCCTTCCTCCACCCGCACCCAGATCTGGTACTCGGCGTCGTAATAAAGCTCGGGGCGGAACTCGCAGCCATTGCATTCCATGTGGGTGACTGGTAACTGGTGATTGGTAAATGGTTACTGGTGAAGGGTAGTTTGTGGCGGCCTTGCTGTCGAGGCCGTGACCCATCATCGACTACCAATTACCAGTCACCAGTAACCAATCACCAGTTGCTCAGATCACGCCTTTTTCATGGAGCAGATCCAGCGAATCGCTGACGTTTTCGTGTATCGCCAGCTTGCGAGGCGAAAGCCCCAGCGCCAGCCCGAGCAGTTGCGTGAAGTAGACAACCTTCACCTTGGTCTTGATACCGAACTGGGTTTCGGCGCGCACCTGGTGCATTTCAAGCCCGGAGTGACAGGTCGGGCATTCGGTGGCGATCACCTCGGCGCCGGATTCTTCGGCGGCCTGCAGCAGGTTCAGCACCAGCTGGGTCGAGGTGTCGGAATCAGACAGCGTATGCGCTCCACCACAACATGCTGTTTTTAAAGGAAAATCAACATTCTCTGCGCCGGCTGCCTTCAGCAGGTCGTCCATGAAGTGCGGCTTGTTGGTCGATTCCGACCCCGGGCCCTGATCCTTCTCCGGAAAAATCTGCCGCGGCCGGGTATACATGCAGCCGTAGTAATTGGCGATCTTCAGGCCGTTGAGATTCTTGCGGATGCGCGCCTTGATGCCTTCGGGGCCGAGTTCTTCCATCAGCCATTCGAGCAGATGCAACGTGCGCACGTCGCCGTTGTACACCGGATCGTCGGCCTTCTTCGCCAGGTCCTGCACGGTCTGCATGGCTTCGGCCGAGGTCGCGCACTCATATTCCGCCTTCTTCAGGTTGTGATAACAGCCGTTGCACGGCGCCATCACGGTATTCAATCCCATCTTTTCCGCGGCGATCGCCATGTTGCGCGCCGACATGTAGGTCTGCAGCATGGGATGGATGTTTTTCACCTCCATCGCGCCGCAGCAGTTCCAGTCCTTCAGCGTTTCCATCTCGAGGTCCAGCGCGTCGACCAGCGCCCGCGTCGAACGATCGTACGGACCCCCCGAACCTTCGAGTGCGCATCCCGGGTAATAGGCTACTTTCGTCATGTTCAGTGCGTCCCCGCTTTATGTGTTCCTGCCCTGGCTTTCTGTTCCTCGACGTACTGGCGCAGCACCTCGCCGGTGCGGCCCCACGATTTCGTGCGCGGCTTGAACACCATCGCCAGCCCCATCTGCAGTGGGCCCGCGACCGGCATGCGGGCAAGAAAGGCGCCGATGCGGCCTTCACGCAGCAGCGGCCACTTGTTCATGCGCGCGATCATGATCCCCAGCCAGCCGGTCTTCACCAGCTGGACGATGTCCTGCCCGGTTTTTTTGAAAAAATTCTGAATGACTTCGGTGTCCTCGATGCGGCCGCGCTCCAGGCACTGGCGGGTGAATTCCTCGTCGAACTTGGTGGAATCCGATTTCTGCACATGGCCTTCGTCTTCCATCCAGTGCTGCAGCGCCTTCATCACGCCCTCGGGCTTGACGTCCTTGGGGCAGATGTTGGTGCACTTGTTGCAGGACACGCACTGCCAGATGATTTCCTTGTCCTTGAGGATCTCGTCCTTCATGCCGAGATTGGTCAGGTAGATCCAGTAGCGCGGATTGAAATCCGAATTGATCGCGTACATGGTGCAGGAATTGGTGCACGAACCGCACTGCCAGCAGCGGTGTACGTTCTCGCCGCCGGGATAGGACTGGATGACCTTGAAAAAATCGGGGTCGTAATCGCTGACGTAGCGCGGCTTCATCATCGTGTTCCAGTGTCCTGAAACATCGACGCCGTCGACCACCAGCTTGTCCTTGGTCATCAGGTCGCCGGGGGCGACCAGCGATTTTTCGTGTATCGCCATCTCAGTGTATTCCTGGTTGAACTGCCGCAGCCGGTTTCCTGACGCGGTCAGGGCGCGCGCCGGGCGCGGCGTCGATGCCGAGCAGGCGCTTCAACTGCTCATTGGGCGGCACGCCGCGGCCGAAATCGGCGCCGAGGCTGCCCTCGGTCATCGAACGGAAATAGGCGAGATACGCCTGTCCCTGCACCAGATCGATCCACAACGCCTCGTCGCGGTAAATACCCTGCGCGGCCAGCTGCTCCGCGATCCAGCGCCGCGCGCCCTCGAATATTCCAGGATCGTTGCTGAACGGCACTTCTCGCATGGCGTCGCCGCCGCGGATGAATTCGCGCAGTGCGCCGCTTTGCGTGGCCTGATCCCACACCCAGCGTGTCATCAGCGGATAACTTCCGGCATCGGCATAGTGCAGCGCTTCAGCGGCGAAATCCCAGGCGGCGCGGCGCAGCTGCGCCGCGGCCTTGACGCTGGCGCGGTCGCCGTCAACAGCGCCGGGCATGGCATCGACGAACTGCTGCAGGCGCGCGCCGGCAGGCTGCTCACCGAACCACAGCTCCGCCATCAGCGTGGCCGTGCGTTCTTCGCCCAGTTTTTCCAGCGCCGGATAGAGCTTGCGGCGCGCAGTGAACACTGTCGCCAGCAACCGGGTCACTTCGTCGAGACCGGCCGCAGTGGACTGCGCGCTTTCGCGTGCGACGGCAAATGTGTCGCGTTTGGCCGCGAGCGCCGCCAGATAACCTTCCATGCCGCCATCCTGCTCCGCTGCCGCCAGCAGCGCTTCATAATGGCGCAGAAAAACTTCCGCATCGAGCGCGACCGGCAGTTCGGCCGGCGCCACGCCGGCAACGGCAACGTCAGGTAGCGCTTCTGCAGCGCGTTTACGGGACCAGAACACGGGTTACGCCGCCTTCTGTCCGGCGGCAGTCAGGTCACCGACCGCGCGCACCGCCATGCCCAGGCCATGGGCAATGCAGGTATCGATGTCTTCGGGCGCCAGCGCCGATCCGCCGGCGTAGATGCCGCGACGCGAAGTGGAAAAAGTCGCGGTGTAATGCTCGCCACGCTGCAGGAAGCCGTGGTGCTCGAGTTCGACGCCGAATACTTTCGCGATTTCCGGATTGTCGAGATTGGGATCCATGCCGATCGCATGCACCACCAGGTCGAAAGGAATCACGATCGGGCGCTTGACCAGCGTGTCCTCGCCCTTGACCAGCAACCGGCCATCAGGCGCCTTCGTCACTTCGGCGATGCGCGCCTTGACGAACTTGGTGTGGAACTCCTCCTGCGAACGCCAGTAGAACTTGTCTTCGTACAAACCGAAGGTACGGATGTCCATGTAATAGATATAGACGTCCGTCTTCGGCGAGAGCTCTTTTATTTCCATCGCCAGGTTGGTTGACACCGTGCAGCAGATCTTCGAGCACCATTCGCGGCCGATCTGGCGGTCGCGCGAACCGACGCAGAGCAGGATGCACACCCGTTCCGGCACGCGACCGTCTGACGGGCAGGCGACCTTGCCGGCGGAAATCATCTGTTCGACCTGGGTTGTGGTCACCACGTCCTCGTAGGTGCCGAAACCCCACTCGGGTTTGTTGATCGAATCAAAATGGGTGAAGCCGGTGCCGAGGATCACCGCACCGGCATTGACAGTCTGGCCGTTCGAAAGCGTCGCGCTGAAATTGCCGAATTCACCGTCGAGTTTCGTGACCTTGGCGCCCCTGTGGATGGTGACGCGCGAGTCATCTTCGACGCGCTTCACCATGCGCCCGATGGCATCCTTTGCCCATTCGCCTGAAGGCACCAGTTTCGCGTAGCCGGAGAGGATGGGCGCACCGCCCAGCCTGTTTTCCTTTTCCACCAGCACCACGCGCTTGCCCACGGAAGCCGCGGCTGCCGCGGCAGAAAGGCCGGTCGGGCCGGCGCCTACGATCAATACGGTGTCATTCATATATTCAGCGGCTGATGGCCAGTTCGGGGTTGTAGAGATATTCGATGCGTCCCGCTTCGACTTCCTTCAGGTAGGCCTCGAAATTGCGCTTGGATTCGTCCCAGGAAATGCCCATTTTCTCGACTACTTCCTCGCAGGGACTGGCGTGCCACTGCAGCTGCACGATCTTGAACGGGTCGGCGCCGCAGGCCAGCGCTGCGAACTGGATGTCGGCCATGATCGGCACCGAATAGTTTTTTTCGTGCGCCTTGCCGATCCACTGGTTCTTGTCCATGGTGGTGATGCAGCCGGTGTCTATGCCCAGCATCACGTCGGCGTTGGCCTCCTCGCGGGCAATCTTGATCTTGCGGTCGATGGTGAACGAGCGCGTGAATTCACGTTCGGAAATGATGTGGCGGAAGCCGAAGCCGCAGCAGTCATACCAGGTCGAGTAGTCGATGACCTGCGCACCCAGCGCCTCGGCGACCGAGGTGCCCACCGCGGTGCGGTTGCCGCCGAGCACTGACGGATCGTAGATCGCGTCTTCGTGCACCATCTTGTAGTAATGGCAGGCCGTGTGCACCGTCGCGCGCACCTTGGACACGTCTATGGTCTGCAGTTCGGAGGCGATGCGCTTGCGCATCACGTGCACCCATTCCGAGTAATGCACGATTTCCTCTGGGATCACCAGCTTGCCGTCGACCAGGCGGCCCAGCTTGCCGAGGATCTTGCGCACTTTTTCACGCAGCTGCGGTGATTCGATCAGGTACTTGCGCACTTCCTTGTAATTGCCGTACGAGGTGCCGCAATGCACCAGCGGAAAGAAATGGCCGGGTTCATGGCCGTGGTTCTTGCCCGACACGTAGGCCTGGTGGAAATTGCGCAGGAACACCGCCGCCAGCGATTCCAGGTTGCCGATGCCCGAGCCGTGATAGTTCCAGGCCGTGCACGAAGTCTGGTCGGTCTCGTCGAGATAATCCCTGCCCGGCACCATGCCCAGCTTGTTCATGGTCCACAGCAGCGCCGTGGGATAACCGGGGATGTTGCCGCACTGGCCGCAGGACTTGTGGTGCCACAACTGCGAGGTCGGGATTTTCTTGTTCCAGCCGAACAGCGTCTGCACGTCGACCGGCTTGTGCGCATCGGACACGCGGTGGACGATGATCTCGCCCTCCTTCTCCAGCTGCCACATGTGGTCGCGCACGTCGTCCATGCGCTCGGACAGGTCCATCGTGCGGCGATCGACGTGCTTTTCCACCCACGCGGTGGCCTTGGCGGCATCTTCGGGCGACAGATTGGTCGGCTGGAAAAACGAGCCGTGCCCGGCGATTCCCGTACCGTCGCTGGGATGTTGTTCGGTGCTCATGATTTCTACCTCCTCAGGTGGCGGCCACGGCATGAAACAACGTCATGACCAGCCGGTTGATGCACGCCGCGAAACTTTTAATCCTCGTCCTTGGCGTCTTCCAGCATTTCTTCGTATTCCTCGCG
>JBFWOE010000079.1:0-13813 GCA_050250695.1 Burkholderiales bacterium
CGCGGCGCTGACCTTCATGCTGTTTCCGCTGTTCGAGGATCCCTATGCGCTGTGAGCGGTGGCGTTCCTGCTCGGACTGGGCGTCGGCGTCGGCCAGCCGATGTCGATGTCGCTGATCTACGCGCTCGCACCCAAGGGGCGCGCTTCGGAGGCTGCTGGCCTGCGCGTGACGGTCAACAACTTCACGCATTTCGTGATTCCGCTTATTTTCGGCAGCCTGGGCACGGCCTTCGGTTTCGCACCGGTCTGGCTGTCGAACTCGGTGCTGCTCGGCGTCGGCGGCTGGCTGGTGCGCCGCGCGCGCGCCTGAGCCGCGTCAGCGGACGACGATCGTCAGGTTGAAATCGCCGCGCAGCAGACTCACGGCGTAGCCGCGTTCGGCAGCCCGCAGTCGCCCGAGAAATTCCTTCAGCGTCTGCACCCGCCGCCGGTTGACTGCGTAGATGATGTCGCCGGGACGGAATCCCGCCTGCAACGCGCGGCTGCCGTCATCCACCGCCGACACCACCAGGCCGCCGCCGCGCAGACGCTGGAACAGCGGGCTGCCGCGCTCGATCTCGACCACCTTCAGGCCGGGGAGTTGCGCTACCGGAGTCCCATCGCCATCGGCGGATTCCTGCGGTGGCGCGATCTGGACCCGCACACGCCGGTCGCCGCCTTCGCGGACCACGTTCAATTCGACTTCGTCTCCGACCGGCGTCAGGCCGAGACGCGCGCGCAATTCTCCGGAACTGCGGATCATGCGGCCGTTGACCGCGGTCACCACGTCGCCCGGGCGCAGCCCCGCCCGCTCCGCGGGTGAGCCGGGCTGCACTCTGGCGATCAGGGCGCCATCGAGCGAGGGCAGGCGCAGTTTCTGCTGTGCTTCGGGCGGCACGTCGGCCATTTCGATGCCGAGCCGGCCGCGCCGTACTTCGCCGAATTTGACGATCTGCTCCATTACCGCTCGCGCCATGACCGAGGGCACGGCAAAGCCGATGCCGACATTGCCGCCGGCGGGGCCGATGATCGCGGTATTGATGCCGACCAGTTCGCCGCGCAGGTTGACCAGCGCGCCGCCCGAATTGCCGGGGTTGATCGAAGCGTCGGTCTGGATGAAATCCTCGTAACCTTCCACCGACAGGCCGCTGCGCCCCAGCGCGCTGACGATGCCCGAAGTCACGGTCTGGCCGATGCCGAAGGGATTGCCGATGGCCAGCACGTAGTCGCCGACCTGCAGTGCGTCGGAATCACCGATACGCAGCGCGCTCAGGCGAGACGCGCTGATCTGCAGCACGGCGATGTCGGTGCCCGGATCGGTACCGACCAGCTTCGCCGGAAACTGGCGGCGGTCCTTCAGCGTGACTATGACCTGTTCGGCGTCCTTGATGACATGGTTGTTGGTCAGCACGTAGCCGCGCGCCGCATCGACGATCACGCCGGAGCCGGCGGCCTGTTCCTGGCGCTGCGGCCGGTCCGGCAGGTTGAAAAACCGCCGGAAAAACGGATCGCGGAACAGGGGGTTGTCTTCCATCGGCGCGCGGGTGACCACCGATATGTTGACCACGGCCGGCGTCACCTGGTTGACCAGCGGCGCCAGGGTCGGCAGCGCGCGTGCATCCGTGGCTGGCTGCGCAGTCACTGCGACGGGCAGCAGCGCGCCCAGCAGCAGCCAGGGCAACGCGCGCAGGCCCCTGAAAAACAGGGTGTTTTCGGACATGTGACAGCAAATGGCGGCAAAGTGCCAGGATTTCAACCCGCCAATGATACGCGCGCGTGGCACCGCTATTTCAGGATCTTGAACAGGTTGTTGAAGCTGTCGGTCCACAGCCGCATGCCGGGGATTTCGGCGATCCTGGCAGCGCTCTCGGTGATGCGCGGATGAGCCAGCGCGGCGGGGCTGCGCGAGACCAGCACCCAGTCGGTTTTCGCCGAATCATCGTCGTTCAGCGCTTCGTCGGTGACCAGCACGGTGTGCAGGCCGTGTTCATCGGCTATGCGCTTGACCACCGGCGCCAGGTTGAGAAAGCGATTGGTGACATGGAAGGCGACGACGCCATCGGGCTTGAGGTTTTTCAGATATACGCCCATGGCCTGCTGCGTCATCAGGTGCACCGGGATCGAATCACTGGAAAAGGCGTCGATGGCAAGCACGTCGTAGCGCTGCGCGGGCTCGCGCTCCATGGTCAGCCGTGCGTCGCCGAGCAGCGTTTCGATCCGGGCCGCGCTGCCGTCGAGGAACGAAAATTCGCTGCGCGCAAGCTCGATGACCTGGGGGTTGATTTCATAGAAGCGGTAGACATCGCCCTTGCGGCCGTAGGTTGCCAGCGTTCCGGCGCCGAGTCCGACCACGCCGACGCGCAGCGCGGGCGTGGAATCGCGCTTGACGGTGATGATGCGGCCCACGCCCGAGTCCGGCCCGTAATAGGTTGTCGGCTGCATGCGCCGCTCCGGCGCGAGGAACTGCTCTCCGTGCATGATCACGCCGTGCATCAGCCGGCGTACGCCATCGGCGGCGGGATCGCCGAAGTCCTTGACCCGCAGCGTGCCGTAAAAGTTACGCGACATGACGCGGGCGTTTTTTGACAGCATGTCGATGTAGGCATGGACGTGGAAGGCGGTGAATCCTGCGGCGACCATGGCGAGGACCGGAACGATGAGATTCGCGCGGCGGGCGACGTAGCCGGCGATCAGCGCGGTGAACAGCAGGCCGAGGCCGAACTCGTAGTAGGTGTCGAACAGCTTCGGTGCGACGAAACCGATCAGCAGGCCACCGACTGCGCCGCCCAGGGATATCATCAGGTAATAGCCGGTCAGGTAACGCGGGGCCGGTTTCAGCGAGGCAAGCTCGCCGTGAAAGAACATGCACATCACGAACAGCCCGATCGCGAACAGCGGTATTGCCTGCTTGATTTCCATGATGCCGCCGTCGGCGTGCAGTGCCCAGGCCATTGCGCCGACGACGACCAGCAGCGGGCCGAAGAAAATCGAGCGCTGATACCAGTTGCGGCCTTCGAAACAGAGTACGAACGACAGCAGGTACAGCGTCAGCGGCAGTATCCACAGGAACGGCACCGAAGCGACGTCGTGGGTGATGTGGTTGGTTACCGCGATCAACATGAACGAACCCAGTGCCGCGAGTAAGAGCCACAGCAGGTAGTCAGCGATGCGCGGGGGTCCGTTTTCGTGTGTCTCCGCGTCGGCCCGTGGCGCTGCCCGTCCGGCCGCGGGTCGCCGGCTGAAATAGGCGGATATGGCGCAGAGCAGGGCGAACAGCCCGTAGCCGAAGCTCCAGCCGATCGACTGCCCGCGTGTGGTGATGTACGGTTCGACGACGAAGGGGTAGGCCACCAGCGCGGCCAGCGAGGCGGCGTTGGACAGTGCGAACAGCCGGTAGACGTTGCGTGCATCGGGATAGCTGCGCGCGAACCACGCCTGCAGCAGCGGGCCGGTGGTCGACAGCAGAAAATACGGCAGACCGATGGTGGCCGCCAGCAGGCCGAGGATGCGCCAGGTCGGATCTTCGTCGCCTTCCGGTTTCCAGCTGCTGTCGGCGATGATCGGCAGCGACACCAGGCTGAGCACGATCAGTGTCCCGTGCAGCAGGGCCTGCGGTCGCGGCTTGAGTACGCGTATGGTCCAGTCGGCGTAGGCGTAACCGAACAGCAGCACCAGCTGGAAGAACATCAGACAGGTTGTCCATACTGCAGCGGAACCACCGAACCACGGCAGGATCTGCTTTGCCATGATGGGTTGCACCAGAAACAGCAGGAACGCGCTCGCGAATATGGTCAGCGCGTAGATCGGCATGGTGATTTAGTCAACGGGATTGATTGGAATATCGGGGAACGGCGGGCACGGGCGCCACGGCCGCCGCGATTGTAACCGGTGCCGGGCTCGCCGTGGGCGGCGCACGGAGGCGCGCGCGTCACCCATGCGCTGTTCCCGCGGCAGCAGGCGGTGGTATTACCCGTCAGGCCGGTTCAGGAATCGAGAACTGCATCAGCAGGACTTCGGCGCCCCTGCTTCCAGCCTGGATTTTCATCGGCGCATCGGCGGCCCCGACAAACACCGTGGTCCAGGCCGCGCACGACCGTCCGTTGATGTCCAGGCTGCCGTTGACCACCAGGTAATACTGGCCGCCGGTGTTGCGCGGGTCGGGGCCGTCGGCCTGCATGTCCGGTCCCAAGCGCAGCAGCCAGGCGCCCAGCGCGCCGTCGCCGCCGTCGAACAGCGTTTCGCGGGCGATCTCGCGCCGTGCCAGCAGCACCGGTTCGGTGCCGAGCACGATATCGGGCGCGGTATGGTGGCGCTTGCGTGACGGTTTCAGTTTTTCGCGGTAACCGGGCTTGTGCAGGTAGACCGCGCCGGAATCGGTGCGTGCGCGCAGCGTGAAATACGAATAACCGTGCGTGCCGGCGGTGATCGGGCCGTAGCCGGTGTGGTGGTCGGCGTAATGCACGGCGAGCGGCCGCACCGGGTGGGTGTCGCGGCCGAGGCTGCCGGCTCCGGCAACAAACACCTGGAACTGGTCGACTTCATGGAAATGGGGAACGATCACTTCGTTCGGGCTCATTTCGATCAGGAAAGCCTGCGGCGTTTCCTGCACCGCATCCATGCGTTTGCCGATGTAATCGGTGCGCCAGTGCTCCTCTCCGGTGCCGGTGGATTTGACCAGGCGGCGGCCCGGGGTGGCTTGTGCGGCGGTGACGGCCTGCATCATGTGGTGGATCTCCTTTGAGGGGCGGGTTGTTCAGTCCGCGCGGATGTTCGATTTTTTGATGACTTCGGCCCAGCGCGCCGATTCCGCCCTGACATGTGCGGCGAAATCCGCCGGCGTGCTGCCGACCGCATCGGAACCGTCGCCGGCCATGCGTTTCTGCATTTCCGCGGTTTTCAGGATGGCCGATACTTCGCGGTGCACGGTGTCGATCACGTTGCGCGGCGTTCCGGCCGGCGCGAACAGCCCGTACCAGTTCGATACGTCGAAATCGGGCACCCCGGTTTCCTGCACGCTGGGAACGTCCGGCAGCGTTGCCGCGCGGCTTGAGCTGGATACCGCCAGCGCGCGCAGCCGGTTGTTCTTGATGTGCGGCAGCACCGAGATGATGCTCGGGAACGCGGCCTGGATGCGCCCGGCCAGCATGTCGGTGTAGGCCGCGCCCATTCCCTTGTAAGGCGCATGGATCATCCGTGTCCCCGTGCGCACCTTGAAAAGTTCCGTGGTGAGGTGGATCAGGCTGCCCTGTCCGGCCGAGGCGTAGACGATCTTGTCCGGGTTGGCTTTGGCGTAGGCCACCAGTTCCTGCACGGTTTTCGCGGGTATGCCCGGGTGCGCGATCAGCACATAGGGCTGGCGCGTGACCTGGGTGATCGGTGTGTAGTCGCGTACCGGGGCGTAGTTGGCTTTGTAGAGCAGCGGATGGATGACAAAAGTCGCGCTGGCCATCAGCAGGGTATGACCGTCCTTCGGAGCTTCCTTGGTGATCAGGGCGCCGATCGAACCACCGCCGCCGGGACGGTTGTCGACGACAACGGATTGCCCCACGCGTTCGGACAAGGGCATCGCCACCGCGCGGGTTACCGTGTCCATGCCGCCGCCGGCGGACAGGGGCACGATCAGCCGCACCGGTTTTTCGGGATAGGCCGCATGCACTGAAAGGGCCATTGCGCACAACATCCCGGCCAGGATTTTTTCCATGTTTTTCTCCTCGCGATACGGCCTGTTCCTGTTCATCGATACGATCAGTCCCTGGTGCCGATTGCCAGTGACCGGCAATCATCCACCGTTTCCAGCGCCGCCAGCTGCGCATGCAGCCTGGCGGCCGGCGCATGCGCGCCGGCCATGCGCATGAACTTGGTCTGCAGTTCCTCCGCGGACAGCGGCGAGGCGGGCGTGCCCTTGAATTCCTCGGCAAAACGCTCGAAGCGCCGGCCGTCCTTCAGTTCGACCCCCACCCGCGTGGCCCAGGCCCCACCCTGTTCGCTGGAACCCATTTCCACGACTGTAAGCCGTTTCGCCAGGGCGCGCACGCGCGGGTCGTTCAGCGCCGTTTCGGAGAACGCCAGCGGATTGTTGACGTCGTGGTAGAGCGCGATGGCGGCACAGAAGGGTACGCTGTACTGCGCACCGGCGACGTCGCGCGGCTCGCGGATGTCGTGGTGTGACAGCACCTTGTGGCGGGCGTGTATGGTCAGCGCCGCCACGTCGTCGCCGCTGAAACCGTGTTCGGCGCGCAGTTCCTGCAGCGACTGCACGGGGGTGTGCGCGGTGATGTGGCAGGCGTAACGCTTGAGGCAGGCGTGGACGATGTCGTAATGCGTGCCCAGATCTTTGGTGAACTGAGCGGCGTCGCCGTCGCGGGCATAGGCTTCGAGATAACCGTATTTTCCTTCCAACACCGTGTCCGGGCCTTCGTAGCCGTCGCGCGCGAGCAGCGCCGCGACGACGCCGGCCTCGGAGGCGCGGCCCATGTGCAGGCGTTTGACCATTGCGCCGTTGCCCGCCTTGGCGAAGGCGAGCAGACCGCCGCCCAGCGAACCGGCGATGCCCAGCGCCTGGGTCAGTTGTTCACCGTCCAATCCCAGCAGCTTCCCGGCGACGATCGCCGAACCGAAGGGGCCGTTGGTGCCGGGCGCATGAAAGCCCAGCGATTCGGTGGTCTGTTTCGCCGCGAGCCCGATGCGGAACATCACTTCGGCACCGGCAACAAACGCGGTCAGCAATGCCTTGCCGTCCGCACCCTGCGCCTCTCCCGCGGCCAGCGCCGCCGGCAGCAGGATCGCACCGGGGTGGACGCCGGCACTGGGCTTGCGCAGGCCGTCGAGTTCGAAGGCGTGCGCACACACGCCGTTGGCGAGTGCCGCCGCGGGCGGCGCAACTTTCAGCGTGGTGCCGATTACCCGGCTGCCGCCGTTGCCGCCGCAGTGCTGCACGTGGCCGGCGACGATCTTGCTCCATGGCAGGCGCGCGCCGAACAGTGCGGCGCCCGTGGTGTCGATGATGCACTGGCGTGCGCGTTCGCGCGCCGCGGCGGGGATGTCCTCGTAGCGCAGCGCGGCTGCCCAGGCCGCCAGCGTGCGCGCCGCCGTCCGTGCTTTTGACGCTGCGTCCATCCCGTGTTTACGCCGTCAGCAGTTTTGACAGCACGCTGGCGTCGGGCAGCTTCTCGATGCCCATCACCGCGTCGCGCAGCTCGGCCACTCGCGCTTTCGGCAGCGCCTTGACCGCGAGTTTCTCGAATTTCTCGATGATTTCGTCATCCGACGCAAAATGTCTCTCGCTGCCGCGTGCGGCCTCGACGGTGCGTTTCATCACTGTGCCGTCGTGGAGATGCAACTCGACATGTACCTTGTGGCGCATCTTGGCGCCCAGCGCGGTGATTGCCGGGTCGTGGAGAACCTCGACCTTCTTCGACAGCGCGATGCGCTGCGGGTCGGCGACCATGGCCTCGGTGAACTGGTCGACGAAGCAGTCGTTCTCGATCAGCCAGGCGGCGATGCAGTACGGCATGTTGAGCTGCGCCGAGGTCAGGCCCTGCGGTTCGTACGGCCAGCCGACGTGGTGCACGGTGACTTCGGAGCCGTGAACGATGACTTTCTTCACGTCGTCGTGGGTGAAGGGGCGTTCACGACGCATGTCGCGCAGCGCGTCCAGCGTGGTGTGGTTGGTGCCGACGCAGGCGTAGAACTTCAGTGCGATGCCCATGGTCTGCCACACATCGCCCAGGCCCGCGGTGAGTTCCTTCAGGTTGAACTTGTCGGTGGACTGCGACATGGTCGTGCAGAAGCCGCCGTATTCGCTTTCCAGCACGTTGAGGATGCCGGTGAAGCCGGCTTCGGCGAACAGCGCGCCGTAGAGGCCGGACTGCGAAGAGCGGCCGGCGTGCATGCGCTTCACCATCGCGCCGAACTGCGCCGCCATCAGGCCCGCGGCCTGGGTGCCGGCAATGCCCAGCGCGTGCACGGTTTTGTCGACATCCAGTTTCAGTCCGCGCGCGGCGCCTGCGGCGGAAGAGAACACGCCCAGTGTCGCGCCCGAGTGCCAGCCCGAGGCGATGTGCGAAGGGCCCATGCACAGGCCGACGCGCGGGCCGATTTCGTAGCCGGCAACTGAGGCGGTCAGAAACTCCCTGCCGCTCATGCCCGGTTTCATTTCGGTGATGGAAATCAGCGCCGGCAGCACCACTGCGCCGACATGCAGCACCCCGGCACGGTGCACGTCGTCGAGTTCGAAGCCCTGCACCTGTGTGCCGTTGACCAGCGCGGCGTGTGGTGCCGAGAGTTTTTTGCTGGTGCCCCAGACGCTGCACTGGCGTGTGGCATCGATGCTCTCCAGTTTGTCCTGCAGTATGCGGCACCATTCGAGGTCGGCGCCGTAGAGCGCGCAGCCCAGCGAATCCAGCATCAGCAGCTTGTTGCGGTGGCGGACTTCTTCGGGAATTTTTTCGTAGGTCAGCCCGGAGACGAATTGAGCGATGCCGCGGGTGTAGGGATTGTCGCTGGTGGATTGTTTGGCCATGAGGCTGGGTCTTTCTCCGGGAGGTTCTATAAAATAATAAATAAAATCAAATACTTATGATTGTTTCATGAGCTATTTCGGCAGGCTTACTGCAGCGCCGACGATGATCGCCAGCTCATTGATGTCGGCGAGCTGTTCGCAGCGATCCACGGTCGCGATGATCCGTTCGGCATCGGTTTTCGCCATGCACGGCGCGACGACGTTGCGGAACTTGTGCACCACTTCCTCCGGCGCCAGCGGGTTTTCCGGGCTGCCGCGGCGGTGCAGCGCCAGTTTCTCGAACACCTGGCCCGAGCGCGCGGTGATCTTCACGCGCGAGGCGTGGCGGAACGGCGCGCCCATCTTCTCGATCTCGGGATCGACATGCGCGCTGATGCGCGAAATGAAATCGAGGATCTGCGGGTCGGCGAGCCGTGCTTCGCGGAACTGTTCGGTGAAGGCCGCGCCGTCGAGCGCGATCACCGCCATGCCGTAGTAGAGGTTCATCTGCGCCGCGGTGACGCCCTGCGCCTTGTATTCCCAGGCGCAGTGCACGTGGGTCATCGGCGACAGCCCGGTTTCGACTTTTGCGATTTCGCCGGCCTTGAGGCCATGCTCAGTCATCAGTTCCGACAGTGCATCCAGCGCGCTGTGGATGCTGGTGACGCTGGCATGCGGCTTGTAACCGACATTGAGCGTTTCCCAGGTCTTGCCCAAGCCATCAGTCAGACGCGAGGGATTCGGTTTGTCGGAGTAGGTGGCGAGATAACCGCCGTACGGCGCTTCCAGCGCATCGAGGATGCCGGTGAAGCCGCGCGACGCCAGTTGCGCCGCGTAGACGCCGCTCTGCGCCGCGCGGCCGCTGTGGAAACGCTTGACCATCGCGCCTTCCTGCGCCGCCATCAGGCCACCGGCCTGCGAGCCGGCCATGCCCAGCGCGTGCTGGAACTGCGTTGCGTCGAGCCCAAGCATGTGCGCTGCAGTGGCAGCGGCGACAAAGGCGCCCGAAGTGCCCTGCGGATGGAAGCCGCGGAAAAACAGGCTCATGGTCGCGGCATTGCCGACGCGGTGGCCGATTTCATAACCGGCGACCATCGCCGTCAGCAGATCCTTGCCCGAAACCTTGCCGCCTTTGGCTTCCGCCAGGTTCAGCGCCACCGGCGTCGCGATCGAACCGGCGTGGACAATCGATTCCTTGTGGATGTCGTCGAGTTCGAAGGCATGGCCCGAAGTGCCGTTGACCAGCGTCGCGAGGGCAGGCGAAGTCTTGCGTCCGAGGCCGATCAGCGTGGCGACCGGTTTTGCGCCTTCGGCATCGGCGAGTTCGGCGACCTTGCGCGTCCACGGCAGCGTTGCGCCGTAGAGGCAGCAGCCGAGGCTGTCGAGCAGCGAGAGCTTGATGCGCACAACCGCATCGGCGGGTATGTCTTCATAACGCAGCGCCGCGCCGAAACGGGCGAGGTCGCGTGTGGCGTTGGCCAGCAACGGAGGTTTGTTCGATGACATGGTTTAACCTTTGGCGGCCTGGCCGGCGGAAGTACCTGCGAGCTTGCCAAACACCGCGCCTGACACAAGCCCGGTGCCGCTGGCATAGTTGAAATAGAACAGCCCGCCGACCATCTCGCCGGCGCAGTAGAGGCCGGGAATCGGCAGCTGGTTGGAATCAACCACCTGCGCGGTTTCCTTGTCTATGCGCAGCCCGCCGAAGGTGAAGGTGATGCCGCAGGTGGTGGCATAGGCGTCGTAGGGCGGGGTGTCCAGCGCCTGCGCCCAGTTCGATTTCGGCGGCTCGATGCCGACCGTGCCCTTGCCGTCCTTGACCACGTGGTTGAAGGGCACGTCCTTCATCACCGCGTTGTTGTACTCGCGCACCGTCTTCAGGAAACCCTCGGGATTCACGCCTTCGAGTTTTGCAGCCAGTTCTTCCAGCGAGTTGGCGCTGACCTTGGTGACGAACTTGATGCGGTATTCAGAGCGCAGCAGCTTGGTGACTTTCGAGTCAAACACCTGCCACGCGAACTGGCCCGGCTGCTTCAGCACTTCGCCGCCGTACTTGGCATAGGTGAAGGAATGGAAGTCTATGCCCTCGTCGACGAAACGTTTGCCTTCGGCGTTGATCAGCAGGCCGAAGATGTAGCTGTGTTTCTGGAACTGGTCGCCGACATTGACGTCGCCGAATTCCGGCGCGTAGCGGTCCCAGCCGGTGGCGTGGCAGCCCGACCAGTTGCCGTAGGGCGCGGCGCCGATGTCCAGCGCCATCTTCAGGCCGTCGCCGACGTTGTAGCGCGTGCCGCGCACCTTCGCCAGTTCCCAGCCCGGACCGAGGTAACGCGCGCGCATTTCCGGGTTGGCCTCGAAACCGCCGCAGGCGAGCACCACGGCCTTAGCCTTGATGTCGAAGGCCTTGCCCTTCTGCCGCACGCGCACGCCGCTGACCGTGGCCCCGTCGTAGATCAGGCTGATGGCGCGGGTTTCGTACATGATTTCGATGCCGGCTTTCTGCGCGGCCTTGTCGAGGAACTGCACCAGCCCGGCGCCGCCGCCGTTGACCTCGATCGGCATGTTGCCGAAGAACCTGCGCTTGCCGTCGACCACCGCGGACTGGCGGCCCCAGTTGGGCACGAACTTCACGCCTTTCGAGCGCAGCCACACCATGGTGTCCAGGCTCTCGTTGACCAGGTACTCCGAGAGGTCGGGATCGGTGCGGTAGGCGGTGAGCTGGTAAATCTTGTCGAGGAATTCCTCGCGGGTGTTGGTGCCGAAATCGGTGTTGGCGATTTCCTCCGGCGTGATGTCGGTGACGCGGGTGAGATCCTCGACGGTGTTGTAGGCGAAGCGCATCACGCCGCCGGCAAAGCGGCTGTTGCCGCCGGATTCGTCATCATTGGCGGCTTCGAGCACGGCAACGCGCGCGCCCTGGTCGTGTGCGGCCAGTGCGGCGCACAGCGCGGCATTGCCCTTGCCGACGATGATGACATCATGGTCTTTCATTAAATGGACTTTCCTGAAAAATTATTTAAGCGGGGAGTCGCAGAGGGAGTGAATTTAGAGTGGTGCACGTAGATGTGTCAATGCGACGCCATTTGGAATGTCCGGGAAAAATCCGGACTCAAACCGGGCCGAGCGTAAAATAAAAGCATGCCCCATGATTGAGTCGGGCCTCGCACCAGACCCGACCGCCGTGCCGGTGAATGATGCGCTGCACTGTCGCAAGTCCGATACCGGAGCCTTCGAATTGATCGGATGAGTGCAGCCGCTGAAAAGCGCCGAAGAGCTTCTCCGCAAATTCCATTTCAAACCCCACGCCATTGTCCCGGACAAAATAAACCGTTTCATGGCCGTTACGGTAGCTGCCAAACTCGATGACAGGGTCGGGATTTTTGCCTGTGTATTTGAGCGCATTGTCGATCAGGTTCTGCAACACACTTCGAATCAGGCCGGGGTCAGCGTTGGCGACAACACCGTCAGCCACGACAAGGCGGGCGCTGTTGGGTGGTCTGTGGTTCTGAAGTTCTTCCCAGATTTTGCGAACGGAATCAGAAAGGTTGACTGGCTGGCGGTTCAGTTCCGCACGCCCCACGCGTGACAGCACCAGCAAGCTGTCGATCATTCTGCTCATACTGGTGCCGGCGGCCTCAATGCGCTCAAGCATGTGTACTGCTCCAGGCGGGACCTGGCCGCGGCAGTCTTCGAGCAAGACTGAAGCAAATCCGGTCATTGCCCTTGCAGGCGCCCTCAGGTCGTGTGATACCGAATAGGAAAAAGCCTCAAGCTCGCGCGTCAACTGCTCCAGCTCCGCGGTGCGTTGTTCGACGCGCTTTTCCAGGTTGGCATTGAGTTCGCTGATCTTGAGCTGGGCTGCCTTGAGTTCGGTGACGTTGATGCCGATGCCCAGCAGCGCGTCAGGATCCTGTGCGGAAAAGTAGAACGGCAGTCGCAGAATGATGAAGTGCAGGGAATTGCCGTTGCTGTCGGTAGAGGAGTCGTCGTGATCCTCCCGCGGTTTACCTGTAAGACGGACTTCCTGCTCGATGCGGTCGGCGGCCGCCGCGGCTGCCGGGGACAATCCGGTTTGCAAAGCGGTCTTCCCGAGCATGTTCTCCGGCGTGCTTTTGCGCAGCTGGGCATGGGACTGGTTGACCAGCAAATAGCGGCCGGCGCGGTCCTTGACCCAGATGCACAGGGGTATGGCATTCACCAGCTTGCGCAGCAGATGTTCCGAGTCGCGCAATGCCGATACGGAATTTTCGAGTTCTGCAGTGCGGCTTGCCACCTGCTGTTCAAGCGTTGCATTCAGGTCATGCAGATTCTGCTGGGTATTATGCAGATGGGTGATGTCCCTTCCCACGCCGCGGTAGCCGGCAAACCCGCCTGAAGCATCGATCATCGGATCGCCGCTGATGGCAATCCAGTGTTGCCGGTCCCGTGCATCCTTGAGGCAGAGGATGATTTCCCGGAACGACTCATGCCTGTCGAGCATGTCCTGGTAGGTTTTCCATTCGCCGGTTTCCGGCAGTGCGCCCGGCAATTCCCAGACGCGTTTTCCAATCAGATCGGCGGGGTCCAGTCCAGTCCTGCTTAACAGGCTGCCGGCCACCCAGGTAAACCGCATGTTGGCGTCGCGCTCCCAGTACAAGTCCGAGGATATCTCGGTCAAGGCGCGGAACCGCAGCGTATTTGATGCAATGTCACGGTTTTTGCGCAGACGCTCACGGGCGATATAGAGCGTTGCGATGACTGTTGCCGAGGCTGCGGAGAGTGTGCCAACCAGGAATTCCAGGGGACGATCTTCGGGAATGACAAACGACTCCGGCAGAAAGCCGCGGGTTTGCGCCAGATGCAGGAAAAGGATGGCCAGGGCCACGGAAATAAAGGTTGAACCCAGCACGGCAACATTGCCGAAAGTGGCCACGATGGCGAGGATGGCAAACAGCCAGGGCATGGCCCCTGACATGAGGCCGCCGCCGAGATATGCCCATACCGTGACGCAGCCGATGGCCATGACGCTGGTGATGCTGCGGACAAGCACGTCGTTGCCGGTCAGGCGTATGCCCGCCAGGCTGAACACGGGCAGGGACAGGCCAAACCCGAAAAGCAGATATTCGGTTGTAGAAACGTTGCGGCGGAAAACCAGAAAAAGCAGCAACGTCAAAAACGCAACAGTGAATATGTGCAGTTGTATGCTGATCGAGGAGCGCAGGCTCGCAAGGCGCTCCTCGTTCAGCCCCGGAATCGGCGGCAGGAATTTGTCGACCAGGGTCTTCAACGGTTGTGGCAGCGGGCTATGTTTTTATGTTTGACTGCCATTTGCAGCGCGTCCGAAAAAATGACTGC
>JBFWOE010000080.1:0-13794 GCA_050250695.1 Burkholderiales bacterium
AGCTACGGGCTGGCGCTGCGTTACCGGATGCGTTACGGCAATGGCGCCCTCGAACTGAATACCGATGACCTGGCGTTCCGGATGAACAACGTCAGCCTGGCCCGGGCCGGGGACGGGGCGACGCTCGGCAAACTCGACACCATCGCCTTCGAAGGCGGCCGCTTCGACCTGCGGCAACGCTCGCTGGCGTTCAGTGATGTACGCCTGGCCGACGGCGCCATCAACCTCATCCTCGACGAAGACGGCAAGCCGGACTGGGGCAAATTGTGGACAGACACACCTGCCGAAGGCAGGGCGGCGGCGCAGGATGCCCCCGACCCCGCGCCCTGGCAGATCACCCTGCCGAAAATCAGCATCGGCCCGCTGGCACTGACGATGACGGACCGCAGCCGGGTCCGGCCCTTGCACCTCGCCATCGCCGGCGCACAGGCCGGCTTCGGACTGGCCGCCACGGTCG
This sequence comes from Burkholderiales bacterium, assembly GCA_050250695.1. Taxonomy (GTDB): domain Bacteria; phylum Pseudomonadota; class Gammaproteobacteria; order Burkholderiales; family SG8-41. The sequence continues at coordinate 458 of JBFWOE010000080.1, forward strand.
GCGGCAAAACCCAGGTCATGGTCGACAACGGCAACCTCAAGCTCGGTGACACCAGCATCCGTTCCGGCGATGATCAGGAACCGCTGATCACCCTGGCAGCCGCTGAAATCGACAGCCTGGCATTCGACCTGCAGAACAAGTCCGCGAGTGCCGGTCTGCTTCGCCTGTCGGGTGGAAAAACCCGCGTCGACCGCGCGGCCGACGGCAGCCTCAATCTCGCCGGCGCCTTTGCCACGCGCGATGACCAGACCTCCGCCGACAGCGGATTCAGCATGGCCCTGGATCGTGCTGAACTCACCGGCCATGCGCTGACCGTGGCCGACCGCTCGTTTCAACCCGCAGTGGCCTACGATCTGCAGCAGATCCGGTTCGCCATGACGAAAATCGCCGTGCCTTTCAAGGGTCCCAGCCCGCTGGAGCTCTCTCTGCAGGTCGGACAGGGCGGCATGCTGAAGGCCGGGGGCCGTGTTGATCTGCTGCGGCAGTCTGCAGACCTCCGTTTCGAGGCCGCCGATGTCGCGCTCACGCCGCTGCAACCGCTGCTCGGGCGCGATACCACGCTGGTGCTGGCTTCAGGCAAGGCCGGTGCCGCCGGAAGCCTTGCCTGGAACGGCAAAAAAAATCCGGTCACGCTGCGTTATGCGGGAAGTGCAACCATCACGGACCTCGACCTGAAAATCGAAGGCACTGGTGAGCGCTTGCTGAGCTGGCAGCAACTGGCCGCGACCGGCATCGATTTCGACGGTGCGGAAAACCGGCTGGCCATCGCGCAGGCACGCATTGTCCGGCCGTATTCGAAGCTGGTCATCAACAAGGACCGCACGACCAACCTCGACGGCATCATGCGTCCGCGCACCGCGCCGGCAATACCCGCTGCGGAAAACAAAACCGGCGCCATGGCCATCAGCCTGGACCGCATCAGCGTCGAACGCGGCGAGCTCGATTTTTCCGACCTGAGCCTGGTGCTGCCGTTTTCCACCAACATCAAGGCACTGGGCGGTTCTGCGAACGGACTGTCTTCCGCGCCGGAATCCCGCGCCAGCCTGAAGTTCGAGGGCCGCATCGAAGACAGCGGACTGGCGCGCGCCGAAGGAACCATCCAGCCGTTCGCGCCGAAGCGCTTCACCGACATCGCCGTGATCTTCCGCAATGTCGCGCTGACGCCGCTGAGCCCGTATTCGGCAACCTTCGCCGGGCGCAAGATTGCTTCGGGAAAACTGTCCCTCGATCTGCAGTACAAGCTGGACAACAGCCAGCTTGCCGGCAACAACAAGGTGTTGCTCGAACAATTCACGCTGGGCGAGCGCGTGGAAAGCCCGACGGCGGCCAACCTGCCGCTGGACCTGGCCATCGCGCTGCTCACCGACAGTGAAGGCAGGATCGACCTCGCCGTGCCGGTGACCGGCAACGTCGACAACCCCGAATTCAGCTATGGCCACCTGATCTGGCAGGCCATCCGTACCGTGATCACGCGCATAGTCACCGCGCCCTTCCGTGCGCTCGGCGCCCTGTTCGGCGGCGGCGCCGACTCATCGGCCGGCGACATCGTGTTCGACCCAGGCAGCGCGCGCATCCTGCCCACCGAGTACGAAAAACTGCGGCGGGTGGCCGAAGGCCTGCAGAAGCGGCCGCAGTTGAAACTGGTCGTACAGGGCCTGTTCCACAAGGACAGCGACAGCCGGGCCTTGCGCACCCAGGCAGTACGCACCGACCTCGCCGCACGCGAAGGCCTGAAGCTGGCACCCGGCGAAGATCCGGGGCCGGCCGCCTTCGACAACGCGAAAACGCAGCGCGCACTGGAAACCATGCTCAACGATCGAGCCGGCAGCGATGCCGCGGCACAGTTCGCCGAAGCTTTCCGCAAGTCCGCCGGGCGCGAAGCCAGCCGCGTCAATCCGGTGCTTGCGATGATGGGGCGCGGTGCCGGTGATCGCGCGCTTTATATGGCCATGCACGAACGGCTGATCGAGTTGCAGCCGCTGCCGGACTCGATGCTGACGGAACTTGCCAGAATGCGTGCCGACGCAATCAGCAATGCCTTTACCGACCGCCTCAAATTCGGTCGAGAGAGGGTAGGCAACAAGCCTGTCGCAGTCGTGGATGACGTCGCCAAAAATGGTGCGCTGGCAAAACTATCGTTTGAGCCGATCAAATAACCGGTCTCGGCGAGGGTGTGCCGCCTTGACTTTCCGGGTCGGGCAAGCAGCGGTATCTGCTAACATTCGCCCAAGACTTGGGCAATTACCCGCATCAAAATCACGTTTTAAACTCTGTCAGCGCGTCAGATGCACGGGGGAACAGTGGACAGTTCATTGAGTTCTGTTAAAGCGGGCGTCGACAAAAGCTATTTGATGCCGCTCCATATCGCCAGCGTGGAAGCCATCCCCGTTGCACTACCGCTCAAGAAACCGGTTGTGATGGCAGGCGAGCGGATTGAGCAAGCCTATAACCTGCTGGTGCGCATTGAAGCAGCCAACGGGTTGGTCGGCTGGGGCGAAGCCGCGTCGGCACCGCTGATGACGGGGGATGTTCTGCCTGGCATGGTTGCAGCGGTCAATAATTACTTGGCACCACTGCTCAAAGGCAAAGATGCTTTAAGCCGCGCCGAACTTTCCAGGCGCTGTGAACACGCGCTGCTTCACAATACCGGAGCGAAATGCGCAGTTGACATGGCAATCAATGATCTTGTCGGGCGTCATCTTGGTGTTTCGCTGTCCGATCTGTTCGGGGGACCGTTGCGCGAGGTGCTGCAGCCCATGTACCTGCTCGGTAATCCCAGGGTCGAGGATGATGTCGCTGAAGCGCAATCAATGCTGGCAAGCGGCTGGTCGTTTTTCAAACTCAAGATCGGAATCAAGGACCCGCGCGAGGAAGCCCATGCAGCTGTTGAAATCCGGCGTCATCTGGGCAATTCGGTTGCCCTTTGCGCCGACGCCAACATGGGAATGACGCTGGCAAGCGCAACCATATTCGCTGAACATGCACGCGACGCCAATCTGCTGTTCATGGAACAGCCCTTGCACAGCGATGATACTGACGGCATGGTCGCGCTTGCCCGCGTCAGTTCTATCCCGCTCAACGGCGACGAATCGGTCGGCAGCGTCTCGAGCCTGCTGGCGCTGCATCGCAGCGGGGCCATCCAGGGGGCGAATATCAAGACCATCAAGATGGGTGGCATTGCGCCCACGGTTCACGCAATGTCGGTTTGCGGCGCGCTTGGCCTGAACATCAATCTTGCAGGCAAGGTCGCCGAGTCGAGCATTGCGGCGGCGGCAATCGTACACCTCGGCTGCATTGCGCCAAATCTGGATTGGGGGCTCAACATTACCAACCACTACTTGGCAGAGGACGTAACAGAAACCCCGCTGCGCATCAGCAAAGGCGAGGTTCACCGCCCCCGCGCGCCGGGACTGGGGGTGGAGGTCAGTGAAGACAGGGTGAACCGTCTCCGGGCAAAGTAAGGCCCGCGCCCGGAGAAGAAGCTAGTCAGCCTTTACCTTTGCCTGACGCGCAACTTTTGTCCATTTGAGGATGTCGCGCCGCAATATCGATGTAAACTGCTCTGGCGTATTGCCGACCGGTTCCGCCCCCAGGGCCGCAAGTTGCCCACGCAAACCCGGGTCGTTGACCGCTTTCACGAGTTCACCACTTATGCGACTCACGATTCCGGCCGGCGTTCCCGCAGGAGCGAATATTCCATACCACGAACCGAGCTCGAAGCCGTTCAGGCCGGCCTCAGAGATTGTCGGTATTTCGGGCATAAGTGCGGAGCGCTTCGCGGATCCGATGCCCAATGCCCGAAGTTGTTTGTTCCTTATATAGGGCGCTGAGGCCGTGATTGAATTCCACGTCATCGTGACATATCCTGAAATGGTATCTATGGTGGCAGGCGGCAGCCCTTTGTACGGCACATGCACCCCCCTGATCCCCGCCATCAGATTGAACAGTTCGAAGCCGAGATGGGATGAACTTCCGGTACCGGAAGAGGCGTACGTAAGCTGCCCGGGCCGCGCCTTGGCAAACGCAATCAATTCCTTGAGGTTCTTCACCGGAAGGGACGGATGGACAAGCAGGATGAACGGCGATTCCGCAAACAATGAAATCGCCGCGAAATCCTTCACCGGATCGTAGGGAAGCCTGGTGAAAACCGCGGGATTCGTGGAATGCGTGCCGGTAGTGCCCATCAGCAGGGTGTATCCGTCGGGCACGGCGCGGGCCACGAGTTCGCAGCCGATGATGCCAGATGCACCGGCACGATTATCCACCACGAGGGTCTGTCGCATGTTCTCGCCCAGCTTGCGGCCCGCCACGCGAGCAAGAATGTCGGCCCCGCCCCCGGATGGGAACGGCACGATAAGACGGACTGGCTTGGCCGGGTAAGTTTGAGACCACACGGGACCACCAAGAACAACAGAGACGGCAAAAGTCACGACAACGGTAATTTTTCGGCGCATGTCACACTCCTCCGTATTTAATTTTTTTCATTCAAGTAGTCCGCGGAATATTCATGGCCGATGGCGACGGCCTATCGCTTCTGCGATCGCTGCATTGTCCCATTCGCCCTCCCCGTGCTGCATGCAGTCATCAAGCATCTGCGCATACACGCTTGCGAAAGGCAGGTCCTGCCCGGCCTGGCGGGCCTGTTCAAGCATGAGTAGAAAATCTTTCAGGCTCTGGTCGACACGACTTTGCGGGGTCCGATACTCGCGACGTGCCATCAGCCCGCCCTTGATGTCCATGACCTGAGAGTACGCCGCCGACCCGCGCGCTACTTCGAGAAACGCCGAGCGGTCCAGGCCGAGCCGTTCCGCAAACACCAGTCCCTCAGCCATCGCCGCGCGGTTGAGACCGAGGATGAGATTCACGGCAAGCTTCGCACGAGAACCGTTTCCGACATCTCCCAGATAATAACGGCGCGGGCAAATCGCATCGAGTACCGCTGCGGCCCGGTCAAATACGACACGGTCACCGCCTGCAAGTCCAACGCCATTGCCCTCGGCGACCTGCCTGCTGGTCCCGGAAATCGGCACCTCCAGGATGTGTACATCGTGATTCCGCACCCGTCCTGCCAGCGCGGCAAGAAGATCCGGGTCGCATGTGCTCGTACAGATAAGGGTGCGCGGCCGCAGACCCTTGCCCGCAGCCTCAAGCACGCCGCCCGGACCTTCGACAACCTGCACCACCTGATCGGTGCTGAAAACGGCAATCACCAGCGTGTTACATGTCGCGACCGCCTCCAGGACCGACTTGGCTGATTTGGCGCCGACGCCGGTTATTGCCGCGCGTTTTGTCTCCTCAACATCGTACGCAAGCACCTCGAAGTGCGCCCCCAGAAGACGCTTTGTGCATGCCGTACCCATCAGTCCGGCGCCAATCACTCCAACTGCTGTCATGTGACGTTAATCCGTTTCTTTATTTGAAAGCCTCAACAACCTTGGAAACAGAATATCAATTTCCCTGGAGAATGTGGCCTGTGTTTCCCTGCCTGCGGCTAAAAGATTTTTTCCCAAGAGGGAAAATTGCACCATAATTCTGAACCAAGATTGCAGAAAATGGCCGGTTTTGTAGAAAGCGAATGCCACCGATTGAGCAGCAAGCACCTGAAAGATTGGTGGCCGGGGACGGAATTGAACCGCCGACACAAGGATTTTCAGTCCTCTGCTCTACCAACTGAGCTACCCGGCCCCGTGATGCGAGGTGCTGCGGAAACTGCGGGGGAAATGGATTTCGCACATGGTCTGACCGTGCGAAAGGGCGCTATTTAAACCTCAAAACCGTTTTGCGTCAAGGTAATACCGGCGGGTTGCACGAGCGAAAACCGCGGGTAAAACCATCCCAAAAAAGAAACCCCGCCAAAGCGGGGTTTCTTGCACAACCATACTCCGAAGGAGGAAGGGCCCGGGAGGGAACCATCGGTTCCCTCCTGCTCGTTCAGCCTTCGGATATGTAACTCGCGCAGCCTCAAATGAAGAAGCCCCGCCTGAGCGGGGCTTCTCTTACTCCAAGGAAGGGGGCTCGGGGGAAACCTGGGTTTCCCCCGCTCGTCCGACTTCCGCAGGATATGTAGCTCGCGAAGCGAGTTACATATCCATCCCACCCATGCCGCCCATGCCACCCATGCCGCCATGGCCATGTCCGGCGTGTGCGTCTTCCTTCGGCGATTCCGCAACCATCGCGTCGGTGGTCAGGATCAGGCCGGCGATCGAAGCCGCGTTCTGCAGCGCAGTACGCGTGACTTTGGTCGGATCCAGCACACCCATTTCCACCAGGTCACCGTACTCGCCGGTCGCGGCGTTGTAGCCGACATTACCCTTGCCTTCGACGACCTTGTTCACCACCACCGAGGGCTCGTCACCCGCGTTGGCGACGATCTGGCGCAGCGGCTCTTCCACGGCGCGCAGCACGATCTTGATACCGGCGTCCTGGTCGTGGTTGTCGCCCTTCAGCTTGCCAAGGCCGCTGCGGGCGCGGATCAGCGCCACGCCGCCGCCTGCGACGATGCCTTCTTCCACCGCAGCACGCGTGGCGTGCAGCGCGTCTTCGACACGGGCCTTCTTCTCTTTCATTTCCAGCTCGGTCGCAGCGCCGACCTTGATCAGCGCAACACCGCCCGCCAGTTTGGCGACGCGTTCCTGCAGCTTTTCCTTGTCGTAGTCGCTGGTGGCTTCCTCGATCTGGGCGCGGATCTGCTTGACACGCGCTTCGATCGATTTCTGGTCGCCGTTGCCGTCGATGATCGTGGTTTCTTCCTTGCCGATTTCGATGCGCTTGGCCTGGCCCAGATCATTCAGCGTCACTTTCTCAAGCGACAGGCCGACTTCCTCGGCGATCACCGTGCCGCCGGTGAGGATGGCGATGTCTTCGAGCATGGCTTTGCGACGGTCGCCGAAACCCGGGGCCTTGACGGCGCAGGTCTTCAGGATGCCGCGGATGTTGTTGACCACCAGGGTTGCCAGGGCTTCGCCTTCGACTTCTTCGGCGATGATCAGCAGCGGCTTGCCGGCCTTCGCTACCTGCTCCAGCACTGGCAGCAGGTCGCGGATGTTCGAGATCTTCTTGTCGTGCAGCAGCACGTACGGGTTCTCGAGGATGGCTTGCTGCTTGTCGGCGTTGTTGATGAAGTATGGTGACAGGTAACCGCGGTCGAACTGCATGCCTTCGACGACTTCCAGTTCGCTTTCCAGGCCCGAGCCGTCTTCGACGGTGATCACGCCTTCCTTGCCGACCTTGTCCATGGCTTCGGCGATGATCTTGCCGATGGTCTCGTCGGCGTTGGCCGAGATAGAGCCGACCTGCGCGATTTCCTTGCTGGTGGTGCAGGGTTTGGACAGTTTCTTCAGTTCACCGACGATGGAGGTCACGGCCTTGTCGATGCCGCGCTTCAGGTCCATCGGGTTCATGCCGGCGGCCACGTACTTCATGCCTTCCTGCACGATCGACTGCGCCAGCACGGTGGCGGTGGTGGTGCCGTCGCCGGCGGTGTCCGAAGTCTTGGAAGCGACTTCCTTCACCATCTGCGCGCCCATGTTCTCGAACTTGTCCTTCAGTTCGATTTCCTTGGCGACCGACACACCGTCCTTGGTGACGGTGGGGGCACCGAAGCTGCGCTCGAGCACGACATTGCGGCCTTTCGGGCCAAGGGTGACCTTGACTGCGTCGGCCAGCACGTTCACGCCGGCCACGATCTTGTGACGGGCGCTCTCATGAAACTTGACGTCTTTTGCTGCCATGTTGGTATCTCCTGGATATTCTGTATGGATTACTCGACAACGCCCATGATGTCTTCTTCGCGCATCACGAGCAGTTCCTCGCCCTCGACCTTGACGGTCTGGCCGGAGTACTTGCCGAACAGGACGCGGTCGCCGACCTTGACGTCGAGCGGGGTCACTTTGCCGTCGTCGTTTTTCTTGCCTTTGCCGACAGCCTTGACTTCACCCTGATCCGGCTTTTCGGCGGCGGTGTCAGGAATCACGATACCGGAAGCAGTCTTGCGCTCTTCTTCCAGCCGCTTCACGATAATGCGGTCGTGCAACGGACGAATCTTCATTGGTGCATCTCCTCAGTAACGGTTGAATAATCAGGAAAACTGCCCGCGAGCGAGTTTGTTAGCACTCTGCTCAAGCGAGTGCTAATGATAGGGGCGTACGAGAGGGATTTCAAGGGGGCGCGTGATTGCGCCACCCATGAAGCGAATACTTGCTTACACCAAAATACTAATTAAAACAAATAGTTAGTGAAAATCGCCGGGGTGTGGCACCGGGAGGGTACGGTGTCTGGGAATGCCGAAACGGTAGACCGTGCGGCGCTTGCCGGAGCAGACCGGAGGCACCGGCGCATGTGGACAGGGGCCGTTGCGGCGCCCCTCCTCGGTCAAGGTGGCATCGTCGGCATAGTCCTTCCAGATGCCGCCACGCACCGGCCGGAACACCCACATCAGGTAACCCCGGGATGCAGCAAGTTCGACCAGATCGTCGCTGTCGGGCGCATCGGAGACCGCGACCTGCGCGCCATTCACGGCATGGGGATAGGCTCCGAATGCCTGCAGGCATTCCAGCGCCTCGGTCGCATCGGCGCCGCGGCGCAGGCAGCCTGGACGTTCCGCGCGCGCCACGTCCCAGGCACCCAGCGCCCAGGCCGCTTCCATTGCCGCGTGATCCACTGCGACCAGCTCGCGCCAGCGCTCATTCAGCTGCAGCGATGAACTCGGGATCGGCGCATAGGCCACGGCTTCGGCTTCTTCGAGCTCGGCCAGTTTCTGCTTGATGAAGCCGTGCCAGTGCAGCGTCAGGATCACCGGCGTGTCGGGGCAGGGCACTGCCGCCAGCGTGACGCCCACCAGGGGCAGGTTGGTAGCGGCGATCTGGTCTTCGATGCGCTCGAGAATCTGCATGTATCAACATCTCCTTTAGTGTGCTGTTAAACTCAACAACAACTACCGAAAACATCAGAGCAAATTCGGTGCCACTGCGCAGCACCGGCATCGATGCGCCGCCCGCATGCCGCACACTTCCCTTAACGGCCGAATAACGCGCCGGTTGAATGTGGCCAAGTATTTGACAGAGTGGTACCGCAATGCAAACTAGCACTCGCAACACTCTGCTGCTAGAACGCAGCCGCACCGCAGTGTGGCATCCCTGCACCCAGATGAAGCAGCATGAAACGCTGCCGATCATCCCGATTGCCCGCGCGCAGGGCTGCTGGCTCTACGACTGCGACGGCAAACGCTACCTCGATGCCGTCAGCTCATGGTGGGTCAACCTGTTCGGCCATGCCGAGCCGCGCATCAATGCCGCGCTGACCGACCAGCTGCAGAGACTGGAACACGTGATGCTCGCCGGCTTCACGCATGAGCCCGTGGTCGCACTATCGGAACGCCTGGCCGCGCTGACCGGTGGCGAGCTCGGCCACTGCTTCTACGGCAGCGACGGCGCATCGGCTGTCGAAATCGCACTGAAGATGAGCTTCCATTACTGGCGTAACGGCGGCCAGCCGCAGAAAACGGAATTCATCAGCCTCACCGGCAGCTATCACGGCGAAACCCTGGGCGCATTGTCTGTGACCGACGTGCGGCTCTTCAAGGACACTTACGCGGCGCTGCTGCGCAGCAGCGTGCAGGTGCAGAGCCCCGACTGGCGCCTGGCTGCCCCCGGAATATCGCCGCGTGAGCATGCCGTTGCCTGCGCCGCGGTGCTGGAACACCATCTCGAACAGCACCATGCGCAAACCGCGGCGCTGATCATCGAACCGCTGGTGCAGGGAGCCAGCGGCATGGCGATGTACGACGCCGAGTACCTGCGCTGCGCACGCGCGCTGTGCGACCGTTATCGCGTGCACCTGATCGCCGACGAAATCATGACCGGCTTCGGCCGCACCGGCACTTTCTTCGCGCATGAGCAGGCAGCAATCACGCCGGATTTCCTGTGCCTGTCCAAGGGCATCACCGGCGGCTACCTGCCGCTGTCCGCGGTGCTGACCCGTGACAGCATCTACAGCGCCTTCTATGACGATGCCGTGGCGCGCGGCTTCCTGCACTCGCATTCCTACACCGGCAACGCGCTGGCCTGCCGCGCCGCGCTGGCGACGCTGGACATCTTTGAACAGGATCGCGTGATCGAAAGCAATCGCGCCAGGGCGCAGCGCATGACCGCGGTGGCACAGGCACTCGTCGCGCATCCTCGGGTGCGCCATTTCCGCACGACCGGCATGATCTGGGCGTTCGAAGTCGACGGCGCAGGCGACAGTTTCTCCCGGCGTTTCTTCGAAGCGGGGCTGGCGCGTGAACTGTTGCTCCGGCCCATCGGAAACACCGTGTATTTCATGCCCCCGTACGTGATCAGCGATGCGGAAATGGATCTGCTCGCCGAGCGGACCCTCGACGCGCTGGAACATACCGCTTGAAGCTGACGTTCCTCGGCGCCGCGGGCGAAGTCACCGGTTCAAGCTACCTGCTCGAGGCTGCAGGCCTGCGCCTGCTGGTGGATTGCGGCATGTTCCAAGGCGGCCGCGAGGCCGACGCCAAGAACCGCGCACGCTTCGCCTTCGATCCGGCGACGCTCGATTGTGTGCTGCTGACCCATGCCCACATCGACCACTCCGGCCTGCTGCCGCGCCTGGTCGCCGCCGGATTCCACGGCCCGGTTTACGCCACCGCGGCAACCTGCGACCTGCTGGAAGTCATGCTGATCGATTCGGCGCACATCCAGGAAAAGGAAATCGAATGGATGAAAAAGGCCCGCGCGCACGGCGCCGCCAGGCCGCCGCTCTACACCGTGGCAGAAGCCACCCGCTCGCTGCGCAGCCTGAAGCCGGTCGCCTACGGCGAGGAACTGCGCCCCCATGAGAAAGTGCGCTGCGTATTCCGCGACGCCGGGCACATCATCGGTGCCGCGATCATCGAACTCTGGGTCGGTGAAGGCGGACAGATGCGCAAGATCGTGTTCTCCGGTGACATCGGCCAGCCCTGCCGGCCGCTGGTGCGCGACCCGGCCGTGATCACCGAAGCCGATGTGCTGATCGTCGAATCCACATACGGCAACCGCCTGCACAGGACCATGGATGAAACGCTGGCTGAACTCGAGCATGCGGTCACTGACACCCTGGTGCGCAAGAAAGGCAATGTCATCATTCCTGCTTTCGCCGTCGGCCGCACCCAGGAAATCGTCTACCTGCTGGTCGACCTCTACCGGCAGGGGCGGCTGCCGCAGATGGACATCTACATCGATTCGCCGATGGCGACCAAGGCCACCGAAATCACCGCCAGGCACTGGGGCCTGCTCGACAAGGACGCCGCCGCGCAACTGCAATGGCTGAAACGACACCGCGGACAGCCGAAAATCCATTTTGTGCAGGATGTTCTGGAATCGACCAATCTGCAGCGCATCAAGCACGGCGCGGTGATCATCTCCGCCAGCGGCATGTGCAACGCCGGCCGCATCAAGCATCACCTGCGCCACAACCTCGGGCGCAGGGATTCGACACTGCTGATCGTCGGCTTCCAGGCGACGGGCACGCTGGGACGGAAAATCGTCGACGGCGCCCGCAGCGTGCGCATCTTCGGCATTCCCGTCCCGGTGCGCGCCGACGTCTACACCATCAACGGCCTGTCGGCGCATGCCGACCGCGACGCGTTGCTGGCCTGGATGCGAAACTTCAAAAAACCCCCGGCGCGCACCTTCATCGTCCACGGCGAGGAATCCGTCACGGCGGTTTTTGCCGATGCCGTCCGCGACCGTCTGGGCTGGCGTGAAATCGACACGCCGTCATTGCACAGCAGCGCTATCCTTTGACCCTGCCCATGCCTGCCGCTCACCTGCTCCGCCTGCTGACCGCCTTCCTGCTGCTGCCGCTCACCGCGGTGGCGCAGACCGCGCTGCCCGAACCCGTGGCCCGCGCACTGGCGCAGGGCGGCATCCCCGAGTCCGCCGTCGGTGTCTATGTCCACGAAATCGGCGCCGGCCAGCCGGTTGTCGCGGTCGGCGCTGACCGCGCGCTCAATCCGGCATCGAGCATGAAACTGGTCACCGCCTATGCCGGACTGGAACTGCTGGGGCCAGCCCATGTCTGGAAAACCGAAATCCTCACCGACGGTTCTACCGTTCAGGAGGTGCTGAACGGCAACCTGTACCTGAAAGGTTCGGGCGATCCGAAAATCACGCTGGAGGATTTCTGGCTGATGCTGCGCCGGCTGCGCGCGCACGGCATACGCGAAATCCGCGGTGATCTGGTGCTGGACGGCAGCCTGTTCGCCGAAGAGCCCCATGACCCCGCTCGCTTTGACGACCAGCCGACGCAACCCTACAACACCGGACCCAGCGCCTATCTGGTGAATTTCAAGGCCGTGTTCCTGCGTTTCATTCCGGATGCCGCGACGCGCTCGGTGCGCGTCGTCGTCGAACCGCCTCTGCCGCAGGTGCAGGTGATCAACAACCTGAAGCTGACCGACGGCACCTGCGGCGACTGGTACAACCGCGTGCGCCCCGCGGTGCAGGGCAATGGCGATGCTGTGCGCTTCAGCTTCACCGGCAGTTATGCGCTGTCCTGCGGTGAACAGGGTTACAGCTCAAGCGTGCTAAGCCACCGCAGCTACGTCGGCGCGCTGTTCGCGCTGCTGTGGCAGGAACTCGGAGGAACATTCACCGGCGCGACAAGAGAAGGCACCACGCCGCCGCAGACGCGGCTGCTGGTCAGCGCACCGTCGGAATCACTGGCTGAAATCGTTCGCGACATCAACAAGTACTCCAACAACGTGATGGCGCGGCAGCTCTACCTGACGCTGGGCAGCAACGGCACGCCGGCCACCTCCTCCACCGCCCTTGCCGCCATCCGCGGCTGGCTGGCCTTGAAAAATCTCGCCATGCCCGAACTGGTGATGGAGAACGGCTCCGGACTGTCGCGCATTGAACGCATCAGCGCACGCCATCTCGGCGAATTGCTGCTCGACGCATACAACAGTCCGGTGATGCCGGAACTGATGGCCTCATTGCCAGTCGCCGCCGTCGACGGAACGATGCGCCGCCGCCTCAAGAACGCGCAGATCGCCGGCCAGGCACACATCAAGACCGGATCACTGTCAGGCGTGCGCTCGATCGCCGGCTACGTGCTCGACGCGCAGGGCAACCGCGTCGTCGTGGTGTTCATGGTCAATCATGCCAAGGCCTACAACGCACAGTCGGCGATGGATGCGCTGCTGACCTGGGTGCATAGCCGCGACAGCAGCGATTGCTGCAAACGGCAGCAACGGCGGCGCGGGAAAAGATAGCCCCGTCAGGCCCGGTCCGCTTCATGCCTGCAGCACCCGCGCAACCCGCGCGCGCAATCGCGGCAACAATTCCGCCTCG
>JBFWOE010000081.1:0-13659 GCA_050250695.1 Burkholderiales bacterium
CCAGCCGCTCGAGGCCGTAGGTGATTTCGCCGAGCACCGGCTTGCACGGCAGGCTGCCGACTTCCTGGAAATAGGTGAACTGGGTGACTTCCATGCCGTCGAGCCAGACTTCCCAGCCCAGGCCCCAGGCGCCCAGCGTCGGCGACTCCCAGTCGTCCTCGACGAAACGGATGTCGTGCACCTTGGGATCGATGCCCAGCGCGCGCAGCGAATCGAGATAGAGTTCCTGGATGTGGGCCGGCGACGGTTTCAGCACCACCTGGTACTGGTAGTAATGCTGCAGGCGGTTGGGGTTGTCGCCGTAACGACCGTCCTTGGGGCGGCGCGAGGGCTGAACGAACGCGGCTTTCCACGGTTCCGGTCCGATCGCGCGCAGGAAGGTCGCGGTGTGGAAGGTGCCGGCGCCGACTTCCATGTCGTATGGCTGCAGCAGTGCGCAGCCCTGGCGGTCCCAGAACTGGTTCAGCGTCAGGATGATTTGCTGGAAGGTTTGCATCGGCAGGGGGCGCAGTAAGCCGCGAATTTTACAGGGTTTGCCGCGGTGCGCCAAAAGCGCAGGACGGTGGTTTCAGCCGCGACGGCGCAGGAAAAACGCGAGAGCGATCAATGCCGCGCACAACGCCAGCGCCGGGTAGTTGCCCCAGCGCACATAGGGTGTGGCGCCGCGCATCCCGGCGACTGTGTGCGTCAGCGTCGTCCGTGTGAATTCCGGGGCGACGGCTTCGACCCGGCCGGCCGGGTTGACCACCGCGGTCATGCCGGTGTTGGTCGCGCGCAGCATGTAACGACCGGTTTCCAGCGCGCGCATCTGCGCGATCTGCAGATGCTGCTGCGGCGCGATCGAGCGCCCGAACCATGCCACGTTGCTGACGTTGACCAGCAGCGTGGCCCGCGGCAACTGGCGGATGATTTCCTCGCCGAAGGCGTCTTCGTAGCAGATGTTCACCGCCACCTGTTCGCCGGCGACCTGCAGCGGCTGCTGGTCGGCCGTGCCGCGCGCGAAATCCTGCAGCGGAATCGCCAGCATGGACACCAGCTCGCCGAACAGCGGACGCAGCGGGATGAATTCGCCGAAGGGCACCAGGTGGCTTTTGCGGTAAGTCTGGCGATCGGCGGTGCCCAGCGAAATCACGCTGTTGTAGTAATCCCCGCCCGGCAGGCGTTCCGGCACGCCGACCAGCACGTCGCCGTTGTGGCGGCGCATGTGCGCTGCCAGCGTTTCCAGGTAATCTGCGGGCACGTCGCGCAGGAATACCGGCAGCGCGGTTTCCGGCAGGATCACCAGCCGGCTGCTGCTGGAGGTGACCAGCGCTTCATAGTCGGCGAGTGTCGTGCGCAGATGGTCCGCGCGCCACTTCAGGTCCTGCGCGATGTTGCCCTGGAGCAGGCTTACCGACAGGCGCGTGCCGGTGGCTTCGGTCCAGGCGACGGATTTCAGTGCGGCGCCGGCAATCCAGGCCGCTATCAGCGCTGCCGGCCATGGCCACAGCGCGCGCAGGCGCTGCCTTTCCGCGTATAACAGCGACAATGCTCCGGCGCTGGCCAGCAGCATCAGCGTCACGCCATGCAGTCCGAAGAGCGGTGCAAAGCCGGCGAGCGGACTGTCCGGTGCCTGAGTGTAGCCGGGATTCAGCCACGGAAAACCGGTGAACAGCCAGCCGCGCAGCCATTCGACCAGGGTGAACGCGGCGGGCACGAACAGGATCCAGTTGAGCGCATCGCGGATCGCGAAACGCCGGCTCAGGTAGCCGACGAGCGCCGGATGCAGGGCCAGGTAGGCACAGAACAGCAGCGTGACCGCGGCGGCCAGTGCCTGCGGCATGGCGCCGAACACGTTGAGGCTGATGTACACCCACGATACGCCGCCGAGGAACCAGCCCAGGCCGAAAAAGAAGCCGAGCAGGGCCGCCGCGCGCGCATCGGCGGCGCGGCGCCACAGCAGGAACAGGCCGGCGAAGGTCAGCAACGCCAGCGGAAACAGGCGCAGCGGCGCGTAGGCCGCGACAGTGATGGCGCCCAGCGCCGCGGCGAGGGCCCAGTCGACTAGGCGGCGTGGCATGGGCAGATGGCGTTCGTCTAAAACATCAATAAAAACATTTGGTTAAAACCTATGCCGGGGCCTTGTCCAGTTTTTTTGCGACCTGCAGCAGATAAACACGGCGGCTGTCGGCGCGCAGCACTCGGAAGTTCAGCGTGTCGATGACCAGCTGCTCGCCGCGCTTGGGCACGCGGCCGAATCGCTGCAGCACCAGTCCGCCGATGGTATCGAACTCCTCGTCGCTGAATGTGGTACCGAAGGCGGCATTAAAATCGGCGATCTCGGTCAGCGACTTGACGCGCCAGATGCCGCGTTTTTCCTGGATGATGTTGTCCTCGGCCTCGTCGAAATCGTATTCGTCTTCGATGTCGCCGACGATCTGCTCGAGCACGTCCTCGATGGTGATCAGGCCGGCCACGCCGCCGTATTCGTCGACGACGATGGCGATGTGGTTGCGGTTCTTGCGGAATTCCTTGAGCAGCACGTTCAGCGGCTTCGACTCCGGGATGAACACCGCCGGGCGCAGCATGTCGCGCACGTTGAATTCTTCCTCGCCGGCGTAATAACGCAGCAGATCCTTGGCGAGCAGGATGCCGATGATGTCATCCTTGCCTTCGCCGATCACCGGGAAACGCGAGTGCGCGGTCTCGATGACCAGCGGGATGAAACGGTCAGGCGGCTCGTTGACGTCGATCACGTCCATCTGCGCGCGCGGCACCATGATGTCGCGGGCCTGCATTTCAGAGACCTGCAGCACGCCTTCGATCATCGCCAGGCCGTCGGCGTCGAGCAGGTTGTGGTCGTGGGCCGAGCGCAGCAGCGCGATCAGCTGCTCGCGGTCTTCGGGTTCGCGCAGCAGCAGCGTGGAGAGCCGTTCAAGCAGGGTGGGTTTTTGTTGTTCGTCCATAAACCTGGGGTGTTATGCGTCGCGTGCAGGGGTCGTGCGATACGGGTCAGGATACCCGAAGCTCGCCAGCAGCGCGCGTTCGCGGCGTTCCATCACCGCGGCGTCTTTCTCGTTTTCGTGGTCGAAGCCCTGCAGGTGCAGCACGCCATGCACCACCATGTGCGCGTAATGCGCGGCTACCGGTTTGCGCTGTGCGCGTGCCTCGCGGGTGATCACCGGCGCGCACAGCGCCAGGTCGCCGGCGTAGGGCGGCGAATCGCGGAATACAAAGGTCAGCACGTTGGTGGCGTAATCCTTGTGCCGGTAATTGCGGTTGAGCCTGCGGCCTTCGGCCTGGCCGACGATGCGGATGGTGATCTGCGCGTCGGCGGCCAGTGCCGCCCGCGCCCATTGCCGGATGCGCGCGGCGGCGGGAATGTTGCGCGCGTCGGCGGCCGTCTGCACGGTGATCCGGGGCATGCGGGCGCGCCGGGCGGCAGCGGTCATTTTTTTCTGCCCCGCGGCTCATCCTGCCGGTCGTTGAGCTTTCCGTGACGGTCGTAGGCATTGACGATGCGCTGTACCAGCGGATGGCGCACCACGTCTTCTGCGCTGAAATGGGTAAAGGCGATGCCGCGCACTTTTTTCAGCACCGCCTGTGCCTCAACCAGGCCGCTGACCATGCCCTTGGGCAGGTCGACCTGGGTGACGTCGCCGGTAATCACCGCCTTGCTGCCGAAGCCGATGCGGGTGAGGAACATTTTCATCTGTTCGCGCGTGGTGTTCTGCGCTTCGTCGAGGATGATGAAGGCGTGGTTCAGCGTGCGTCCGCGCATGAAGGCCAGCGGCGCGATTTCGATCGCGTGGCGCTCGAACATTTTCGTGACTTTGTCGTAGCCCATCAGGTCGTAGAGTGCGTCGTAGAGCGGTCTCAGGTAGGGATCGACTTTCTGCGCCATGTCCCCGGGCAGAAAACCCAGGCGTTCACCGGCTTCCACAGCGGGGCGGACCAGGATGATGCGCTGAACCGCGTCGCGTTCGAGCGCGTCGACGGCGCAGGCGACCGCAAGATAGGTCTTGCCGGTGCCGGCGGGGCCGATGCTGAAGGTGATGTCATGTTTCTGGATGTTCAGCAGGTACTCGTTCTGGCGCGGCGTGCGGCCGTGCAGGTCCTGCTTGCGGGTGATCAGCGCCGGCGCCGGAACCGCGGCATGCACCGGTCCCTGGTGCCCGGCTTCGATCAGGGCCAGCTGCACGGATTCCAGGCTCAGCGCGTTGCCCGCTTTTTCGTAGAACTCGCGCAGCACCTGCGCGGCGATGCGCGCCCGTTCGGGCGAACCGGTCAGCGCAAAATGTTCGCCGCGGCGGGCGATGCCGACATCGAGCGCGGTTTCGATCTGGCGCAGGTTCTCGTCGAGCACGCCGCACAGGTTGGCCAGGCGATGGTTATCGACCGGCGTGAATGAGAGTTCGACGGGTTTCAAGGCTGTGTTGCCGGCAGTTCGCCGCGCAGCGAGTGCGCGCGTGCTGCGGTGATGACCAGGTCGGCGAAGGTGCCCACCAGATCGCGTGGCCCGGCGAAATTCACCACGCGGTTGTTGTCGGTGCGCGCCGCGAGTTCGGCGGCGTTGCGGCGAGCGGCGCCGTCGACAAGCACGCGCTGGCGGGTGCCGACCATGCCGCGGCTGATCTGCTGCGCCTGCTCGTCGATGCGCGATTGCAGGCGCTGCAGACGTTCGAGCTTGACGGCCTGCGGGGTGTCGTCGGCGAGGTCGGCGGCGGGGGTGCCGGGGCGGCGGCTGTAGACGAAGCTGAAACTGGCGTCAAAGCCGATCTCGTCGATGAGTTTCATCGTGGCTTCGAAATCGCTTTCGGTCTCGCCCGGAAAACCGACGATGAAGTCCGAAGAGATGCAGATGTCAGGACGCGCCGCGCGCAGCCGGCGCACGATTGATTTGTATTCGAGCGCGGTATAACCGCGTTTCATCGCCGCCAGCACGCGGTCCGATCCAGACTGCACCGGCAGGTGCACGTGGCTGACCAGCTTGGGGATGCGTGCATAGGCCTCGATCAGCCGTGGGGTGAATTCCCGGGGGTGAGAGGTGGTGTAGCGGATACGCTCGATGCCGGGGATTTCGGCGACATATTCGAGCAGCAGCGCAAAGTCGGCGGGTTCTGCGCCGGTCGGTGCGTGCCAGGCATTCACGTTCTGGCCGAGCAGCGTGATTTCCCTGACGCCCTGCAGCGCGAGTTCCGCGACTTCGGTCAGCACGTCGTCCAGCGGGCGGGAGATTTCCTCGCCGCGCGTGTAGGGCACCACGCAGAACGAGCAGTACTTGCTGCAGCCTTCCATGATCGATACGAATGCGGTGACGCCTTCGACGCGCGCCGGCGGCAGATGGTCGAACTTCTCGACTTCGGGAAATGAAATGTCGACCTGCGGCCGGCCCGAGGCCCGCCGGGCGGCAATCAGTTCGGGCAGGCGATGCAATGTCTGCGGGCCGAAGACCACGTCGACGTAAGCGGCGCGTTTGACGATTGCGGCACCTTCCTGGCTGGCGACGCAGCCGCCGACGCCGATGATCAGGTCCGGATTGGCCTGTTTCAGGTGGCGTACGCGCCCGAGGTCATGGAAAACCTTTTCCTGGGCCTTTTCGCGCACCGAGCAGGTGTTGAACAGAATGACATCAGCAGTCGCAGGGTCGTCGGTCGGCGTCAGGCCGACGCGCTGATGCAGCACGGCAGCCATCTTGTCCGAGTCGTACTCGTTCATCTGGCAGCCGAAGGTTCTGATGTAAACCTTGCCCACGGATTACTTGCTGCTGTCGAGCCGGGCCTGCTCCTGCGGCGTGAGGATGATGATGCGTGCGATTTCGCCGTTGCGGTCGAGGCGGTAGAGGACTTCCGCGCCGGGCGGCAACTGGCCATGGGTCACGCTGCGGTTGTTGGTGTCGATGATGATGCCGCCCGGCGCCAGCCGGCGGGTTTCATTGTCCAGTTGCACCAGCGGCAGCATCAGCTGCGCGCCGGTCTGTGCGCGCTTGGCGTCTGCAGGCAATGCGCGTTGCGCCCATGCCGGAGCGGCGCAAACCAAAAAAGCCAATAAAAGCATTAACTTACGCATGATCACACGATACCACGGCTGGCGGCACCCGGTAAATACGGGAGCCGCGCAGCAGAATTGGGTGGTGGCGAGTCAGGGATTTGAACCCCGGACCAATGGATTATGATTCCACTGCTCTAACCACTGAGCTAACTCGCCAAGGAAGGCGGCGCAGTCTAATGAGCAGGGGTGGGAATGTCAAGCTGATCGACGTACTCCGGGTTCCGATTTTATAAAATAAAATCAAATGGTTGAAGCGGTTTATCGCATCTTGTGAAGGTTTGGATTTTTCCTGGAACTGCAGATGGCGGGAAGGCTGAATTTTGATGTTGATGGTCGGGATGGCGGGCAATCTGCCGGTGACCCGGTCTGGGTGAAGGCCCCATTTTGAGCACTCATGACGCAATAATCATCGGCGGCGGGCTCGTCGGTTCGACTATGGCGCTGGCGCTGCATGCCGCGGGCCTGGATGTTGCGCTGGTGGAGCCGCAGGGGCCGCTGCCTGCAACCGGACCTGCCGAAACCTGGGATACCCGGATCTACGCGATCAGTCCCGGCAATGCCGGATTTCTCGGGGAACTGGGCGTTTGGCCGCGGGTCGACATGCGGCGCGTGCAGCAGGTCGAAACCATGGCCATTTACGGTGATGAAGGCCCCGGCCGGTTGTATCTGAATGCCTACGATGCCGGACTGCGGGAACTGGCATTCATCATCGAGGGTGGTGCATTGCAGCGGGCGATGCGGCAGGCCATGTCCGGAATTGATGACCTGCACATGTTGTGCCCGGCACAGGCAACCGCGCTGGCGGTAAGCGCGGAAAACGCGCGCGTGACGCTGGCGGATGGAACATGCCTCGACGCGCAACTGGTCGTCGGTACCGATGGCGGGGATTCCTGGGTGCGCCAGGCCGCGGGAATCGCTGCGCGTACCAGTGACTACCGTCAACTCGGGGTGGTCGCCAATTTTGAAACCGCACGGCCGCATCACGGCACGGCGTTCCAGTGGTTTCGCCCGGACGGCGTGCTGGCCCTGCTGCCCCTGCCCGGCAACCGCGCATCAATGGTGTGGTCGACCCCGGTGGAGCACGCCGCGTCGCTGCTGGCCATGGACGCGGGCATGCTGGCCAGGAAGGTTACGGAAGCCAGCGCGGATGTATTGGGCGCCTTGCGGATCATTTCGCCTGCGGCCGGATTCCCGCTGCAATTGACCCGGGTGGCGCGCCTTATTGCGCCGCGCGTTGTGCTGGCGGGAGACGCGGCTCACAGTGTGCACCCGCTGGCGGGGCAGGGCGTTAATCTGGGCATGCGCGATATCCGCAAGCTGGCGGCGGTACTGGCGGGGCGTCTGCCGCGGCAGGATTGCGGCGACTGGTCGCTGTTGCGCCGCTACGAACGCGGGCGACGCGAGGATATTGCGTCGATGGAGCTCGGTACCGACGCCCTGCAGAAACTTTTCGGCGCGCGATCGGTCTGGATGTCGGGCGCACGCAATTTCGGACTGGCAGCGGTCAACCAGTTGCCGCCGCTGAAGCATCTGCTGATCCGCCACGCGGCCGGTTAACGGCCGTATTCATCAATCATGGGTAGCCTGCCCGGGAAATTCCAATGTCAATATTCATCCGCCTCAGCTTTGTCCTGCTGTCCTGCGTAATCCTGTCGGCTGCCGTGCCCGCGCATGCCGATGAAGCCTCCGTGCGCAAGGCCTTCCAGGGCAAATTTCCCGCGATGGTCATCGAAAGCGTCACGCGCACGCCTTTCCCCGGCCTGTATGAAGTCGTTTTTGACGGACAGGTTGTCTATACCGACGAAAAATTCAGTTACCTGCTCAGCGGCAACCTGTTCGATCTGCGCGGTTCCCAGGAACGCAACCTGACGCGTGAACGACGTGACCAGATTGCATCGGGTTCCCTGGTTAAGGCCCAGCCCAATGCGATCAAGCGGGTCCGCGGCAACGGCAAGCGCGTCGTCTACAGCTTTGAGGATCCGAACTGCGGCTACTGCAAGCAATTCCAGAAAGAACTGAGCAAGATGACGGACATCACGGTCTACACTTTTCTGTTGCCCATACTGTCGCCGGATTCCGTCGAAAAGTCGAAGGCCGTGTGGTGCTCCAAGGATCGTGCCAAGGCCTGGGATGACCTGATGAACAAGGCGTCGCTGCCGGCCAATGCCGTGAAAACCTGTGCCACGCCGCTTGAAGCAAACCAGGAGCTTGCCCAGCGCTTCGGAGTCCGCGGCACCCCTGCCGTTTATCTGGGCAACGGCCAGCAGGTCGGGGGCTACCTGCCGGCGGAAAAGCTGGAGCAGGCACTGGCTGCCATCAAGTAATCCGCAACCTTTACGCAATATGTTCGAGGCATGAACAGTCGTGGCCGGATACCGTATCCCGTTGCGCCAGGGATCGCGGCAGCGCTTCGGCCTGGCCCTGGGCGTTTCGCTGGCCGTGCATTTGCTGGTGGCAGGCGATTGGCCGGGATCCGGCAGCCCCCGGTGGACGTCGGTCATGCCGCAACTGCAGGCGCGTATCGCGGTCCGGCCCGAGACAGCCGCCGCGACCCTGCCGCCGGCTGGACGGGAATCGCTTCCGGCGCCTGCTCCTGCTTCGCCAGCGCGCTTCAGAGATACCGCGGGCTTGGCCGCCGATCGGGTTGATCCAGAGAATTCCAGAGCGGAACCGGACCACCGTTACTATGGTGCACATGAACTCGATCGTTACCCGCTGCCAGCGGCGCCGCTGGATTTCCCCGCCACGAAATCCGCTGTAACCGCCGGACGGGTTCGGCTGTGGCTGCGCATTGACCACGTCGGGCGGGTGGTTGATCTGGCCGTGGAGCTCGCAGAACCGCCGGCAGTGTTCGACGCGGCGGCAAGGGAGCATCTGTTGCGGACACGTTTTGCGCCGGCAGGCAAGGACGGCCGGCCGGTGAACAGCCGCATAATGCTGGAGTTGCTGGTGCCTTGATCCTTGCGACGCGCACAATCCCGGTCACGGCCGTGCAGTTTGCTATTTCCGGCAGGTCTTTGGGGTAAAATCCACGGTTCCTTTTCGAAAGGTTGCGCATGAGAGTCAGGAACGGAATCCCGATCGTAGCGCGCAGCAACTTCCGCGGATTTCCCGCGGCACCCCTGTAGGCCCCGGAGCGGAAATGCGTCTGCGCGTACTCGGATGTTCGGGCAGCATCGGTGGCCAGCAGCATCGGACCACTTCATTTCTGGTCGATCAGGATATCCTGATTGATGCCGGGACCGGAGTCGGCGAGTTGACGCTGGCAGAACTGACGCTCATCGACCACATTTTCATTACCCACTCGCATCTTGATCATGTGGATTCAATCGCGTTTTTCCTGGATTCAGTCGGCGCACTGCGCCCCAAACCGGTTACCGTGTACGCAACCGGTCCAACCACGGAAATCCTGAAAAAGAACCTGTTCAACTGGGACATCTGGCCCGACTTCACCAAGATCCCGACGCCTGAAGAACCGTTCATGCGTTACCAGGAAATCAGTGTCGGCAGCGTCATTTCGATCGACGGGCGCAAAATCACCGCCTTGCCTGCAAACCACACCGTTCCGGCCGTGGGCTATTGGCTGGACAGCGGCAAGGGCAGCCTGGTATTCAGCGGCGATACCGGTCCCAACGACGCGCTGTGGAAGATCGTCAATGCCGTGGACAACCTGAAATACCTGATCATCGAAACGGCATTTTCCGACAAAGACCGCAGGCTGGCCGAACTGGCGTTGCATCTTTGCCCGTCCATGCTGGGCGTGGAACTGGCCAAACTCGAGCGCGAGGCCGAGGTATACATCACCCACCTCAAACCCAGCGAAATAGAGCTGACCATGCAGGAAATCGAAGAGCTTTCCACCCCCATCCCGCCCCGGCTGCTGCAAAACAACCACGTATTCGAATTCTGACCAAGATCCGGGCACCGCTTGCGCGCATGGCGCGCAGGACGGAAAATCCCCAGGTAGCTGCCAGGGGAGAACCGGCGGCAGCGGATTGATTCCACCAGAATGAAAAAAGAAGTTCCCGTAGAACAGCTCGAATTCGGCGTGTTCATCTCCGAACTCGACAGGCCATGGACGGAAACACCGTTCATGTACCAGGGTTTTGTACTCAGCAACGACAAGCAGCTGGAAGCCCTGAAAAAATACTGCAAGAAAGTCTACATCGACCTCGACAAGGGGCCGGACCTGCCTGATCGCAGCCAGCTGCAGACCGGCAATGTCGGTGGGCCCGCTGTCCCGAGGCCCGCGGCGCCGCTCGGCCCCAGCGTGCTGACCACGATCAAGCACAAGGTGACCTACAGGGAAAAGGCCACCGTCGATGAAGAATTGCCGGTGGCGCGCACGGCCCAGCACAAGACCGAAGTGGTGCTGAAGGAAATCATGAGCAACGTGGAGGCCGGAAAGGCTCTCGATGCGCCACGGGTCCAGGAGGCGGTGTCGAACATGACCGACAGCGTCGTGCGCAATCCCGACGCGATGATGCTGCTTGCCAAGCTGAAGGAGAAGGGAGGGCATACGCTTGACCGCGCATTCGGCGTGTCTATATACATGCTGACCTTCGGTCGCTTCCTGCAGTTGCCGCGCGATCAGCTTGACCTGCTGGGAATGGTCGGTCTGCTGCAGGATGTCGGCATGACGGCAGTACCAGAAGAAGTGGTTACCAAGAAGGGGCCGCTATCCAAGGTGGAGCTGATGGTATGCCGCAGCCACGTCGCGCACTCGATCACCATCCTCAAGGAAACGCCCGGGCTGCCGCCAGAACTGCCCGTGATTGCCGCCCTGCATCATGAGCGTTACGACGGCAGCGGTTATCCGAATGGCCTGAAGGGGGAGCAGATCGGGTTGTTCGGCTCGATCGCGGGACTCGTCGATTGTTTTGATGCGATGACCCATGCGCGCCCTTATGCCGAAACTTATTCGCCTTCTAATGCGCTCAACCAGTTGTACAACTCTAGAAACGTGCTGTTTGACGGTCCGCTGGTCGAGCAGTTTGTGCAATGCATAGGCATATTTCCGGTCGGTGCGCTGGTGGAGATGAATTCCGGAGAGGTGGGTATCGTGATCGCCCAGAACATGGTGCGCCGCCTGCTGCCCCGAGTGATGCTGGTGCTCGATGCCAAAGGCAGCCTGCTCAAGCCGCAGCTGATTCTTGATTTGTCCAAGGATCCGAAGGCTTCCCCCGGAGTACCCTATCGCATCAAACGCACCCTGGAGCAGGGCAGTGTCCCCATCGATCCCTCCGAATTCTTCCTCTGATGAAGGTGTTGCCGAGCAGGGCGTCGGTCTGGGCGCCCTGATCGCCGGCCTTGCGGGGGAGTTTGGCGCCGGTGCCGATACACTGGCTGCGGTGGCCACGGTATTTCGCGACGTACGTGAACGCGCGCCGGACCTGTTTGTTCCGGCTGCGGGTGCTCTGGACGTGGCTTTCACCAGCACCGCTGTTTCGGGCGATCCCGATACCGTGCAGATTGCCGCGGCCCTCGGTGAATGGGCGCTTGATGCGGAAGGAGAGCCGCTGGAACGCATGCGGCGCGATTGCCTGCGATTCCAGAGCGCAATGACTCGCGGTGCAATGCGCCTTTACGCCGGCGAACCCGAACGCTGCGTCGACAGCCTGCTGGCGCTGCAGCGTTTCAATTTCCTGCAGATGGCGCTGCTGGCATCGCTGGCTGCCCGCGGCCAGGATGAGGGCGGCGTGGTGCGCACGCTACCCACGCCCGAATACTCGGCCTTCATGGAAATTTTCCGTGCCGCGATCGAGAGCCACAAAAAAGATGACAAGCAGCTCGGCCTGCTGCTGTTGCAGGTCGGCAAGGTCGAGCAGATCGATCATCAACTCGGCCTGCAGAAGGGCGAGGCATTCATGCTTCGCGTGACGCGGCGCATGCGCGAAGGCGTCCTGCGCAAGCAGGACCAGCTTGGCCGGGTGAGCCGCGACCAGTTCGCATGCCTGTTGCCGCGCATCGCGGGTGAAGGCGTCGCGATACTTGCTGCGAACAAGATACTCGGCGCGCTGCAGCCGCCGATCCCGATCGGCGACCGCACTTTCGAGGTCGACGCCGTGATCGGCATCGTGGTCTTTCCTGATCACGGTGCCGACCCGCAGACCCTGGTCCGCAACGCCAAGCTGGCGGCGCGCGCGGCGCGCGCGGCGGGCAGCAGTACAGCTGTCTATGACCCGGCGCACGGTGCGAGCGAAGAAACCCAGATGCTGCACGAAACCCGGTTGCGCAACGCCCTGGAGCAGGGCACGCTCGGCCTTGCATTCGAACCGCAGCTTGATGCGCATTCGGGAAAGATCGGCGGCCTGGAATGCACGTTGCGCTGGACCGATGCCGAACTGGGTGAGGTATCAGAAGCGAGGGCGCTGGAAACGGCGGAGACCGCGGGGATCGTGCGGGAGTTGACGTGGTGGATATTCAACAACGCCATGCGCCACAGTTCGGACTTTGCGCGCGCAGGCCTCCAGTGCAAGCTTGGGCTGAAAGTCTCGGCCAGCGGATTGCTGCAACCCGATTTTCCGGAATTCGTCGATCGCGCGCTGCGTACCTGGGGTGTGCCGCCGGGCCGGGTGGTGATCGGTATCCACGAGACAGCGATTGCAGGCAACCTGGACCAGGTGAAGGATGTGCTGACCAGGCTGAAACGCCTGGGTCTGCGTCTGGGCATAGACGGATTTGCGACAGGAGCGTCCTCGCTGAGCAATCTGGCTCAGTTGCCGTTTGACGAACTGAAACTGAGCGCCTCGTTTGTGACGGACATGCAGCAGTCTGCGCTGCACGGAAAGATGGTGCGCACCCTGGTCCGGCTGGCCCGGGACCTCGGACTGCATCTCACCGCCGAAGGCGTGACGAACGGCGAGACGGTAGTCGCACTGCTCGGCCTGGGATGCGAGCGCGTGCAGGGCGCACACGTGAGCCCGCCATTGACCGCCGAGGAAATACTGGTATTTGAACGTAGCGGTTCAGGGCTGGCCAAGCTCCGCCTTTCGGATCTTTAGGCTGCCCGGCCGCCGGGGGGGGGCGGATATGGAAGTCAATTTCGAAATCATCCGCGGAATTCTGGAACGCCGTCTGCGCCAGGCGGACATCGAGCGGTTGCTGAGCGGGCTGTCCGACACCGAAAAAACCCAGCTGCTGATCCGCATCACTGAACTGGTGCGCCGGACCACTGCGCTGGTCGATGTTGCGAACCGGGTATCCGACACGCTTTCCCTCGATGTGCTTTTTCCGCGGCTGATGGAGGTCGTGACCGAGACGCTCAATGCGGAACGCAGCTCGCTGTTCCTCCACGACGCTGAAACCGGGGAGCTTTTTTCGCGAGTCATGCAAGGCAATGCCATCGGCGAGGTGCGGTTTCCCGCGGACCAGGGCATAGCGGGTTCGGTATTCACTTCGGGCAAGGGGGAGATCATCCCCGACGCGTACCTGGACTCCCGTTTCAACCGCAAGGTGGATACCGAGACCGGGTACCGGACCCGCAACATCCTCTGCGTTCCAATACTCAACAAGAAACAGGCGGTGATCGGGGTTACGCAGGCGCTCAACAAGCGGGAAGGCCAGTTTGATGCCGAAGACCAGCAGGCGCTTGAGGCGCTTTCGTCACAGGCCGCTGCGGCGCTGGAG
>JBFWOE010000082.1:0-13310 GCA_050250695.1 Burkholderiales bacterium
CGTACCCTTGACGAGTTTCTGGCCCCACAGCAGGCGGTTCTCGATGTCGAGGCCGATCTGCCCCGTTCCATCAGTGAACAGGTAGGACCCGTCGCGGTTGTTGCTGACAATGGTGCCGCGCAGAAGTACCCGTTGACCATTGTCGGGTGCGGCGAGTATGGACTGCACGCTGGCCTTGTCAGTCGAGGATGCGAACTGGGCGAATGCGGGCATGGCGCCGAGAAGCAGCATTGCGGCAACAAATTTTTTCATGACCTTTCCTCCGTTGACGAGATGCATCATCATGTTGGACGGCATCATGGCGGCGGAGTTCCCGCGGATTGCGCACGCGGATCCGGTGCATCTGCTGTCACGGGAATCCGCTTATGACGTACAATTCGTGCCGTCGCGGGTGTAGTTCAATGGCAGAACGGCAGCTTCCCAAGCTGCATACGAGGGTTCGATTCCCTTCACCCGCTCCATCTTCAACGATGACCGGCCGAAGCGACCGATGCGAAGTGAGTGACGATTTTGCCGCTGCACTGACTGCGTGGCAGAAACGCCACGGCCGCCACGACCTGCCGTGGCAGAACACGCGTGATCCCTACGCGGTGTGGTTGTCGGAAATCATGCTGCAGCAGACCCAGGTTGCCGCGGTGATTCCCTACTATCAGCGCTTCCTGGCCCGGTTTCCGGATTTAAAGGCATTGGCCGAAGCGCCGCTCGACGAGGTGCTCGCGTCATGGAGCGGGCTCGGTTATTACTCGCGCGCGCGCAACCTGCACCGTGCGGTGCAGGCGGTGATGGCACAGCACGGCGGAAAATTTCCGGACACGCCTGACGCCATCATGGCACTGCCGGGCATCGGCCGTTCGACGGCGGCAGCGATCCTGGTGTTTGCCTTCGGAAAACGCAGCGCGATCCTCGACGGCAACGTCAAGCGCGTGCTGGCCCGGGTGCGCGGCATCGCGGGGTATCCCGGAGAAACCGCGGTGGCTGCGCAGCTGTGGCGGGAGGCCGAAGCGCTGTTGCCCAAAACCGGGCTGCGGCCCTACACCCAGGGACTGATGGATCTCGGTGCTACGGTATGCGTGCGGCGCAAGCCGCGCTGCACGGAGTGTCCGGTGCAAGGCCTGTGTGTTGCGTTCAAAGCCGGCTGCGTGTCCGAACTGCCGGCACCCAGGCCGCGCAAGGCGCTGCCGCAGCGGCGGACGATGATGCTGGTGCTGCAGCGCGCAGGCGAAATTCTGCTCGAGAAACGCCCGGCAACCGGCATCTGGGGCGGGATGTGGTGTTTTCCCGAGGAGGATGCCGATGCCGATGCGGTGGCCGCCTGCACGCGGCGGTATGGCGCCACCGTGACCCTGCGCGAGCCGTTGCCGCTGATCGCGCACGCCTTCACCCATTTCAGGCTCGATATCCTGCCGCAGCCGGCCACCGTGTCGGCGTGGCCGCAACGAGCGGAAGAACCGGGCCGCCTGTGGATCACGCCTGATGACGCCTTGCGCGCCGCGGTGCCGGCACCGGTACGTGGCATCATCGAACAATTGATCGGACGCCGTTAACGAACGGGATGGGGATGACTGAACCGGCATCGATGGACTGGCGGGACATCAGCGCATGGCGCAAGGCGCAGCGCGGGCATTGGATAGCCTGGCGCGGTGCGGTTCCGGAGGTTCAACGTGCCGCATGGGGCGTACGCATGACTGCGTTCCTGTGTGCGATGCTGCCGTCGCCGCGGGACATGGTCATAGGTTTCTGCTGGCCGTTCAAGGCCGAGTTCGATGCACGTTTCGCGCTGCGCCACTGGCGGGAGCAAGGGGCAGTGGCAGCCTTGCCCGAGGTGGCTGGCAAGGGCCAGCCGCTGCGTTTCCGCAAATGGTGGCCTGGGGCCCCGATGGGTCGCGGCGTTTACGACATCCCGATTCCTGACGGCACGCCCGAAGTGCTGCCGGATGTGGCGATCGTCCCGATGAACGCGTTCGACGGACGCGGCTACCGGCTCGGTTATGGCGGCGGTTATTTTGACCGCACGCTGGCAGCGCTGGAGCGGCGGGTGATTGCCATTGGCGTGACCTGGGACGCCTGCCGCGTTGACAGCATATTTCCGCAGGTGCACGACATCGCGATGGATCTGGTGGTCACCGAGGCGGGAATTTACCGTGGCGGCGGTGAACCGCTGGCGCAACTGGATGCCGCCGTTGCCGCGGCGCGAGTGGAAGATTTGTTGCGCCAACGTGCGTTGCCGAGAATGCAACGCAACTAATTGTTTTTATTGATATTTTCTATGACGCCGTGCACCTGCAGCAGTTCCCGCAACCGCGCCAGCCGCGCTTCGGTGTGGCTCACTTCCAGCAGGGCCTGCTTTTCCTGCGGAGAAATCGGCAGGATTTCCGCGAGCCGGTAGCTGACCCACTCCGGATCGTCGATACGCACCGGCCCCGGGACGCTCTCGATGCCCGCGCGTTCGATCGCCAGCCGCAACACTTCCTGACAGGCGGCATCCATGTCCTGCGGCTGTGTCGTTTCGGGCAGGGACTCGGCTCGCGCAGTGATCAAACCATTGGCGGCCACCGTGGTGTCGATGATGCGGAACCGTACTCCTCCGCGTGCAAGTACCGCGAACAGATTTGGATGGGGCACGTCCCATTGTTCGATGCGGGCCAGGCAGCCCACGGCATGGGGTGTTGCCGGCACGCCCACTTCGTGCCCTTCGCGGATCAGGCAGACGCCGAAGGGCGTGGTATCGCGCAGGCAGGCCTTGATCATCCCGACATAACGCTGCTCGAAGATTTTCAGCGGCAGCAATCCGCCGGGAAACAGCACCGTGCCCAGCGGGAACAGCGGCAGTTCCTGCAGGGCTGTTGTCATGCGCCCAGTTCGCGGTGGCGCACCAGTATGCGCGTGCGGTCGCGGAACCTCGCCGCCAGTGACTCGACAAAAAACACCGAGCGATGGCGGCCCCCGGTGCAGCCGATGGCGACAGTCAGGTAACTGCGGTTGTCACGTTCAAACGCAGGCAGCCAGTCAGCCACGAAACGGTGGATGTCATCCAGCATGCGCATGGCGTCGGGGGTGGCGCGCAGGAAATCGGCCACCGCCGCGTCGCAGCCGGTCAGCGGACGCAGCAGCGGATCGTAATGGGGGTTGGGCAGGCAGCGCACATCGAACACGAAATCGGCGTCCAGCGGTATGCCGTGCTTGAAGCCGAAAGACTCGAACATCAGCGCGATCCCGGTATGCGGCAGGGCGGCAAAGTCCCGGACCCAGCTGCGCAGCGTGTTGGGGGCGAGATCACTGGTATCCATGCGGTGTGCGATGCCCGAGATGCCGGCAACCAGTTCGCGTTCGCGTGCGATGCATTCCGGCAGCGTAAGCCCTTCCTGCGACAGCGGGTGGCGCCGCCGGGTTTCCGAAAACCGCTTGATCAGCGTATCCGGTTTCGATTCGAGGAAAATGACACGGGTATCGATGCCGTCCCTGCGCAGTTGCTCGACCAGCGCCGGCAGCCCGGACACGGCCGTGCCGGTGCGTGCATCGATGGTCAGCGCGACGCGGTCGTGCCCGGATGCCTGAAGCGTATCGACCAGGCTTTCCACCAGTTCCACCGGAAGGTTGTCGACGCAGTAGTACCCGGCATCCTCCAGTACGGCCAGGGCGACGCTTTTGCCGGAACCCGACAGGCCGCTGATCAGGATGAGTTGCATTATCGGTCGAGTACCGTCAATCGTTGTCCTGGCCGGACATCGACTGCGCCTGGCGCGCGATGAACTCCCGGGTGCTGTCGATGCCGCGCATCTGCAGAACGTGGCTGCGCACCGCGGCTTCGGTAAGTACGGCGAGGTTGCGTCCTGCCGCAACCGGGATGGTCACCTTGTGGATTGCGACGTCCATCAGTGACTCGGTGCCCGGTTTCAGGGGCAGCCGTTCGAGATAGGTCAGGTCGGTTCCGGAAGGGCGTTCAAGATGCACGATCAGCTTGACGTTCTTGCGCGGCCGCAGCGCAGCCTCGCCGAAGATGGTGCGGATGTTCAGCACGCCCAGGCCGCGCACCTCGAGGAAATCCCGCAGCAGTGGCGGGCAGCGGCCTTCGATGCTTTCAGGCCCCAGGCGATAGAGCTCCACGACATCGTCGGCGATCAGTCCGCTGCCGCGGCTGATCAGTTCCAGCGCCAGTTCGCTCTTGCCGACGCCCGAATCACCGGTGAGCAGCACACCGACGCCGAGCACGTCGAGGAAAACGCCGTGGACGGTGGTGGAGTCGGCCAGCGAACGCGCAAGGTGCGGGCGCAGGATCCACATCAGTTCGACACTGGGTATGGGCGAGGAGAACAGCGGGGTACGCGTCGCCTCGGCAACCTCGACCAGCGCCGCCGGCATGGAGTTGGCGCCGGCGACGATGAAGCAGGCGAGCTCGCGGACGGCCACCCTTTGCAGCATGGCCCGGCATTCGGCCGCATCCAGGCCGTTGAGGTAATCCACCTCGGAATCGCCCAGAACCTGGACCAGGTTGGGGTGGATGAAATTCAGGTGACCGACCAGTCCCTTGGACGAATCCTTGGTCAGTTCGCTGTCGATGCCCTTGTCTGCGCCGTCCCGCCCCGCGGCCCAGGTAAGCCGCAGTTTTTCGCGGGTTTCGTCAAACAGCCGGGCTATGCTGACCTGCGGCATTCGGCTCCCAATCCGTGATCAGTTGCTGCAGTTCGTCCGCCGTTGCCGCGACAATCAGTTTTTCGCGGAAACTGCGGTCGCTGAACATCTGTGCCAGTTCCGAAAGGATCTGCAGGTGTTCATCGGTCGCGCGTTCCGGCACCAGCAGCACAAAAACGAGCTTGACGTTCTGGCCGTCGGGCGCATCGAACGGTACGGCGTTGCGGACCCGGATCAGGGCGCCGGTGGCGTTCTTGAGATTCTTGATGCGTCCGTGGGGGATCGCCACGCCCTGACCAAGTCCGGTCGAGCCCAGTTTTTCCCTGGCGAACAGGCTGTCGAAAACCAGGCTGCGGGATATCTGCTGGTTGTTCTCGAACAGCAGCCCGGCCTGTTCGAATACGCGCTTTTTGCTGGTCAGGTCGGCGTCGGGCAGGATGTTTGCTGCCGGCAGCAGCTTGGCAATCAGGTTCATGGTCGGGTTCGGTGATGTTGCGGGCCGGAACGGCTGCGGTCAGTTTGTCGGCTGGTGCTTGATGGGCGCAGCGTCGTGGCGGTGCGCGATGTTCTTTTCCTTGTGCTTGAGGATCGCCCGGTCGAGTTTCCCGACGAGGTGGTCAATGGCGACGTACATGTCGGCGTCATGCACTTCACAGAATATTTCCTTGCCGCTCAAGTGCACCGTCGCCTCCACCTTGTGCTTGAGTTTTTCCACGGTCATGATCACGTTGACATCGATGACGTGGTCGAAATGCGCCGTGATTTTTTCGAGCTTGTGGGCGACATGGTCGCGTATGGCCGGAGTGATCTGCAGGTGATGGCCCGTCAGGTGGAGGTTCATGGTATCTCCTGGGTTAAAGGGTTTTTCTGAGGCTGACCGGGAGTATCTGCAGCGATTCCCGGTATTTTGCGATGGTCCTTCGTGCCACGACTATACCCTGTTGACCGAGCAATTCCGAAATCTGGCCATCGCTCAGTGGCGCCCGGGTATTCTCCGCGCTGACCAGCTGCTTGATCAGGGCGCGGATGGCGGTACTCGACGCGGAGCCGCCGGCTTCGGTTGCGACGTGGCTGCCGAAAAAATACTTCAACTCGAAAATTCCGCGGGGCGTATGCATGTATTTCTGGGTGGTGACCCGCGAAATGGTCGATTCATGGAGGTTCAGGGTGTCAGCGATTTCACGCAGCACCAGCGGGCGCATGGCGACTTCGCCATGCTCGAGGAAATTGCGCTGCCGGTCTACGATGGCCTGTGACACCCGCAATATGGTTTCGAAGCGCTGCTGCACGTTCTTGATAAGCCACTTGGCTTCCTGCAGCTGCGAGGTGAGCTGCTGCGAATTGCCACCGCGGTTGCGTTTCATGATGTCGGCATACAGGCGGTTCACGCGCAGCCTCGGCATTGCGTCCGCATTCAGGGATGCGACCCAGACCCCCTTGATCTTGCGGACGATCACGTCGGCGATCACGAACCGTGTTTCTTCGGAGTAAAAATCACGGCCCGGCTTCGGGTTGAGGCTGGTGATCAGTTTCTGCACGGAGCGCAGGCAGGATTCGTCGCATTTGAGGGTGCGCTTGAGCCGAGTGAAATCCCGGGCGGCGAGCACATCCAGGTGGTGTTGCACGATTTCCAGCGCCGCATCGCGGTAAGGCGTGTCGTCCGGCAACGCCTTCAGCTGCAGGGTCAGGCACTCGACGAGGCTGCGGGCGCCGACGCCCAGGGGCTCCATGTGCTGCAGGTGCTGGAGCGCGATGGACAGTTCTTCCTGGGCGACGTCAAGCTCCGGTGGCAGCATGGCGCCGATTTCTTCAAGCGACTGCGGGAGATATCCGTCGTCGTCCAGGGAATCGACCAGCAATCCCAGCAACTGCTTGTCGCGCTCGGAAAGGTGCAGCAGGGAAATCTGGCCGGTCAGGTAGGCACGCAGGCTTGCCGGCTGTTCCGCGACCGGCGGAAATTCATCGTCATCGGAATCTGCTGATCCGCCGCCGCCGTAGGAAATGCCGTCCATGACGTCGAAGGTCGGGTTGTCTTCGCCGGTTTCCGCAGGCGCGGTGTCGGGCGGCGCGGAAATTTCGGCCGAATCGCCGGCTGACTGCGTGCTGCCGTCCCGGGGGAGCGTTGCCGGCGGTTCCGCGACTGCTTCCTCGCGTTCCAGCAGGGGATTGTCCTGGAGCAGGCGCTCGATCTCCTGGTTGAGTTCGAGCGTGGACAGCTGCAGCAGCTTGATCGACTGCTGCAGCTGCGGCGTCAAGGTCAGATGCTGCGAAAGTCTGAGTTGTAGCGAATGTTTCATTCAGGGCCGGATACTGGAAATCACGTCCCGGGAGCGCGGGCGTAACTAGGCGCGCCGCACGATGTCAAAGGCGGAAATGTTCACCGAGATACACCTTTCGGACGCTCTCATTATAGACGATCTCGTCGGGCTTGCCGTAGGCCAGCACCATGCCGTCATTGATGATGTAGGCACGGTCGCAGATGCCCAGGGTTTCCCGCACATTGTGATCCGTGATCAGCACGCCGATGCCGCGCGCCTTCAGGAAACCGATGATTTTCTGGATTTCGATGACCGCGATCGGGTCGACCCCGGCAAACGGTTCGTCGAGCAGGATGAAGCGCGGCTCGGTTGCCAGGGCGCGGGCGATCTCCACGCGCCTGCGTTCGCCGCCGGAGAGGCTGATGGCGGGATTGTTGCGCAGGTGTCCGACGTGCAGGTCCTGCAGCAGCGTGTCGAGCCGGGCCTCGATGGTCGCCGCATCGGTGTGGTAGAGCTCGAGGATCGCGCGCACGTTGTCGGCGACCGACAGGCGCCGGAAAATCGAGGCCTCCTGCGGCAGGTAGCTCAGGCCGAGGCGGGCGCGGCGGTGCATGGGCATGTGCGTCAGCCGCGTCTCGTCGAGATGGAGTTCGCCGCCGTCCATCGCGACCAGGCCTACCATCATGTAGAAGCAGGTGGTCTTGCCGGCGCCGTTGGGGCCGAGCAGGCCGATGACTTCCCCGCTGCGCACTTCCAGGGAAACATCCTTGACCACGGTTCGCGCGCGGTAGCGTTTTTTGAGTCCTTCCGCTTTCAGCAGGAAGCCCCCGGCAGCTGTTCCCGGCGAAGTTTCCGGGTTGTTGCTGGGCGATTGCGGCACGGTATCCACGCGGTGAGAAATCAACGCGGCTTCGCGCTGCCGGCAGGTCCGGGGGCGGGCGGCTTGTCCTTGGCCTTGGGCTGCAGCACCGCGCGAACCCGGCCGTCCGCGCCCGATCCAGGCCGCGCAGTGCCGCCGGTCACCTGGAAAAACTCGGTATTGGAGTCGTAGGAAATGTAATTGCCGCGGACTTCGTCGCCGCCCTTTTTCATCATCGCGCGATTGAACATCTGCACCTTGTCGGCACGCCCGTCATATTCGATGCGTTCCGCCCAGCCTTCGATGTACTCATCGTAGCCTTCGCGTTTTTGCCGGAAATACGCGAGATTGCCCCAGGTGACGCCGTTCTTGAAGCCCTGGTTGTCCTGGCGTACTTCCATGCGGTTGCCGCGGATGACCAGCGTGCCCTGCGTCAGCACCACTTTCCCTTCGAAGGTGGCGATCTGTTTCGCATCGTCGACGGTAACCCGGTCCGCTTCAAGGTTGATGGGTTTTTCGCGATCGGCCTTTTCGGCCTGCGCGCCCCCGGCGCAGAGCAGAGCCAGCATCAGTGCCAGCCCGCAGCCCAGCGTGCGAGGCGCCGCGCCCCGGCTATTTGCGGGTCGCACGCCCGGGGTCATGATAGGTGCCTTCAAACCGGGACAGGAACTTGACGATGCGCGTTTCACTGTTCAATTCTAAGCCAACGGCATGGGCAACGGTATGGGCATCGGTGACAGTCACCGGGCGGTCGGTGCGCGCCAGGTTTTCATCGGGGATGACGTGCAGGAAACTCGTCGTCAGCACCAGTTCGCTCCTGTCGGCGTAGGCGGCGCGCGTTGCGCGCACATCGGTTTCAAAATAGACGTTCTCCCCTCCGCTCGATACCCTGGCGGTGCGCGAAGTGATGCTGATCGGCGCGCGCGCCGATGCACTGCTGACAAAACGCGGGGACTCGAGATGGGTCGAGTCGTCGTCGGGATAGTGGAGCATGCGTTGCGCATACAGCGTGTGTTTCACTTCGCCGTCGGCATCCATGCGCCGGGCGACGACGTTTTCGACGATGTAATCGGGGTCGTGGCGCTCGGCCTCGCTGGTTTTTGTGCCCGGCTGGACCGACTGGTCAAGCCAGAAAGTCAGGCTGGCGAGCAGCCCGAGCAGCAGGAACGGGAAAAATTGCGCGAGCCTGGACATGGCGTTCAGCGGATTCCGCGCCGGCAATGCAGGATCATTTCGCAGAATTCCCTGACCGCGCCGCGACCGCCGGCGGCGCGGGTCACGAAGTCGGCGTGGCGTTTAAGCACGGCCGGCGCGCCGGCAACCGTCGCGGCGAATCCGCAATAACGCATCGCGGGCAGGTCCACCAGGTCATCTCCCAGGAATGCCGCCGCTTCCGCGGCGATGCCGGCGTCCGCCAGCTGGGATTCGATGGCGGCGCGTTTGTCCGGAACGCCCTGCATGACGCGGCGTATGCCGAGGTCCGCGGCGCGCAGGCGCACGCTTTCCGCCTTGCGGCTGGTGATTATCGCGATTTCGATCCCGGCATCCTGCAGCAGTTTCATGCCCATGCCGTCGCGCACGTCGAAGGCTTTCATGGCGTCGCCGTCCCCGGAGTAATAAAGCCTGCCGTCGGTCAGTACGCCGTCGATGTCGAATGCCGCGAAACGGACGCGTCCGGCCCTGGCCAGCATGATTACCCGGCGGCAAAGCGGGGATGGCGGCGGGCTTGCGCCATCAGACCACTTTTCCGCGGAACAGGTCGTGTATGTTCAGCGCGCCGAGCAGCTTGCCGCCGTCGTCGACCACCAGCAGCTGGGTGACCTTGCTGCGCTCCATGATTTCGACCGCTTCTGCGGCGAGGCGGTCGGGGCCGATGGTGCGCGGGTTCGGTGACATGATGTGCGCGATCACGGTCTTGCGCAGATCCTGGCCTTTTTCGATGGCCCGGCGCAGGTCGCCGTCGGTGAATATCCCCTGCACCACCTGCGCGCCGTTGACCACCGCCGTCATGCCCATGCGGCCGCGGGACATCTCGAGCAGCGCATCGGTCAGGACTGCGGTATCAGCGACGCGCGGTGCGTTTGCGCCGGAACGCATCACATCGCGCACCAGTGTCAGCAGCTTGCGTCCCAGCGCGCCGCCGGGGTGGGAGCGTGCAAACTCGTCCTGGGTGAAGCCGCGCGCGCGCATCAGCGCCACCGCTATGGCGTCGCCCAGCGCCAGCGCGGCGGTGGTACTGGCGGTAGGGGCGAGGTTGAGCGGACAGGCTTCCTGTGCCGCGCCGGCAAAAAGGTGCACGTCGGCTTCCCGCCCCAGCGTGGATTCCGGGTTTCCGGTCATTGCGATCAGCTTCGCGCCCTGGCGCTTCAGTACCGGAATGATGGTCAGCAGTTCCGAGGTTTCGCCCGAATTCGACAGCGCCAGGAAGACGTCGTTGCGCGTGACCATCCCCAGGTCGCCGTGACTGGCCTCTGCGGGGTGCACAAAAAATGCCGGCGTTCCGGTGCTGGCCAGCGTCGATGCGATCTTGCGCGCGATATGTCCGGATTTGCCGATGCCGCTGACCACGACGCGACCCTGACACTGCAGGATGATGCCTATGGCCTGTTCGAAGCGCGCGTCGAGGCTTCCGATCAGGTCGGTGACCGCCTTGGCCTCGATGGCAAGGACTTCCCTGGCAGTGTCGATCGAGGTGCTGGGTGACTTGCCGATGGACGGACTGTTCATCGTTGAAATTATAACAAACGGCTTGATCCGGGCCCGGAGCGGAGTTGCTTGCAATTCATTGAAGAAACGGCAATATTCGGACGAACTCCCGACTGCCGATAAATGCACACCGCACTGCAACCGGTTCTGATCCTGCTCGCCGCCGCCGTGCTGGTAGTCGTGGTATTCCGCTTGCTGAAGCTGCCGCCGTTGCTGGGTTACCTGATCGTCGGCGTGATGATCGGCCCGCATGCGCTGGGCTGGATCAACACCACGGACGAAGTGCGCGAACTCGCCGAAATCGGGGTGGTGTTCCTGATGTTCAGCATAGGCCTCGAATTCAGCCTGTCACGCCTGCGCACCATGCGCCGCATCGTGTTCGGCCTGGGCGGCGCACAGGTCATGGTGACCCTGGCGCTGGTATTCGGTGTTGCCGTCGCCGTCGGCGTCCCCTGGCAGACCGGCATCGTGCTGGGCGGTGCGCTGGCGATGTCCTCGACGGCGATCCTGGCGAAGCTTCTGGCCGAACGTTTCGAACTCAGTTCCGCGCACGGCCAGCAGATCATCGGCATCCTGCTGTTCCAGGATCTCGCGGTGGTGCCGCTGCTGATCCTGATCCCGGCGCTGGGGGCGCCGCCGGAGAATCTGGCTGGCACCATGGGTTTTGCGCTGGCCAAGGCGGTGGTCGTGCTTGCGGTACTGCTCTACGCGGGACAGCGCGTGATGCGCGCATGGTTTCACGTGGTGGCCAGCCAGAAATCCCCGGAACTGTTCGTGCTCAATGTGCTGCTGGTGACGCTGGGAGTTGCCTATCTCACGGAAATGGCGGGTTTGTCGCTCGCGCTGGGCGCGTTTGTCGCGGGTGTGCTGATTTCGGAAACGGAATACCGCTACCAAGTCGAGGAAGACATCAAGCCGTTCCGCGACGTGCTGCTGGGGCTGTTTTTCGTCAGCATCGGCATGCTGCTGGACGTGCGCGTGGTCATCGAGAACGCCTGGGTCAGCGTCCTGCTGGTGTCGCTGGTGATTGTCAAGACGCTGCTGATTTTCGGGCTGAGTCGCCTTTTCGGTGCGCCCGTCGGCGTGGCCATGCGCGCCGGGCTGGCGCTGGGCGCCTGCGGCGAATTCGGTTTCGTGATACTGGCACATGCGCTGGGCAGCGGACTGGTGGCGCCCGGCTTATTGCAGCCGGTGCTGGCGGCGATGGTGCTGTCGATGCTGATCGCGCCTTTCGTGATCGAGCGCAGCGAGGCCATCGTGCGGCGCTGGAGCGCGACGGAGTGGATGAGCCGCGCCATGCAGTTGCACAACATCGCGGTGCAGTCGATGGCGACGCAGGAGCATGTGCTGATCTGCGGCTACGGACGCAGCGGGCAGAACCTGGCCCGTTTTCTCGATCGCGAGGGATTGCCGTTCATCGCGCTGGACAACGATCCGCAGCGCATCCGCGAGGCGACTGCAGCCGGCGAGCGAGTGGTGTTTGGGGACGCTGCCCGCCGCGAGGTGCTGCTGGCAGCAGGGTTGCAGCGGGCCCGTGTCGTCATCATTACCTATGTTGATACCGCATCGGCGCTGCGCATCATTGCGCACGTCCAGGAAGCCCGGCCCGGACTGCCGGTGGTGGTGCGTACCACTGATGACAGCGACGTGGAAAAACTGCGCGATGCCGGAGCTACCGAGGTGGTGGCTGATCTGATGGAAGCGAGCCTGATGCTGGCTTCCAGTACGCTGATGCTGATGGGGGTGCCGCTGAACCGCGTGCTCAGGCGCATCCGCGAAACCCGCGAGCGCCGCTACGAACTGTTCCGCGGGTTCTTCCGCGGCATTACAGACGAGGCCGAGGGCAGCGACCAGGCTTTGCAGCAGCGCCTGCACTCGGTGCTGGTGACCCCGGGTGCTTATGCCATCGGCCGGCAACTGCAGGAACTCGAACTGGCTAAGGACGGGGTTGAGTTGACCGCGATCCGGCGCCGCAACGTGAGGACCGTCGCACCGGCCCCTGACATGCGCGTCGAGGAGGGCGACGTGGTGGTGCTGCTGGGCCCTGAGGCAGCGGTGGCGGCTGCCGAGATCAGGCTGTTGCAGGGATAACCCCCGCCTGTGCCAGCAAACAAAAAAGCCCGCGATTGCGGGCTTTTTGTCGTGATGAAATCGATCAGAACAGCGTGGATGCCCCACAGTTGGCGATAGGCGAGGCCGATACCCAGGCGCCGGTGCCGGCCGTATAACAGGTACCGCTGCCGCCAGCTGCGGCGCCAAATGACGAATAACGCATCTGTCCGCCGGTAGCCAGACCGTCATCGATCTTGCGGTCGACTTCCGCCAGGATATCGGAAGGAATGTTGGCGCCGGTTTTCAGGTTGTGCCGGGCGGTCGGGGCAGCATCCTGATATACGTTGTCAAAAATAAGCTGTATCAGCGAACCGTACGGATTGGATGGCGTGTTGGCAGTGGTTGCCGCCGCCGTTACGCCACCGGAAACATAGCTGCCGGTAATGAAGCCGGCTTTGGACAGGTGTTCCCAGACATGTACGGCTTCAGCGCTGGTGCCGTCAGTGATGATCTGGCCGTTGCCGTTGCCGCCGAAACAGCCGCCGCAACCGGGGATGTTGGCTTGCGCCGAAGCGGTCAGGTAGTCGCCGGGCAGCGCACGGTAGCGGTCAAGAAAGCCGAAATAGGCGGCCTTGATGCCGTCCTGCGATGAAATTACGTTACGCACCCTGGCGCTGGTGATCAGTTCCTGGCCCTTGAGGACCCCGCCCAGCAGCAGGCCGATAATGACCAGCACGATGGCGATCTCGATCAGCGTAAACCCTTGTTGTCGTTTCATTTTTTCTCTCTAGCCGCGCTCCGGCGGC
>JBFWOE010000083.1:0-13273 GCA_050250695.1 Burkholderiales bacterium
GTGACGCCGACGATGCGCCGTTCCTCGACCGACTGCAGCACGGCACTGGTAACGGCGACCATGTAGGCGCCATCGTCGGCGTCGGGCAGCAGGCTGCGTTGACCGCGCACGTCGTTTTCGAAGGCGCGCACCTGCAGGTCGTAAGCCGGGCTCACCGGAAATTTTTCCTCGGTGATGCCCGAAGCATCACGGATGCGGATCAGGTGCTCCTTGGCGAAACGCAGCGGTGAAGTGACCAGTGTCGCCTTGTCTCCCTCAATGATCAGGTTGTTCTCCGCGCTGCCGACTTCGCGGGTGGCCTTGGCCAGCGCATGGCAGTCACCTTCCAGTCGTCCGAGTACCGTGACCGTGTCATCCGGCAGTTTTTTGCGGCGGTCGGGGTGGGTGAAGGCGGCGACTTCGATGAAACGCTGGCCGCTGACATACTGGATCAGGTCGAGCAGGTGCACTCCGACGTCGAAGATGACGCCGCTTTGCGCAAAGTCCTTGCGCCAGGATACCCGTGCGCCGACTGCCGATGCGCGTTCCAGCGAGATTTCGGCCAGCCGGCCGAGGCGGCCGGACTGCACGATTTCACGGGCGCGTACCACTGCGGCATCGAGGCGGATCTGGTGGGCAATACGCAGCACGATTCCGGCCTCGCGGCATGTCGCGGCCATTTCACGGGCGTGATCGGGGCGCATCGCAAACGGCTTCTCGCACAGGATGTGTTTGCCGGCGCGAGCGGCGGCGATCACCGCCTCATGATGCATGGCGTTGGGCGTGGCAATGTAGATGGCGTCTACGCCGTCATCATTGACCAGCCCTACAAGATTGTCATGTCCGCGGGGAACCTTGAAACGTTCTGCAAAGGCCCGGGTTTTTTCCGGCGTGCTGCCGAGGCAGGCCGCCAGTTCGGAATCGGGACTCTTGATGATGCCCGGCACGACGTAATCGGAGGCGACCCAGCCCAGTCCGACCACGCCCCAGCGCAACGGCGCTTTCATGTTGCTCAAAATGCTTTCCTCTCAAGCGGATTGATGCGGTACGGCGTAGCGATCAGATCACGCCTTCCATGACCTGCACCTCGACCAGCGTGCCGGAGGTGACGTTGCCCTGGTCGGTGGGCAGGATGATGAAGCAGTTGGCTTCCGACATCGAACGCAGGATCCCTGATCCCTGTTCGCCTGTGACGCGTACACTCAATGCGCCGGAGCTGTCTCTTGACAGGATGCCGCGCTGGAATTCGGTGCGCCCCGGCGCCTTTTTCAGCGTGGAGGTACAGGGCACTCTGAACGTCGGCAGCGGGTCTATCGGATCCTGGCCGGACAGTTTCAGCAGCGCGTCGCGGACGAACTGGTAGAAAGTCACCATCACCGACACCGGGTTGCCGGGCAGGCCGAAGAAGTGCGCATTGCCGATTTTGCCGTAGGCGAGCGGCCGTCCGGGTTTCATCGCGATTTTCCAGAACACGACTTCGCCCAGCTTGTTCAGCAGCACCTTGACGAAATCGGCTTCGCCGACCGACACGCCGCCGCTGGTGATGACCACGTCGGCAACCGAAGCCGCATCCCTGAAAGCGCCTTCAAGGAGCTTCGGATCGTCGCGGATCACGCCCATGTCGATGACTTCGCAGCCGAGGCGCACCAGCATGCCGTAGATGGTGTAGCGGTTGCTGTCGTAGATCTGGCCTTCGCCCAGCGGCGAGCCCACGGACACCAGTTCGTCGCCGGTGGAGAAAAACGCCACGCGCAGCTTGCGGTAGACCGATACCTCGGGGATGCCCAGCGAGGCGACCAGGCCGATTTCGGCTGGCCGCAGCGGCTGGCCGCGTTTCAGCGCCGGCTGGCCGCGCTGCAGGTCTTCGCCGGCCTTGCGCAGGTTCTGGCCCTGGCGGTGGCCGGCGCCGATGGTGATGTCCTTGTCATTCGCTTCGACATGCTCCTGCATGACGATGGTGTCGGCGCCCTGCGGCACCACGCCGCCGGTCATGATGCGCACGCACTGGCCTGCGCCGACGGAGCCCTTGAACGGCACGCCGGCGAAGGAGCTGCCGACCAGTTTCAGGGTGACTTTGCCGTTGTTCTTGAGGTCGGCGATGCGAACTGCGTAGCCGTCCATCGCCGAATTGTCATGCGAGGGTACATCCACCGGCGAGATGACGTCTGCGGCAAGTACGCGGCCCAGCGCAGTGCGCACGGCGACGCGCTCGACGGTGGTGATCGGCGCCAGGAATTGCGCGATGACCTCGCGCGCCTTCGGCACCGGCATCGAATTCGGATCGTAATCGTCAGCGCAGGACAGGTCGCGCAGTGTCGGTTGCGTACTGCTCATGTCGGCATTCCCCAGCGGCAGATTCGGATACTGCGGATTTTATCAGGCGATCCCCGGCGGATCAGAGGATTTCCGGGGCATGCACCCACTGCAGCGCGGCCACCGAGCGGTATCCCGCGAGGCTGTTGACCAGGCGCCGGAACTCGCGGCTGTCCAGCCAGGCGAGCAGGGCGCGTACTCCCGGTCGCTGCAGCACGTTGTTGCGCGAGGCTAGGTAGTAGTGCTCGTTGACGACAGGTTCGAAATCGAGGCCGTGCTCGCGCGCCGCCGCTTCGATGCCGAAGGCGACGTCGGCCATGCCGCTGGCGACCGTGGCCGCAACGGCGGCATGGGTGAATTCCTCGTGGGTGTAGCCGTGGATGTCACTTGGCGTCACGCCCTGCTGGGAGAGCAGGAAATCGAGGCAAAGCCGGGTGCCGGAACCGGGTTGGCGGTTGACGAAACGGACCTTCGGTCGCACCAGGTCTTTCAGGCGTTTCAGTTTTTTGGGGTTGCCCGCGGTCACCATCAGGCCCTGGGTGCGGTCGAGCAGGCGGGTGGCGCACCAGCCCTTCAGGCTGAGGAAAGGGATGAACTGGGCGGCCAGCGTGCGTGTGCCGGGGATGGCCGGCAGGTGAAACCCTGCCAGTTCGCACTGGTTTCGTCGCAATGCAGCAAGACAATCCAGGCTGCCGTGAAACTGCAGTACCAGCGCCGGTCCGCCTTGACGGATCAGTTCGTCGCGCATTTTGGCCAATGCCAGATCATGGCTGGCATGTACAGTCACTTTCAGGGGCTCGCCGCCCACTGGCTCGATGCGCGACAGGAATTCGTCCATGCGTGCCTCGCCCTGGCGCAGTGAGGCGGCCAACGATCCGTTGATTTCCACCATGCCTTCGAGCAGTTTGCTGCCCAGGGACGCCAGAATGGTGCCGCGGCCCTGCTGGCGCAGCACCAGCGGTTCACCCAGCAGGGTCGCCGCGTTTTCCAGCAATCCCCAGGCATGGCGATAGGACATGCCGGCGCTCCGGGCCGCCAGCTGCAGGTTGCCATGGCGTGCCACCGCTTCGAGCAACGTGACCATACGGGGCTCGACTTCGAAAGCCCCCAAAGTCCAGCGGATTTGTGCCGAAATGTTCATACATGCAAATTATTACATATTATGAATTTGCATGTTATCAATGAATATTGGTCATTCTTTAATCATGTCCAATATTGCATGACCAGTTTCCAGGAAGCCTTTGCTGCTGCGTGGGCCTTGATCGCCGGGTTCGATGCCGAACTCGCAGCCATCGTGCTGCTGAGCCTGCAAGTCAGCCTGAGCGCGGTTCTGATTGCCACTGCGATCGGCCTGCCGCTGGGCGCAGTCATGGCCATCGAACGTTTCACGGGCCGGCAGATGCTGATCGTCGTGCTCAACGCGCTGATGGGCCTGCCGCCGGTGGTGGTGGGCCTGCTGGTCTACCTGCTGCTGTCGCGTGCCGGTCCGCTGGGCGACCTCGGCATCCTGTTCACTCCGGCGGCCATGGTCATTGCGCAGGCTGTGCTGATCACGCCGATCATCGCCGCGCTGTCGCGGCAGACCATCGAAGACGCCTGGCGTGAATACGACGAACAGTTGCGCTCTCTGGGCGCACGGCGGCTGAACGCGGCGATGACCCTGATCTGGGATACGCGGTTTTCCCTGCTGACCATCGTGCTGGCCGGATTCGGCCGGGCGGCGGCGGAAGTCGGCGCGGTGATGATCGTCGGCGGCAACATCGACGGCGTGACGCGGGTGATGACCACGGCCATCGCGCTGGAAACCAGCAAGGGCGACCTGCCCCTGGCGCTCGGGCTGGGCATCGTGCTGATCGGGCTGGTGGTGCTGCTCAATGCGCTGGCCGCCGTCATCCGCGAAGTGGCGCAGCGGAAATACGGCTGAACCATGCTGCCGCTCGTACTCCATGATTTGACCTTCACCGCAGGGAATGCGGAAATCATCCGCGGCGTATCCGCG
Organism: Burkholderiales bacterium; assembly: GCA_050250695.1. Classification (GTDB taxonomy): domain Bacteria; phylum Pseudomonadota; class Gammaproteobacteria; order Burkholderiales; family SG8-41. Next base: position 4,292 of record JBFWOE010000083.1, read on the forward strand.
CGCATCGAAGCTGGACCCCGGACGGTCATCCTCGGGCCCAACGGCGCCGGCAAAAGCGTGCTGATGCGGCTGTGCCACGGCCTGCTGACGCCCACTGCAGGGCGCATTGCCTGGCAGGGTGCCAAAAACGGCGACCTGCGCCGCCGCCAGGCGATGGTATTCCAGCGTCCGGTGATGCTGCGGCGCTCGGCGCTGGCGAACGTGGTCTACGGCCTCAAGCTCGCCGGCAAGTCACGCGAGGAATGTCATTTACGCGCGATGGATGTGCTTGAAGTCGTCGGCCTTGTTCAGCATGCGGCGCGTCCAGCGCGGGTACTCTCCGGCGGCGAGCAACAGCGCCTTGCACTTGCACGGGCCTGGGCGCTGGGCCCCGATGTGCTGTTTCTCGACGAGCCGACGGCGAACCTCGATCCGGCGTCGACACAGGACATCGAACGCATCATCAACGCCATCCATGCGTCGGGCACCAAGATCATCATGACCACGCACAACCTCGGCCAGGCACGACGTCTGGGCGACGAAATCCTGTTCATCAGCAACGGCCGGTTGGTGGAGCACACGCCCATAGACCGGTTTTTCAAACAGCCCGCTTCAGCCGAGGCGGCGGTTTTTATCAGAGGAGAAATGCCATGAGGATGTTTCGCGGGACGATAATCATGCTTATGCTGTCGGGACTGCTGCAGGGGTCTGTTGCCCTGGCGCAGGACAAATTCATCACCGTGGCATCGACCACATCGACCGAACAGTCGGGGCTGTTCAAGCACATGCTGCCGGTGTTCGAGAAAAAAACGGGGATCAAGGTGCGCGTGGTGGCGCAGGGCACCGGGCAGGCGCTGGACATGGGGCGCCGCGGTGACGCCGACGTGGTGTTCGTCCACGACAGGGTGGCGGAGGAGAAATTCGTTGCCGATGGTTTCGGCGTGAAACGCTTCGAGGTCATGTACAACGATTTTGTGCTGGTCGGGCCGAAAACCGATCCCGCGAAAATCGCCGGCGGCAAGGACATCGTCGCTGCTTACAAAAAAATTGCGCAGACGAAGGCGCCTTTTGCCTCGCGCGGCGACAAGAGCGGTACCCATGCCGCCGAATTGCGGCTGTGGAAGGCGTCCGCCATCGATCCGCAGACCGGCAAGGGCGGCTGGTACCGCGAAACCGGTTCCGGCATGGGGCCGACGCTGAACACGGCGGCTGGCATGAATGCCTATGCCTTCACCGATCGCGGCACCTGGCTGTCGTTCAAGAACCGCGGCAACCTGGTCATCGTGGTGGAGGGCGACAAGAGGTTGTTCAACCAGTACGGCATCATGCTGGTTAATCCGGCGAAACATAAACACGTGAAGAAAGACATGGGCCAGGCTTTTGTCGACTGGGTGGTTTCCGCTGAAGGCCAGAAGGTTGTTGCCGATTACAAGATCGGCGCCGACCAGCTGTTTTTTCCGAACGCAAAACGCTGATCGCCTCGCGATGTTCATCCCGGCGGCCATGCGTTAGCATGGCCCCCTGAGGAGGGAGATTCACATGGCGGATGCGCAAACCGGCCATCCGAAGCCGGCGGCTGCTAAGCGACTGTTTTTCGACAGCCGCGAGTGGTCGGGCGCGTTTGGTGATCTGGGCACGCTGGTGCCCTTCCTGCTGGCCTATGTCACCGTGGTCGGCGTTGCGCCGGTCGGCATGCTGCTGGGTTTCGGCGCGGCGCTGGTCGCCACCGGCTTGTATTTTCATACCCCGATGGCCATGCAGCCAATGAAAGCCATAGGCGCAGTGTCGATCGCGGGCGCCGCGCAGACCGCGACCATCACTCCGGAGGCGGTTGCCGTCGCCGCGCTGGCAACCGGGGTGATCTGGCTGGCGCTGGGCATCACCGGCGCTGCGGAACGGGTGATCCGCTGGATCGGCCGACCGGTGATCATCGGCATCACGCTGGGCCTTGGAATTGCATTCATGCTGCAGGGCACGCAGATGATGGCCACCGCCGCGTGGTTTGCCGCGCCGCTGCTGTTGCTGACCATCCTGCTGCTGGCGCGCAAGGCGATCGTCGCCATGCTGCTGATCCTGGTCAGCGGCGTGGTCTGGGCGCTGCTGGCCGACAGCACGATGGCCGGCGCGCTGGCTGCAACAAGACCGGGACTTGCGCTGCCGGCATGGCCTTTCGGCAATATTTCATGGGAAGCGGTGTTCACCGGCATCGTGCTGCTGGCGTTGCCGCAGGTGCCGCTGACGCTGGGCAATGCGGTGCTGGCGCCGGTGGAATTCAACAACAAGGAATTTCCTGACCGGCCGATGACTGAACGCAAGGCGGCCCTGTCTACAGGCATCATGAATACGCTGGGCAGTTTCATCGGTGCGGTGCCGATGTGCCACGGCGCCGGCGGCATGGCGGCACAGGTCAGCTTCGGCGCACGCAGCGGTGGCGCACCCGTCATCCTCGGGCTGTTCCTGATCGTGCTGGCGCTGGGGTTCAGCGATTCGCTGGCGGTGCTGCTGCGGCTGTTTCCGCAACCCGCGCTGGGCGTGATGCTGTTCCTGGCCGGACTGCAGCTGGCCCTGGGCTCCTGCGATTTTTCGCGCGACAAGGGTGAGCGTTTTGTCACCCTGGGCACTGCGGCGCTGGCGATCTGGAATGTCGGCGTCGCTTTCCTGTTCGGCATCGTGCTGCTGTACATCGCGCGTCGCGGCTGGCTGAAACTCTGACCATGGCGCCTGACCCGCAGCGCCGCGATCTGCTGGGGGCCGCGGCAATCGCCGCACTGCTGCCGGGCATTGCACGCGGACAGGTCAGGCGCACGGTGATTGACGGTGCCGGGCGCCGGGTGATGTTGCCTCAGAAGGTCGAACGCATCTATGCGGCGGGACCTCCGGCCAGCGTACTGGCGTTTGCGGTGGCGCCGGACAAGCTGATCGGCTGGACCTCGCCGTTTCGCGACGCCGAGCGGCCGTTTGTCGCGCCGCGTTACGCCGACATGCCGGCGCACGGCAGGCTGACCGGTCGCGGCAACACTGCCAATGTCGAAATCGTGCTCAGGGCGAAACCCGACCTGATCGTCGATTACGGTGCGATCCGCGACACCTACGTATCCCTGGCCGACCGCGTGCAGGCACAGACCGGCATCCCGTACCTGCTGCTCGACGGCGATTTCGACCGCATGGCTGATGTCATCGTGCAGTTCGGCGACATTTCAGGGGAAGTTGCGCGTGCCGCAGCGCTGGCAAGGTATGCGCGCGATACGCTGGCCGATATCAATGCGCGCATTGCGGGGATAACTGCGGAGCGGCGCCCGCGCGTGTATTACGGCCGCGGACCGCGCGGGCTCAACACCGGGCTGGCCGGCTCGATCAACATGGAAACCCTGGAGCAGGCCGGTGCGCGCAACGTGGCGGCCGAACTGGGCCGTGGCGGCATGGTGCAGGTTTCGGTGGAGCAGGTGCTGCAGTGGAATCCCGACGTGATCATCACCATCGATGCGAATTTTTATGCATCGGCTCGCGTGCATCCGGTGTGGAGCGCCATGCCGGCGATCCGTGCGGGGCGCTTCCATCTTGCGCCGGGGCTGCCGTTCGGCTGGATCGATTTTCCACCATCGCTGAACCGCCTGATCGGCCTGCGCTGGCTGGCGCGGGTGCTGTATCCTGAGGTTTTCAGCGAAGACCTGCGGCCCATCGTGCGTGATTTCTACAGCCGGTTCTACCATCAGGCACCTACCGACGCACAGCTCGAACAGTTGCTGACTTCGCCGCAATCAGCGCGATGAACCTGCGCCTGTCCGTTACGCTGGCTGCGGCGTGCGCGATCCTGCTCGCCGTCGTCGCAGTGGCGTTTTCCCTCGGTCGTTATCCGGTAACGTTGCCCGACCTCGTGCGCGTGCTCTGGGCCTGGGCCAGCGGCGGGGTCAGCGGACTGGACGCCACCGTCGAAGCCGTGGTGCTGCAGATCCGCGGCCCGCGCGTGCTGGCGGCGCTGATGGTCGGTGCGGCGCTGGCCGCAGCGGGCGCGGCCTACCAGAGCCTGTTCCGCAACCCGCTGGTGTCGCCCGATATCCTTGGCGTGTCAGCCGGGGCTGCGGTGGGGGCGGTGCTCGGGATTTTCCTGTCGCTGGGCGTGGTGATGATCCAGTCGATGGCCTTTGCCGGCGGACTGCTGGCGGTGGGCATGGTGTATTTCGTTGCAAAATCCGTGCGCGGCCACGATCCGCTGCTGGTGCTGGTGCTCGCAGGCGTGGTGCTGGGCGCGTTGCTCGGCGCCTGCGTTGCGCTGATGAAATATCTCGCTGATCCCTACAACCAGTTGCCGGCGATCACCTTCTGGCTGCTCGGCAGCCTGGCGTCCACCGACGCCCGCGACATGTGGGCTGCCACGCCGCTGCTGCTGATCGGGCTGCTGCCGCTGTGGCTGCTCAGATGGCGCATCAACGTGCTGTCGCTGGACGACGAGGAGGCGCGCGCGCTGGGTGTGCCGACCGCGCGCATCCGCATCGCGGTGATCGTCGGCGCGACCCTGATGACTTCCGCGGCGGTGGCCATTTCCGGCGTGATCGGCTGGATCGGGCTGGTGATCCCGCATTTCGCGCGGCTGCTGACCGGCCCCGATTTCACCCGGCTGCTGCCGGTGTCGGTGCTGCTCGGCGCCGGATTCCTGGTAGCTGTGGATACGCTGGCGCGCACCATCGCCAGCATCGAAGTGCCACTGGGGGTGCTGACCGCCTTTGTCGGCACACCGCTGTTTTTGTGGCAACTTGCCACCGCGCGCAGGAGCTGGCAATGAACAAGTCCGCGGCGACACTGGTTGCGCGCGACCTGTCTTTCGGCTATCCCGGCCGGCGCATCGGCAGCGGGGTGACTCTGGAACTGGCTGCCGGCGAAGTGCTGTGCCTGCTCGGGCCCAACGGCAGTGGTAAGACCACGCTGTTCAAGACCCTGCTCGGCCTGCTGCCGCCGCAGGGCGGCAGTGTGCTGGTCAACGGCGAAGACTCGCGGACTTTGTCGCGCGATGCGGTGGCGCGCCAGGTCAGTTACGTGCCGCAGGCACACGGCGCGTTTTTCCCGTTCTCGGTTCGCGATATCGTGCTGATGGGGCGTGTCGCCCACATGGGGCTGTTCGCGGCGCCTTCGGCGCGCGACCATGCGGCAGCGCTGGATGCGATCCGGCGCATGGGCATCGCGCATCTGGCCGATGCTGCCTATACCCAAATTTCCGGCGGCGAACGCCAGCTCACGCTGATTGCGCGCGCGCTGGCGCAGGATGCGCGCATGGTGGTGATGGACGAACCGACCGCAAATCTGGATTTTGGCAACCAGGTGCGCGTACTTGAACGCATCCGCGCGCTCGCTGACGAAGGCATCGGCGTGCTGCTGTCGACTCACGATCCCGACCATGCCTTTCTCTGCGCGGATCAGGTGGTGATGCTGCATGACGGTCATCTGATGGCCAGCGGCGCGCCGGATGCTGTGATGACCGCGGAGAATCTGCGGCGGCTTTATGGCGTGGACGTTGCGGTGACCGCAGTGGCGCTGACGTCGGGCGGTACGCGCAATGTCTGCCTGCCTTTGGGAATGCGCAGTGAAAATTAATAAGTATTTGTTTTTATTTATACTTTTCTGTTTTTGCGGAATAACCCGCGCGCAGGTCGATGCACCAGCGATTGCCGCAGCCTCGGATCTGAAGTTTGCGCTGGAAGAGATAGCCGCGCGTTTTCGCGCGGATGCCGGACGGGAAGTGCGCCTGTCGTTCGGGTCATCCGGAAATTATTTCCGGCAGATTTCGGAAGGCGCGCCGTTCCAGGTGTTTCTGTCTGCAGATGAAGGATTCGTGTTTCGTTTGCACGATGCCGGCAAAACGGAAGACCGTGGCATGCCCTACGCCGTGGGACGCATCGTCCTGTTTGCGCCCGCAGCGTCATTGCTGCAAGTGGATGCCGGGGCAGCTGGGCTGAAGGCTGCGCTCGCGGCGAACCGGATCAGCCGTTTTGCGATTGCCAATCCGGAACATGCCCCCTATGGCCGGGCCGCGGAGGAGGCATTGCGCACGCTGCGCTTGTGGGACGGCCTGAAGGGCAGGCTGGTGCTCGGCGAAAACGTATCGCAGGCGGCGCAGTTCGCCGCCAGCGGTTCGGCGCAGGGCGGCATTTTTGCCTATTCCCTGGCGCTTTCACCGAGCGTGTCAAAACTGGGGCGATACGTGCTGCTGCCGGCAGAACTGCACAAGCCGCTGCGCCAGCAGATGGTGCTGGTCAAGGGAGCGGGCGCGACTGCGCGCGCGTTCTATGTCTATCTGCAGCAACCGGCAGCGCGGAAAATCCTGGTGCGGCATGGTTTCACATTGCCCGGGGATCCGGTGAAATAAATCATGGACTGGAATGCGCTCAACCTGTCACTGAAACTTGCGGCCTGGACGGTGCTGATCCTGCTGCCGCTGGGCGTCTGGGGCGGGCGGGCGCTGGCGGTGCATCATTTTCGCGGCAAGGCCTGGGTCGAAGCCCTTCTGGCGCTGCCGCTGGTGCTGCCGCCGACGGTGCTGGGTTATTACCTGCTGGTGGCGATGGGCGGCGCTTCGCCCCTCGGCCAGTTCTACGAATCCGCGTTCGGCCGGCCGCTGGTGTTCAGTTTCGAGGGACTGCTGATTGCCTCGGTGATATTCAACATCCCGTTCGCGATCCAGCCCATGCAGCGCGGCTTCGAAGCCATCGCGCCGGAAGTGCGTGATGCCGCGGCCTGCTGCGGGTTGAGCCGCTGGCGCACCTTGTGGCGCATCGAATTGCCGCTGGCCTGGCAGGGCGTACTCTCGGCGGCAGTGCTGACGTTTGCGCACACGCTGGGCGAATTCGGCGTGGTGCTGATGGTCGGAGGCAACATTCCCGGCGAGACCAAGACCATCGCCATTTCCATTTACGACCGTGTGCAGGCCTTCGATACGGCCGGCGCCGGACTGATGTCAGCTGCGTTGCTGCTGATTTCTCTGCTGGCCATCGGCGCCGCCTATTTCACTTCGTCGCGCAATCGGTCGCACCGTCATGGCTGACGCCATCCGCGTCCGGCTGCAACAACCGGGGCCGATCCCGCTGGACGCCGAACTCGCCTGTGCGCCCGGCGAGGTGCTGGCGCTGGTCGGACCTTCCGGCAGCGGCAAGACCACCATCCTGCGTGCCGTTGCCGGATTGCTGCGGGTCCGGCGAGGCACGATCGATTGCGGCGGCGAGTGCTGGTTCGACGACGCACGCCGGATATTCGTGCCGGCCCGCAAGCGCCGCGTCGGATATGTATTCCAGAATTACGCCCTGTTTCCGCATCTGAGTGCGTTGCACAACGTGATGGAAGCCATGCTCGATCTGCCCGCGTCCGCGCGCGAAAACCGCGCCCGCGACGTGCTGGCACGGGTGCGGCTTACCGGGCTTGAGCACCGCGTGCCTGCAGTGCTGTCCGGCGGCCAGCAGCAGCGGGTTGCGGTTGCCCGCGCGCTGGCGCGCCAACCGCGGGTGCTGCTGCTCGACGAGCCGTTCTCCGCGGTGGACCGCGCGACGCGGCAAAGGCTTTACCGTGAACTGGCCGAACTGCGCCGCGAACTGGCGATGCCGGTGATCCTGGTGACCCACGATCTTGATGAAGCGCTGATGCTGGCCGACCGGCTGTGCGTGCTCCACCAAGGGCGTACCTTGCAGTCCGGCGTTCCGCACGAAGTGATGATGCGGCCGGACACCGTGGAAGTCGCGCAGCTCGTCGGTTTGCGCAACGTGTTCCGTGCCGGTGTGATTGCGCATGATGCAGGGCGTGGCGTTACCGTCATCGAGTGGCGCAGGCATCGTCTCGAGGCGCGGTTACAGACGGATTTCAAGGAGGGACAACAGGTGACCTGGGCGATTCCGCAGGGTCATCTGGTGCTGCACCGGCGCGACCGGCCGTCGCGCGGCGAACGCGAGAATCCGGTATCCGGCACGGTGCTGGAATGCCTGCCGCTGGGCGAAAACGTGGCATTGACGGTGGCCGTCAACGGTTCCGACCGGCCGCCGCTGTTCCTGAATGTGCCCGCGCATACTGCGCGCCGCAACGGCATCACACAGGGTGTGGACATCACTGTGTCCCTGCTCGCCGAAGGGATACACCTGATGCCGGCCGACGAATCGCGTACTCCGGCAAAACCCGCCTAGGGCGCAGGAACCGGACGGTGCGCTGGTAAGATTGGCGATAACAGGAGAATTCAGGGCATGAAAATTTTCGGCTTCGCCGGTTATTCAGGCAGCGGCAAGACCACGCTGATCGAAAAGCTGATTCCGCTGTTCACTCAACTGGACCTGAAGGTGTCGCTGATCAAACACGCCCATCACACCTTTGATGTCGACCAGCCGGGCAAGGATTCCTATCGTCACCGGCATGCCGGCTGCACCGAGGTGCTGGTGACCTCGTCGCGGCGCTGGGCGCTGATGCACGAATTGCGCGGTGCGCCTGAACCGGGGTTGACCGAGCAGATTGAGCGCCTGTCGCCCTGCGACCTGCTGCTGGTCGAGGGTTTCAAACACGAGAGCATTCCCAAGCTCGAGATCTACCGCGCGCAGACCGGGGAATCGCTGCTTCATCCGCACGACGCCAACATCATTGCCGTGGCCAGCGATGCGAAGGTGGAAACAAAACTGCCGCAGTTCGACCTCAACGCGCCGCAGCCGATTGCCGAATTCATCCTGAAGCATGTCGGGCTGCGCGGAGGCGGGCGATGATCACGCTGCTGTATTTCGCGCGGCTGCGAGAGGCGCTGGGCAGCGGCCGCGAGCAGATCGCGCTGCCGGCAGGCGTGGACACGCTGGGCGCACTGCGCGCACATCTCGCGCAGCGCGGCGGCGCGTGGGCGATCGAAATGGGGGAAGGCCGCAACCTGCGCGCGGCAGTGAACCAGGATGTCGCTGCTGCGGATGTACCGCTGAAGGATGGCGACGAGGTGGCTTTTTTTCCGCCGGTCACCGGAGGGTGATGCTATGAATGTCAGGGTGCAGGAGCAGGATT